>CAYGEE010000110.1:0-7093 GCA_964348765.1 uncultured Planctomycetales bacterium | reverse complement strand
AGCTGACAAAAAAGTTTCCGATTTATAAGAAAATGTAGAGAAATAGGTTTCCGGGTGAGTTTTGAGTTGTGAGTCGAGTTGTGAGGATGAGTTGTGCGGGGAAACTCATAACTTATACCACATAACCCGACACACAACTCAAAACCCATTCACATAACTTAATGCTTAATATTTAAAGTTAATTTTATGAAATGTCCTTCATGCCAATATCCGGAAACAAAAGTCATTGATTCCCGTCTTAATACGGATGGGACATCGATCCGCCGTCGCCGAGAATGCATTCAATGCGAAAGGCGTTTTACGACGTACGAATATGTTGAGCAAGTGCCTTTGATGGTCATTAAGCGCGACGGGCATCGGCAGGCATTTGACCGTAAGAAGATCATAAATGGTTTTATAAAGGCTTGTGAAAAACGTCCGGTTGGTATTGATAAGATCGAAGAGATCACCAATGAGATCGAGCGGGCTATTCAAAAGAAATATGAACGTGAAGTGAGTTCAAAAGATGTCGGTGAGCTTGTCATGGAGAAATTAGCCATGTTAGATGAAGTCGCCTATGTCAGATTCGCATCCGTTTATCGGCAGTTTCGGGATGTGAATCAATTTATGGATGAATTAAAGGGGATGTTGAATAAAGAGAAGGCATAGATTTTATAGTTATAAGTTGTAAGTTGTAAGTTGTAAGTTGTAAGATTGCTTAAAGCTTATGGCTTACAACTTAAAACCAATAATCTAATAAATAGAGCAAGAATGATCCAAGTCGAACTTACCAGAATAATCATTGACGAAAAACGTCAAGATCAGATCATTGTCCTTAAAGAGAAAAAGGGCGTGCGTCAATTTCCGATCGTGATCGGATTTTTAGAAGCCTCAAGCATTAAGATGAAACTTTCAGGCATTGAGCCGCCAAGGCCGATGACCCATGATCTTTTGATGTTGACGATAAAATCTTTGGAAGCAAAGATGGAGCGGCTTGTTATTGATAAGATGCTTAATAATACCTTCCATGCTCATATCGAATTGCGGAAAAAAGATGGACAAGCGGTTCATGTTGATTCTCGGCCATCGGATGGGATCGCGTTGGCGGTGCGGTTTAATGCGGAGATCTTTGTTGATGAGGATGTGTTTAATAAAGTGGCGGTGAATAAAGAGGCACAGGCGTAATCTGATAGAGAAATAATAGCGTAGAGACGACCCATCGGGTCGTCTCTACATTTTTATGACCTTATTTTTATGTTTTTACTAGAAAAAATCCCTCAAATTAGAATTATCCAAGACTTGGCTCGCAAAAGGAAACTGCAAGTTCATCTTGTCGGTGGATATTTGCGTGATCATTTTCTAGGAATAGAAAAAACGGATCTCGATTTTGCCGTCAGTAAAGACGCTTTAAAACTCGCGGAGATCTTCGCTGGTCAGATCAAAGGGGCTTATATTGTTTTAGATCAAGAACGCGGATGCGCGAGAGTGGCTAAAAAAGAAAAGGGAGCGATCCTGACTTTCGATTTCGCGGATTTTCGTGCTAAAGGATTAAAGGCGGATTTAAGTTTAAGGGATTTTACGATCAATACGTTGTCTGTGGATATTCTCAAATTATCCGAGGGAACAGACATCAAGGATCTTATTGCTGATGAAAAGAATGGATCGGCCGATCTTAAGAGAAAGGTGATCCGGATGGTTTCCTCCGGCGGATTCATTGATGATCCGTTAAGGGTTTTGCGCGCGTTTAGTTTGCGGGCTTCTCTGGGGTTTACGATTGAATCAAAAACGATCAAGCAGATCCAGAAAGATAAACATTTATTAAAGGATGTTTCCGCGGAACGGATCCGCGAAGAACTTTTTAAGATCTTGGCCAGCGCGAATACTTATGAAACGTTCGTTCAAATGGATAAGCTTAAGGTCTTGGAGCTTATTATTCCGCAATTACAGGTCATGTTTGACTGTGAGCAGGGCGGGTATCATCATTTGGATGTTTGGAAGCATTCTTTAGAGGCTATTCGACAGTTTGAAGAATTATTAAAGGAAGTAAAAGATGACGTTAAGATCAATGAATATCTTTTAGAAACGATCTCAAGCCCGCATACTCGTCGGGATATTATAAAACTAGCGCTTCTTCTTCATGATATCGGCAAGCCCGAAACGCGTAAGAAGGAAAAAGAGCGTTACACATTCCATGGGCATGAACATGTCGGGAAATATATCGCTAGGAATATTGCCCGGATGTTAAGGTTCTCTTCCCGGGAGCGATACGCGCTTGAAGATATGGTCTTGTGGCATTTGCGTCCGGGATATTTGTCGAATTTCGCGCATCCTACGAAAAAAGCGGTCTTTAGATTCTTTCGCGACGCGAAAGAGGAAGCGGCGAGTATTTTGCTACTATCTTTAGCCGATCAGCGCGCGACCCGAGGGACCTTATCGAGCGTGAAAGAAGAAAAACATCATCGAGAGATCTGTCAGAGGCTGCTTAAGGAATTTTTTCATAAGAAACAAGAGAAGCCTATCGTACGTTTGATCACGGGTGATGATCTTATCAAAAAATTAAAATTAAAACCGTCGCCATTGTTTAAAAAGATCTTATCCGCCGTTGAAGAAAAACAGGCATTGGGAAAGATCGTTGATAAAAAGCAGGCGTTGGAGTTAGCAAGAAAGATCGCAAATAAATCTTAGAGTAGGGAACGGTCGCGACCGTTCCCTACTGATTTTAAGGAGTCACAATGCAGATCAAAGGTGTGAAAGTTAAGATCATCAAAGGCGATATCGCAAAGCTTGATGTTGATGCGATTGTTATAGAAAAAGGTGCAGTTGTTAAGGGGAAGTCCAAAGCTGTCTGTATTGAAACATCGACGCACAATAAGAATAAAAAAACAGACGAGAACAGCTTGCGTAAAGTGATTCAAGATGTTTTTAAACGTGTTGATCGATCAAAAATTCAAACGATCGCTTTTGGTGCTTTGGGCTGCGGGAGCGGCGGATTTTCATTTATCGGCGCTGCGAAAATATTAACCCAGGAAGTCATCAAATACCTGCGGATGAATAAAACAACTTTGAAAAAAATAACGTTTTGTCTTCCGGACACGGAAAGTTTTGAGAGTTTTAATAAAAATATCAGCGGTTATGTCCATCATCTTCAAGAAACATTGGGTTATGGCCCGTATGTCACTGTTGATGTGATCATTGAACTAAAAGAAGGAATTATTCTCATTGAACGCTCTAACCCGCCGTACGGCTGGGCGCTTCCGGGAGGATTTGTGGATTATGGAGAAAGCTTAGAACAAGCGGCTATTCGAGAGGCCAAAGAAGAAACGAATGTCAAGGTTGTCAATATTCGCCAATTCCATACGTATTCTGATCCTTCCCGCGATCCGCGTTTTCAAACGATCTCAACGGTATATATAGGAAAAGGCGTTGGCAAGCCGCAGTTTGGGGATGATGCCAAGGGCTTAAAGATCGTCCGCTATGAGGATCTCTCAAAATTAAAATACGCGTTCGATCATAATAGGATCATAAGGGATTATTTAAAACAAGGGAAATCGTAGAGACGAGCCGCCGGCTCGTCTTTACATTATTAATTGTTGGAAAAAGAAAGCCCTTTCCCGAAAATCACCTTTTTTACGTCGAGCTCTTGACATCGAGGAAAGATGTTTTATACTTTCAACAGTTGGTGAATTGTTCTATTGACATGAAAGACGAAAAGGCAAACCATGCGTAAGCATGGGGCCTCTGCTTCGCTCAAAAACTGCACTTCGTTGCGTGTTTGAGCTACGCAGAGTCCGGCGGAGCCAAACACGATAAGTATTTGGCGAAGACGGGGCAAAGTTAAGGATCCTTCAAGGGAAGGACAGCCTGGCTGCCGAATCAGTGATCTGGGGAAGGACTATAGACCCTATTTCCGAAGATTCGGGATGGGGTTTTTTCATTTTCAACGAAGTTAAATCGAAAGGAATTAAAAATGAGATCAAAGACACAATCGATCAAGAAAAGCATTCTAGCACTCGTAATGCTCTTCGCCGGGCTGGTGGGCTGGCAGATAGAAGCTTCGGCGCAGACAACCAATTATCCGCAGCTTCACTGGAAATTAAAAAATCCTGGGGTAGCAACAGTAAATGGCAATAGTTCAAAAGGATTAATTGACTTTGTTACTGACGTTGATGGGGACGGGGTCAGTGATGTTGTTTATGCCACTGGGGCAAGCGACACAACTGTTTATCTGTATTCAGGAAAACAGAAGGAATTGAGCGGTAATTTAATTGGTCAACCGCATCAAATTTGGAAAAAGCAGGTCTCAACACTAGCATTAAATACAAAGGTCAATGCTATTGCGGCGCATCAAGATGTTAATAATTCCAGCAACAACGGCGTTCCAGATGGAAAGCAAGAAATTCTCGTTGCGTACACAAATAATACCGGCAATGGAAATGAACTTATTTCTATGCTTGATGGAGCAACAGGAACAATTTTAAAAAGTTATAATGCTGGGATTGCATATTTGATTATGTTTTTAAAATCTATTCCGGATGTCAACAATGATCATATAAAGGATATTGTTGCCAGTGTCAGGACAAGTGGAACGGCTAATATTATTGTATTGGATGGTAGCACGTTGACTCCGATTTGGACGTATACATATAATTCAAATTATACAGAGATCAGAGATATTGCCATAGTAGATGATGTCGGCGGCCCTAATAATATCCCTGATGGGATCCCTGATGTTGTGGCTACGACTGGTGGCGGGGATTCAAAAAAGTTGTTGATTCTATCTGGCGCGGGAGCTCCCGGCGCATCAGGATCAACGGTCAGCCTTTTGTTAAATTCAAGGACATCAACAAATGGCCTAGTAGATTCTATAAAACAAATGAACGGTTTAGCACAGGATATTCTCTTTATGAGCAATGACACCTCTCCTACGACCGTAAGCCTTGCCCGTATTAAAGGTGGGGATCTTAATAATAACGAATGGAAGACAATTGGGTTAGCCAGTGATTATCAGCTGATGAAAGCTGCTTCTGACATCAATGGAGACGCCATGCAGGATATCCTGTTGGGCTATTCTAACAGTCTAAAAATGGTCAGTGGGACCAATGGCTCTACTTTATGGGAAAAAACAAACTTTCCTATGACATTGCCGCCTTATGGCGGGCCAGCATATGATTATTCTGCTGACACCGTTTTAGATCTCAATGGAGATCAGGTTGACGATGTTGCTGCCCTTAAAAATACAAGTCCAACAACTGTGTATTTACTAAAAGGCCAGGATGGTTCTGATATTTGGAATTATCCACTCGACAACTTTTTAACAAAAAGTTCTCGTGTTTTTGCCAAAACAGACCTTGATGGTGATCAGATCCCTGACGTTGTGGTGGCAGGTGATAACGGGGATTTGTATGTTATCGCTTCAAAACAAGGAAGCAGTGGTGGTGGAGGAAAGTATAATTTGGATCAGCCATAATTATGTTGGTTGAAGTTTCAGGGCGAGGGATTTTTCCCTCGCCCTTTTTTTGCTCTTTTTTTGGTCGTATCGTCTTGACAATAGGCTTATATACTCTATACTTTACAAAGAGAGATAATGCCGTCGTGGGGGGCTCAAAATAACAAAAAAAGGATAAAAATGGAGTTGTTGATGAAACCGATAATAAAAAGATCAATATTTTTATTGTCATTTCTTTTAAGTGCAATGTTGTGTCAAGGATCAGCCTTGGCGCAGACAACGAATTATCCGCAGCTGCATTGGAAACTGACAAATCCTGGAATTCCAACGAATAGTTCTTATGGGGAAGTTGATTTTGTTAATGACGTCGATGGCGATAGAGTGAGTGATGTTGTTTATGCGACAGGAGTCTCAGGTAGCACCGTTTATTTATACTCAGGTAAACAGAAAGAAACAAATGGTCAACCTCATTTAATATGGAAAAAACAAACAATGGCGGGTGATACAACTACTGCTATAACCGCTATTGTAGCGCATCAAGATATTAGTAATGACGGGAAACAAGAAATCTTAGACGCTTATACGGTAAATGGAGATGCTGGGATTGAAATGTTAGATGGGGCAACAGGTGCGATTTTAAAAACATACAGTGTGGGATTATCAAAACCGATTTTAGTATTAAAATCAGTTCCAGATGTGAATAATGATCACATTAAGGACATTGTTGCTAGTATAAGACCAAATGATGCAGTTGCTAAAATTGTTTTGTTAGATGGCAATTCGCTCATGCCAATTTGGTATTATAAGTACAACACGACTATTATAAATGGGTATAGTAGTGAAATTAGAGATATTGCCATTGTTAGTGATGTCGGCGGCCCTAATAATGTTCCTGACGGGATTCCTGACATTGTTATTGCAACAAGTGTTGCTTCTGATGATGGAAAGAATTTCTTGGTATTATCTGGAGCATTAGGCCCGCCTGGAGAATCTGAATCGACAGTGCAATTGTTAAGCTCGAGGAATCCTATTTCTGGGCTTGTAGATTCTATTAAACAAGTAAATGGTTCAGGGCAAGATATCCTTCTTATGGATACATCTGCAACCACTGTTAAACTTTCCCGGATTAAGGGTGGGGATCTTAATAATGATGAATGGCAATTAACAAATGGACTTGCTAATAACAGTCAACTGATGAAGACCATTCCAGATGTTAATGGTGATACTTATCAGGATATTTTATTGGCTTATTCAGCAAGTATGAAAATGGTTAGTGGAGTAAACGGAACTACTTTGTGGGAAAAAATGAATTTCCCTATGCCATTGCCACTTTATCCAGGTTATTCTAGTGGTCCCGTATATGATTATTCTGCGGATATTGTTTATGATCTTAATGGAGACCAGGTTGACGATGTTGTCGCTCTTAAAGATACAAGCCCAACAACAGTTTATTTATTAAAAGGGCAGGATGGTTCTGATGTTTGGAACTATTCTTTGGATAATTCTTCAACTAAAGGTTCCCGGGTCTTCGCGAAAGCTGACCTTGACGGCGATCAGATCCCAGACATTGTGGTTGCAGCTAATAACGGGGATTTGTATGTTATCGCTTCGAAACAGGGAAGCGGCAGCGGCGGCGGGAAATATAAGATCGAACAGCCGGAATAATAT
>CAYGEE010000109.1:0-7158 GCA_964348765.1 uncultured Planctomycetales bacterium | reverse complement strand
GGTAAAAAGTCGGGAATGTTCTTGATTTAGATCTGTATCATATTAGAATAATTTTAAAGAGATTATACAAGTGTCATAATCTCAGGAAAATGAAGCACTTACAGCTTTTTCTGTTGTTCATTCTGCGAAGCAGAATAAAAGAGTTACAATGCCAAATAAAAGAAAATATCGAAGGTTTCCATGCTTTGTTCCTGTCAACGGCAAAGCTGGAAGCCCGTTTGATACCTCCGCCACAGTTGACTTCAGTAAATACGGTTTTGGGTTTATCTCTCAAGAACGTATCCCCTTAAACAAGGAAATTACGATCGAAATTGATCTCGGTGTTGAAGAAGACCCTATTTTTGTGACTGGTACAGTAAAATGGGTGAGAAAAGAACACGATAAATTTCGCGTCGGCATTTTCTTTAAAAATGTATTAAAGGGTTCGAAGTCTCGCCTTGATAAATTTTTTACAAAGATCAGTTAGTTCAGAGCTTAAATATGGATGAATTAAGGCCGCAAAAGGTAGAAGATAACCGTATTTTTGACCGTTTCTCTGCGCGTTTTCCTGCGAAATTTAAGGATACCCGCGAGGAATATGGTGAAAAGGTCGCTTTGCGCAATGTTTCTGCTCAGGGCCTCAAATTAACTTCAAAAGATAGGTTGTTTTTGCATGATACTGTCTCTTTGGAAGTCAAATTGCCCGATAATAATCCACCGATGGTCTTTAATGGCGAAGTTGTTTGGGTCAAAGCTAAAGATCCCGACCTTTGGGATGCCGGGATCAAATTTCACAGGCTTGATTTTATCCGCATGTCCCGCATCTATCAATTTTCCGCGATGAACGCATAGAATAAAGTAGGGACAGACACCACTTTTCAGCAATTCAGGCCAATAAGTAGGGACAGACACCACTTTTTCACGAAAATCGTTGAAAAGTGGTGTCTGTCCCTACTTTTTTTTGCAAGCCTTGATTTTTTGTTTTCATATGGCATACTTTAGTACTTTCCTCTCGAAAGTATTTTAGCCATGATGAATAGTTTATATATAGAGAAGCAATCTTTCAGGATTCTGCATAAATTCTTGTGCGGATTCCTTGCTTTTATTTTTACCATCAATCTTGTTATTTTCCCGATCCCAGGGCATGCTCAGAGTATTTTTGAGCTTCCCGCGCCTGGAGCGATGGTTAATCTTTCTCCGAGCTTTACTCCCGCTATTATGACCGGGATGAAACTTTATCCCGACAATCCTCTGCAATTTGATTTCATTATCGATACAGGCGACGATCATCTTGAAAATGAAGCCCTTCGCAAAGAATCTCAGAAATTGATCAATTATTTTATGGCCAGTTTAACGGTCCCCGAGAAGGAGATGTGGGTGAATCTTTCTCCGTATGAAAAAAACCGCATTGCAGCGGATGGCATCAGTCAGACCGAAATGGGCCGTGATATGCTTGCGCAGGATTATCTTTTGAAACAGTTGACGGCGTCTTTGATGTATCCGGAAGGAAAGATTGGAAAAGAATTTTGGGCGAAGGTTTATCAAAAAGTAGGGAACGGTCGCGACCGTTTCCTGCTGGATAAATTTAAGACGGAGACATTTAATAAAGTCTGGATCGTTCCGGATGAGGCGTCGGTTTATGTAAATGGATCAAGCGTGTTTGTTATTAAGAGTCACTTGAAAGTACTGCTGGAGGAGGATTATGTGGCACTATCTCCTGGTGTCATTGCGAGCGAAGCGAAGCAATCTCATGAGATTGCTTCGTTATCGCAGAAAAAAGCTTCCCCTCGCAATGACACAAAAACGTTTACACAAATTATTAGGGAAATTTTAATTCCCGCGATTGAAGAAGAAGTCAACACTGGCAAAAATTTCTCCAATCTCCGCCAGATCTTCAACTCGATGATCCTCGCGACGTGGTACAAGAAGAATTTAAAAGACAGTTTTCTCGCCAAAGCCTTTATTGATCAGAACAAAATGCAAGGGATCGATCTAAAGGACAAAACGATCCGAGAGAAGATCTATGCTCAATACCTCGAAGCTTTTAAAAAAGGCGTTTATGATTACGTCAAAGAAGATTACGACCCTGCGACACAATCCATCATCCCCAAAAAATATTTCTCAGGCGGTGTTGATCTCGCGCAATTAGGAATAGTCGAGGAAGGATCTGTCACATCAAAAGAAGCCCGCGATTACGCGCAGCTTATGTCCCGCAGAAGCGAAGTCATCGCCTCCGTCCGCGGGAGGCCTGTTGACGCGGCAATGCTCGGTGAGGTCATTATTTCACGGGACGGAAACTTTACGCCGGATGGCAGCCCGATCGTCATTATTGCCGAAGATGACAAAATGATCAGCGGAATATATAAAAGAATCGCTGAACGATTTCTTAAAGAACAAAATGTCAAAGCTCAAATTATTATTGTGGATAATTTAAAAGCGGCGCTGGAACCGATTAAGATCGCCCGAAATACTTCTTTTGATAATGAACTATTAAAACTTGTTATTACGGATGGGGATTTCCCGTCTGGTGACCCGGATCTTTCTTCCGACCGGCAGTCCGGGGCTTATCTTGTTGAATATGCTAATAAGAATCAAATCCCCAGTGTCATGGTCAGCAACGGCATGCAAGATGTGATATTTCAAACTTCTTCTCGAGAAGAGATCCCGGCCCGCCCCGATGCGTTCTATGGAAAAGATAAAATCAATAAGACACTGCCGGATGTGTTGAGGCAATATCTGGTCGGAGAAGGAAATGCCGGAAACCATTCAGGGCTCGACCTGGCGATAACGGGGCAAAACACTTCTCGAAGCACTTCTCACAGGATCGCTTTTGATCCAGAGACAGAGATGCTTTTTCAGCGCGGATATGAAATACTTAAAAAGGTTTATGATTTATCGAGCGATCTAGAACAGCGAAAAGACAAAGATCAGGAAGTTCTATTGATTGGCGTCGGACGAGGCTTAGCCGCAATTGAAATGGCTTTACGTTATCCCAATGTTCATATTACAGCGATCAACAAGGAAGAAGGGCTTTGGGATGATGACCTTATTGACCGTCGCATGAAAGAGAAGAGTTATTCTTCAGAGCAAATAACAGAAGCCCGCGGCCGGATCAAAGTGGTGATCTTAGACATTGAGAATTCTGCTCAAGTTTCGGAAAGTTTATCAAATAAGAATTTTGATATTCTCTTATTTGAGCCTGGGGTTGTTCAGTATTTGCGGGATAAGCTGAAAATTTTTGAGGAATTATTTAACCAAAGAGTCAAAGTGAACGGTTTATTTGGTTTTATTCTTTCCGGAATAATGATCGATGATGATCCTCTAGATCCCAAAGAAGATGATGAACGTGCGTTGATCGAGATCTTCTCTCCAGCCGCTGAAGTTCAACCTACGCGATACGAAGAAGATAATTACGGGGGAAAATATCACTATATAAAATTACAACGGACGAATATTCAACAGATCAAGATCCCATTTCAATTAAGAGAATCTAAAGAAAGATTTAGCTATGGAATTCTCCCGTATCAGGAATATTTCTCAGTTTATGGACCGGCTGATGAAGGTAAACAAAGTGCCAGGCACCTTTCAAGGGGACAGGAAGATATTGACTCAGCCATGCTGGATGAGCATTCCATTTTGCCGATTTTAGCCAACAGTATCTTACGAGATATCATTATGAGCTTGGAATCATCCCGGCCGATGAAAGACCAGATCATGGAAGCAGTGCGAAGGTTTGATATTTTCCAAGTCATTAGCTCCAAGTTAGATGCGGTTTTATCAGATAAATGGTCAACGGTCGATCCTGTGTTAGTTTCTTTAACAAAGAAAAAAATTCGTGAGTCTATTCGAAAGAACCGGCAAAAATATATAGGTATTCTTTTGCGATATTTTTCTTCATTAGATCTCATTGAAACTGTTTCCCGTGTTGTAGAAAGAAATTCGGGAACATCGTCAAGAGAAAATTGGAACATCAACGCTGGCCTGGATGCGGATGAAATTGACAGATCGAGAGCTTTCTTTGGTGATGCGGCCATGCTTCAGCTGGATAAGGTTATGGATCATGATGGCGCCGGCTCATCGATGACGTGGCTTCAGAAAAAAACCCATGAAACGGCGATGCGGATGGTTCAAAGGATCGAGGGGGTCTTAGATGAAAAGGCATTTGATCAGACGGCAGATATTGATATCACCAAAAGCCCGCAATGGGAAAAACTGCGGGCGTCGTTTTATTTTGTTGAAGGCGATCTGGATCCTGCTAATAAAGAATTCGGCACAGCGCTTGGCAATGAATTGCGAAAGATCGTCAGATCACGTCATGACATTCAAGCGCAATTCATCGACCGCTGGGCGGATCACATTGATCAATGGGCTAAAGACCAATTGAATCCAAAGACAAAAAGAAAGATCGCTCAACTGCCGGATGAGATCGATCTCCAAGTGATGGGTAAAAAAATTGAAGCATTATATTCTGAAGAGAGTTCCACAAAATCCGCGGCCGGTGGTATCGGCATTAGCGCTAATACTTTGCAAAGAATTGTAAAAGGTCAAAGTCGAAAGATCGTGCTGCGCGTAATGTTTAAAATAGCAGATTATTTCCCAAGATTATTGACGTGGTATGTAATAAAAGAAGAATCAACAGAAGAGATTTTACCGTATGATCCGATCGTTTTGGATCCGGTAAAGAGCAGTAATCTGATCGGCAGAAATCTGTCGAGAATGAGAAAAAGTTTGGATTTATTAGAGAGAGAAGTCGCGGATTTAGTCGGAATGCATGAACAAAGTTACAGCCGCCTTGAGACAGGAGGTGAGATTCCCCGATATCCCACTTTAATTAAATTGGCCAAAGTGTTCAATGTTTCGGTTGAACAATTATTAAGAGAAAATATCGTTGTGAATTTTGATCTGGAGCGGGTCGCTGATAATCGTCAGTGGCAGGAATTATCTATCCCTTATGACAGGAAAGCGGCTGGGCAAAGAGTCCGGCGCAGCAGGTTAAGTCAAAACATCGATATATCGCAAATCAGCAGAGCAACAGGATTAGGTTATACATTTATCGCTTCTTTAGAAAATGGGGATGAGTCGAGAAGGGAAACAGCTAATGTCGTGAAGGTATTGGAATATTTAAATTTGAGCCTTTTTTATTTTTTGACAGGCAAAGAGGAAGATGTCAAAGAGCGTCGATCAGATGATATTGAAAATTTTGTAGAGCGTTTTAGCCAAAATTTAGTAATGATCCGCAAAGCTTTCGATTTGGAACCTGCGGATCTAGAGGTTCTTTGCGGGATCTCCCGTGAATACATTGCCGAGTATGGATATGATCCGCATTCTCCTTTTTTGGAGAATTTTATCGCTATCGCTAAAGGCTTGAAAGTCCCTCCGAGGATCCTTTTAGCGTCCGAAGAAGAGGTTCGGGCGTATTTAGATAAAGAAAATCAGCCGGTCAAAGATGAGGACCAAGGATTTTATCTTGATGTGGACCTCAAAGCTGTTGGTCTTCATATTGAGGAAGCGCGTCTTAAAAAGAAAGTGGAGCCAGAGATTTTAGAAAGAAAGACGGAGATATCACGAAGCGTTCTTGCAGCCGTTGAAAAGGGAGAGTTTAAAGGGTTAAGAATTAAACATCTTCTTCAGATCGCCAACGTGCTTGAGATCCCGGTCTTTGACCTGTTGACTGGCCGTAAATCAGAGGATAACTTCGGCAAAGGGTTTGTCCCGTATCAAATGAATTTGGAATTTTTTGGCAGCAATCTCGAACATGTTTTTGATGAGTTTAGGGACAGGAACAATCTAACATGGGCGGATGTGAAAGAGAAATATGGAATCACTTCGGAAAGTATTCATTTGGTAGTCTCTGGTCATCAAAGGCTGACGATTTCTTTTTTCATTAAAATTGTCCGGACTCTTGGCCAATCGGTGGATTCGCTGTTAAGAGAGCAGAATACGGAGACTTTTAAATCAAAGCTTTCTGAAATTTTGGAAAAGTCGCATGAACAAAATAATATATCCGATCCGGAATATGATCTGGCTTTCGATTGGTTTATTGAAGGGATGAATGACGAACGGATCATGGATGATCTTGGGATCGATAGCGATGAGCTCAAGGCAAGAAAAGAACAATTAGTACAGATTCTTTTGAAACAAGAAATTATTAGAAATATCTCTACTGGGATCGTTTTTACCTTGCCTGATAATGGTAATGGAGACAGAAAAAAAGCCGAAAAATCCATGGATGGTTTAGTAGATCAAGCAATGACCGCCGCCCCCGGCGGTATCGATCTGGATGCGGCGAAGTTGAAGTTAAAAGAAGAAGGATCGAAATTCCAATTTGAATTTAAGAATGTCAATTTTGAGAATATGAACCCTAACGATTTGCTCGGCATTGAGCCGGTCATTATCAACATCGTGCCTGTTGTGAATTTTAGGATGTTGTTGGGGTTGAAGGAGGAAGAATCTGCAGAACAATTATCACAATTGTAGGGAACGGTTTAAAACCGTTCCCTACGTTATATAAGGTAAAAATAGAAAAGATGGGAATGAAAAAGAGAAAACCGAATCGATTGCCAGGATATGATTATTCGCAAGAAGGATATTATTTTGTGACGATATGCACGCAGGATCGGGTGGAATCATTGGGAAAGGTGGAGAATGGGGCGATGGTTTTAAGCCAGGAAGGAGGGATTGTTGAACGGTGTTGGAAGGCGATACCGCAACATTACCATGGTGTTGAATTAGATCAATTTATTATTATGCCTAATCATGTTCATGGGATCATTGCCATTGTAGAGGCAGAACAATGTTCTGCCTCTACGGAGAAGAAACAAAATAATTATGGGTTGTTGTCAAAAATTATAAAATCATTCAAAGATATTACCGTTAAAACAATTCGAAAAGAAATATCCAATGTTGCGTTTGGTTGGCAGCGTTCTTTTTACGACCACATTATCCGCAATGAAAAATCATTAAATGATACCCGTCAATATGTCATCGAAAATTCATTAAAGTGGCAATTTGATGAGGAAAATTTGTTTGCAAAATGATGTATGCCGCCCTTGTCATATTTTCATTTCGGATATACAATACCGACAATTATTTAATAATATGGCCTTATCGTAGGGGAGAACATTGTTCTCCCCTACAGAAGAATCATTATGTCGCCCCTTTATCAATATCTTAACGACG
>CAYGEE010000108.1:0-7159 GCA_964348765.1 uncultured Planctomycetales bacterium | reverse complement strand
GATGGAGATTATCCAGTTTATGTCCCCCTCCCTAGCCCTCCCCACAAGGGGGAGGGAATGTGAACAATAAAACTCCTCTCGTCGATAATCTCTAAAGTCTAAACAAATACCAAAACTATAACCTCCAAAAGGAGATTGGTTGAATATGCAACTTAAATATTGTCAACAGGTTCAGTGCGTGGTTCAAAGAGTGTGGATAATTTTCTTGATCCCTTTTCTCGTTGTTGGCTGCGGAAATGGGAGTGGAAAGAAGAAAGGCCCGATGTCGATGGGCGGGTTTGCGGTGAATGTTGTTGCACAGGCTGTTACGCAGCAGAAGATCGAGGAGAAGATCTCTTTGGTCGGTAATCTTGCCGCTGATGAGGCGATCGAGATCAAGAATGAGATCTCGGGAGTTATTGAACAGATCGGTTTTGATGAGGGTCAAACAGTCAAAAAAGGGCAGATGCTTTTTATGATTGATGCGGGGAAGTTAAATGCAACACTTACGCAATCTCAGGCAAATCTAGGATTAGCACAAACGACGTTCGATCGATTGTCTTCTCTTATAAAAGCAGGCGCTGTTTCTCAGCAGGAATTTGATCAGGCTCAGTCGGATCTTCAAGCGAAAAGCGCGGAAGTGGAACTTATTAAGGCTCAGCTTCGCGAAACTGTTATTGCCGTGTCGTTTGACGGTGTCATGGGTGAGCGGAAGGTGAGTATCGGACAATTTGTTAATCAAGGAAGTACATTAACATTTTTGATCAGTCAGGATCCGATGAAGGCGGAGTTTCGTGTTCCGGAACGGTTCTTAGGACAGCTTAAAGATGGTCAGTCTGTTGAAGTTATGGTTGCGGCTTATCCGAACGAGAAATTTAATGGGGAAGTTTATTTTATTGATCCGCAGATCGAAGAACAGACACGAACGGCGTTGGTGAAGGCAAAACTTCCTAATCCTGACGGAAAATTGCGCCGAGGAATGTTTGCGAATTTGGATCTTATTGTGAATATCCGTCCGCAGGCGTTGGTTGTTTCTGAACTTGCGTTGATCCCAAAGGCGGAAGAAGTTTATGTATTTGTTGTTGATGCGGATAATAAAGCGCAGAAGAAACTTGTTAAAGTTGGCGTGCGTTTAGCCGGAAAAGCGGAGATCACGGAAGGATTAGTCGAAGGTGAGAATGTGATCGTGGAAGGTTATCAAAAGATCGGGCCGGGGTCGATGGTGAAGATGAAGTAAGTAACACTGTATGCAAATTTTAAGCTTCAGTGTCATTGCGAGGAGCGAAGCGACGAAGCAATCTTTTAAAAGATTGCTTCACTTCGTTCGCAATGACACGGGAAGATAAGCTCCCATAGCGCATTAATTAGTATCATATTTTAAACTATGAAACTATCTGACATCAGCATAAAACGTCCCGTCCTTGCGGCGATGATGAGTTTGGGGTTGATCCTCTTTGGGGTTATTGGCCTTAATCGCCTGCCTGTCCGTGAGCTTCCGGATGTTGATCCGCCGATCGTTAATGTCATTACCGTTTATCCCGGGGCGAGCGCTGCCGTTGTTGAATCACAAGTCACGGAAGTTTTGGAAGAATCTTTAACCTCGGTTGAAGGCATCCGCACATTAACCAGTGAATCTCGTCAACAAGTTAGTTCTGTTACCGTTGAATTCGATCTTTCGCGTGATATTGATGTGATCGCGCAAGATGTGCGTGACCGTGTTTCGCGTGTCCGCGGAAGGCTGCCTGATGATATTGAAGAGCCGATCGTTGCCAAGCAAGATGCCAATGCCCAGCCGGTGTTGTGGGTCGCTTTATTTAGTGATCGGTATTCAACGCTTGAATTAACGACGATGAGCGAGAATATTATCAAAGATCGTTTACAGACGATCAAAGGTGTCAGTTCTGTTATTTTCGGCGGAGCGAAACGCTTTGCGATCCGTATCTGGCTTGACGCTCAGAAAATGGCGGCCAGAGGCGTTACAGTTTTAGATGTTGAAGAGGCTTTAAAGAAACAAAGTGTCGAGTTGCCCAGTGGCCTTGTTGAAAGTTTTGAAAGGTCACTTTCCATAGAAACTCGAGGAGAATTAAAAACTCCGCAAGAATATAATGATCTTGTTATCCGTCAGGATGCCGGCGGATTTATTCGGCTTTCTGATGTCGGCCACGCTGCGATCGGCGTTGAAGATGAACGTTCGCTTGCCCGTTTTAATTCTAAACCATGCGTCGGGATCGGTGTTATTAGGCAATCGAAAGCCAATACGATCGATGTTACGCGAAAAGTTAAAGAGGAGATTGCGAAGATCCGTACGCTTTTGCCGCAAGGCATTGAAGTTGCTTTTCCTTATGATGAATCGATCTATGTTGAGCGGTCGATCAAAGAAGTTTGGGAAACATTATTTATTGCTTTTATCCTTGTTGTGTTATCCATCTATATTTTCCTGCACGATCTTCGTTCTACACTTATTCCAACTTTAACGATCCCAGTTTCTATTATTGCGACCTTTGGGGTTTTATATGTGATGGGTTATTCCATTAATATTGTCAGCATGTTGGCTTTTGTTCTTGCGATCGGACTTGTTGTTGATGATTCTATCATTGTCTTGGAGAATATTTACCGGCATATTGAAGAAGGGATGACGCCTTGGGATGCGGCGATCAAGGGAATGAAAGAGATCGGGTTCGTCGTCATTGCAACAACCGTTGCCCTTATCGCAGTTTTTTTGCCGATGGCTTTTCAGACAACTGTTACGGGGCGATTGTTCATTGAATTTGCGGTCGCGATCTCGATGTCTGTTGTCATTTCAGCTTTCGTGGCGTTAACGTTAAGTCCGATGCTGTGTTCTCGGATCTTAAAACCCGTCGGACATTCTAAGGTCGGCATTCTTGTGTTTTTTGAGCACTTGATAGCAAAATTAACAGCTCAATATTCTCGAGTATTGAAATGGTGTTTAGATCATCCTCGACGGATCATGGTTGGTGTTGTTATTAGTCTTTTTGCGACAGCCTTTTTCTTTACGCAGTTGGATAAAGAATTCATTCCCGATGAAGATAAGGGAAGATTATTATGTTTTGCTTTGGCTCCGGAAGGGTCAACAAGTGAATATACGGACCGGATGGTTAAGAAAATGGAAGAGATCATCGCGAAAGTTCCGGAAGTTGAAGGATATTTTTCGGCGGTAGCCCTTTCTCGCGGCAGTCCCGGCCAGTCGTCGCAAGGCTTGGCTTTTATTCGCTTAAAGGAAGACCGAAAACGTAAATTGCGCGATATTATCGGCGGGCCGATGGGCTTGGGCGCGCAGTTTTTTAATAACGTTGAAGGTGCGTTCGTTATTCCGATCGTTCCTAAATCGATCGGGCGCGGATTTTCTCAGCCATTCCAATTGGTCGTTCAGAGTCAGGACCTGATCGCGTTGAATAAATATGCAGAGGAGTTGACCAATAAATTTCGTCAGGCCGGATTTTTGATGAATGTCCGGACCACGTTTGAATTAAATAAACCGGAATTACGCATTAATATCAATCGTGATCGGGCCGCAACTCTTGGTGTGACAGTTCAAGATATTTCCCGCACGATGCAGATCCTTTTCGGCGGTTTGAAATTGACGACAGTTAATATCAAGGGAAAAGAATATGATGTTATTTCTCAGCTTGAGCGTGCGTCGAGGCTTTCTCCGTCAGACTTAGAAAAACTTTATGTCCGTAATATTCGCGGTGAATTGATCCAATTAAACAGTGTTATTGATTATGAGACTGGCGCGGGTCCGAGTGCTATCAATCATTATAATCGTTGGCGCTCTGCGACAATTGAAGGAACTCCAGTGGGGCTTCCTTTGGGAACGGCTGTTGATAAAGCTTTGACGATCATCAAAAGTGATCTTCCCGACGGGTTTCGTTATGAATGGACGGGGGAGGCAAGGGATCTGATCGAATCAAGCAGTCAGATCTTTTTTGTTCTTATTTTGGCGTCTATTATTGTTTATATGGTCTTAGCCGCGCAATTTGAAAGTTTGATCCATCCCTTAACAGTTATGGCGACAATCCCCTTGGCGGCATTTGGTGCTTTAGGAGGATTGTGGATCATGAATTTTATCAGCAAAACAAGAGTTGTGGGTCTTATTCAAGGAATGGGAATTAATCTTTACAGTGAGATCGGGATGATCCTGCTTTTTGGCCTTGTCACAAAGAACGCGATCTTACTTGTTGATTTTGCGAATCAGCAGTTGGCGCTGGGGAAAACCGCGAAAGAAGCAATGTATCAAGCGGGGCTTATTCGTTTGAGGCCGATTCTTATGACAACGGTCGCGACGATCGTCGGGATCTTGCCGATCGCGATCGGTTTTGGCGAAAGCGGCGAAGCACGACGGCCTTTGGGGGTTGCAACTGTTTTTGGCATGGCAACGAGTACTTTTTTAACGCTGATCGTTATTCCTATTGTTTATGTTTTTTTCAGTAAGATCACAAATTTTAAAAGAAATAAATTGATCGTTCCTTTTGTTCTGATCGGTTTGTCCGCCTCTAGTTTGACGGGTTGCGCTTTGCGGACACATTATACAAAACCATCTGTTAATGTTTCTAGTAAATGGAAAAATGATGCGCTTTTAAATTCATCGTTTGTTATGCCGGCGAAGTGGTGGTCGATCTTTAATGATCAAGAATTAGATCGTTTGGAAGAACTCGCTGTTAAGAATAATCAGGACCTTGCGGCCGCTATGGCTAATGTGGAAAGATCTCGGGCGCTCTCCCGCGTTGAAGGTGCGGATTTTTGGCCTGATCTTGAGGCCAATCCATCGGCTTCACGCGCTCGGTCATCAAAGAATTTGACAGGATTATCAAAAAGCACGACGAAGAATAGTTTTAAGATCCCCTTTGATCTTAGTTATGAAGTGGATATTTGGGGAAAGGTCCGCGCTGCTTTTGCCGCCGGAGAAGCGCAATTTAAAGCGGATTCGGCCGGATATCAAACGGTGCTGTTAACGTTAACGACGGATCTTGCGCGCAGTTATTTTTCTTTGGGTGCTTTAGATGCCGAGATCGATGCGCTGACGGGAGCGGTTGAGTTGCGTCAAAAAGCAGTGGATATGCTGAACTTACGTTTTAAAGAAGGGATCAATAGTGAGCTGACATATTATCAAGCTCAAACACAACTTGCCCAGGCGCAGGCGGATCTTGTTGATGCCAATCGTCGTCGTGAGAATTTAGTGAATTCTTTGTCCGTGCTCTGTGGTCAGAATGCGAGTGATTTTACGATTGTCCATTCACCGCTTAAAATAAATGTTCCGCAAGTCCCATCGGGGATCCCGTCGGATCTTTTGAAGGATCGGCCGGATATTTTAGAAGCTCAATGGTTAATGAATGCGGCCAATAGTGAAGTCGGTGTCGCCGAGGCTTCTTTCTTTCCTTCGATCACCTTGTCGGGAAGTGCGGGGGTTGCTAGTGCCGAGAGTGCAAATCTTTTTAATGTGGAAAGCGGTGTGTGGTCATTTGGCCCGTCGATCAATATCCCGATCTTTAACGGCGGAAGGCTTAATGCGAAATTAAAGGCGCAGAAAGCGCAATATCAAAAGACGATCGCAGAGTACCGCAGCCGGGTGCTCACGGCTTTTAGTGAAGTTGAGAATGCTTTGGCAGATATTCGATTAAGGAAAGAACAATCAGAAGCTCAGCAAAAACTTCTTGATGCCGCTCAGCAGGCCGCGAATATTTCTATTGACCGATATAAGGAAGGATTGGTAAGCTTTTTGGAAGTTATTGATACGGAACGCTCCCGTTTACAGGCTGAGCGCGATGCGATCAAGATCCAATCAGAGGAACTTATTGCCGTAAGCCAACTGGTTAAAGCCATCGGCGGAAATTGGGAATAATACAAAGGAACAGGTTTTGGAAAATCGATTTGAAAAACATAAATTTATTGTTATCCCTGTATTCTTGGTTGTTTCTTATTTTATCATCGAGATAATCCTTTCTTCGCTGCAGTTCTTGAAATACACCGATAGTATTAAACCTTATTATGTGACTCCGATCTTGCGGCCATTGGTCCGGATGTTCGTTGCGGAAGATTTTTATCCTCGGACATTGAGCATGTATGAGTGGCCCTGGGATTATAAAACAGACCGCGCTCGTCCCGGGCGTTATAACAGTCCTGAAGATCCGAAATTCCCGGCTTACACGATCAATTCTTTTGGTTTACGAGGCAAAGAATTTAGCATCCCTAAACCGGCCGGTGTTTATCGGGTCGTTGTTTACGGAGGGTCTTCGACATTTGGTTCTGAAAGTCCCGACGATAAAACGTATCCTGCTCAGCTTGAAGAGATCCTGCAAAAACGCACCGGTAAAAAGAATATTGAAGTTATTAATTACGGCGCGCATTCTAAAAGTTTGTATTGGATCGCTCAGCAATATTTTAAAGACGGAAACAGGCTTCAACCGGATCTGGTCATCATCAATAATATCCGCAATACTTTTAATGATCAGATCCAGAAATGGACTGTCTACACTGACGTTGTCACTCCGCAAAAGGCGCGTTTATTAAAGGCGAATCTTTATTTAACAGATAATAGCTTGTTGTATCGGTTTTTGCGAAGAAGCTTGGAGATCGCGACGATGAAGATCAACATACAACCGCTTATGAAAACAAAAGAGGATAAGGATCTTGCGTTTGCGGGAATGATGAAGCGGGTTTTGCCCGGTTTTTATGATCGGACCTATCCTGATATGATCGAAAGTATCTATCTGGATGCCAAAAACCATGGGTCTCGATTTATGCTGATCGTTGAACCCATCCGATGTGTTTCGGGCGTGGATGGATCTAGTGGTCCGACGTGTATGTTTGGAGATTTTACTGATGAAGTTCCTGCGTATTATGACGCATTTCGCGGCGCGATCAAAAAGCTTGTTGCGAAACATCCTGACATCTGTCTTCTTGATCCTGTTAATTTAATGAAGGAAATGGCTGATAAGCAAGGCCCGCATCAAAATATTTTTCATGATCAACTGCACTTAGATCCTCCGGGAAATACTGTTCTTGCTGATCTGATCGCTTCTAAGATCATCAGTGAGAATATCCTGCCAAAATAATTTCGTATTGACTTCGGTAATAGTTTTCGATATTTCTGAACCAGTTAAATTGGGAATTGGTAAGAATTTTTTAATAAAGATATAAGATGTTGAAGCGTATGTAGTTA
>CAYGEE010000107.1:0-7265 GCA_964348765.1 uncultured Planctomycetales bacterium | reverse complement strand
GTTTTTATCCGTCATATACTTTAAAACAGCATCGGGAATGCTTCCGATCCCCAGCTGCAACGTATCACCATCAAAAATATATCGCGATAAATGTTTACCGATCTGCATCGAAACGGCATCAGGCGTGCCTTGCGGGAATTCCATGATGGGTTCATCCATTGCGACTAAATAATCAATACAAGACAACGGGATCTTTGCCGCGCCCATAGTAAAAGGCATATTCTTATTAACTTGAGCAATAACAAATTCTGCCGACGCGATCGCCGCTGGCAAAATATCAACGCTGACACCCAACGAGACAAAACCATTTTTATCCGGGCTCGACACCTGGATCAGCGCGCAATGAAGCGGCATCATTTTTGACGTAAAAAGCCTGGGGATCTCAGACAAAAAAATCGGAAGGTAATCAGAATGCCCGGTCATGATCGAATCGCGGATATTGTGGCCGATAAAAAAGGTGTTTAACCGGAAATGATCCTGAAATTCCGGGCTCGCGTACGGAGCGATCCCGACGGTTAAGATATGGACGACTTCATTATCGCGGAAATGCGTAGCATTTTTGACCAGAGCTTTTACTAAATGCTGAGGCTCAGCGCAGCCAGAGCCGATCAAAACACGCTTTCCCTTTTGGATCTTGCGGACAGCGCTGTCGGCATCGATCCAAACCGATTTCTTCTTTTTGACATTATATTTATAGATTTTCATAAGGTTAGATTTATATGAGTTAATAAAAAGAACATCGACCAGGACCTTGCCCTGATCGATTTATGCATTTATTGTAATTAGTAAGTTGTACGCGGTCTAGAAAATAATGCAACTTTATTGGGGCCTATTTAAAGCGGAAATGAACGAAGATCCGGCCGAAATTCTTATCATCTTTTTCAATGCGGTGATAGAGAGCGCGGACCTGTTTTTGTTCGAGGAACCGTAAAACGTGTTTTTTAAGCTGGCCGCTGCCTTTGCCGGGGATGATCTCGACGAGCGTGATCCTTTTGTCGACAGCTTCTTGAATAATATCCGTGAGGCTGCGGTCAATATCACGGCCTTTGTTGAAAATCTCATGAAGATCGAGGACGAGTTTGGCCATGGGATCAGAAAAAAGGAAAGATCATTTTAATTTTAAAATAATATTGCGCTAAACCTAAGGAAGTAGTTGTAATCGCGCATCAAAATAACCTTACCAATATAAAACCGGGGAAAAACCAATTCATCATATCAATCGTTTTCTAAAGAAAGCGTACCCTGACCCAGACTTCAGATATTTCTCAAACTGCACAGCCTTCTGCTTGGATTGAACTGCAACATATGTCACGATTTCCCAAGGCATCCATGGCTTTGTGTGAGCGCTCTTTCCGCTATTATGTTCATCAAGACGCTGTTGCAAATCAGCCGTGAAACCAACATAATAACGGTCGACTTTTGTTAAACTGCGCAAAACATAAACGAAATACATGATCACACTCCGGACTCTCCTTCGCTCTTTTAAAAATTTGTAAGGAGCTTCGGAGAGTTCCGTTCTTCTTCGCTCCCGTCAAACACAAATTTAAAGAACCTGTTCTTCGAAGCTCCCACACGAAGTCCGCCCGCCAAAGCGGGCGTGACGAAGTATGGGAGCGAAGAAGAACGGAGAGGTCGGGATTCGAACCCGAGGACCAGCTTACGCCGGTCAGTTGCTTAGCAGGCAACTGCATTCAACCGCTCTGCCACCTCTCCAAATTCTAAACCTAATAATTATAAACGGTTATGAAAAAATAATTTTGGGCTGGATTTTAACAAAAAATCAATGTGCTTAATCCTGCTTTGTTTGAGACATTATTATATATAAAATCTCCAGAATTTAAATCATTTCTTCCTGGTTAATCAAGAACATTGTTGACTCCTGCTTGAATGAAGCTATCACTATATCTTTAACTAAATCTAAAGTAAAGATAATTATAGGTGGCTCTGCGACGCAAAATGACATTATTCTCCAAAAGGAAAACCAAAAATATAATTATTATAATTGACAGTGCAGAAAAAACACATCATGAGCACGTGCGATTCAAACAACCAGAAAAATCACTCAAAATACAATTTTCTGACACGAAACTGCATGACGAGGCCCTCTTTTCCTTATCTCCAACGGGAATAAGATCATCTCTGCCGGGACATTAATATCCCTATGGCGAATATTTGCGTCGTTTAATGTTACAATTTCGTAAGCCTGTATCTTTTTAAATTTAATGATCGGAGCCCATCCCACCGACAGGTAGATCTTAAGCAGAACTAGGTCCACTATCAGCTTGGAGCAGTAAAATTTCTGTACTTGAATGAGAAAAATCCGAGGAGAGAAATCGAAGGGCCCAGATAAAACCATTTTACGACTTTAAAATCAAAAATCAGGAATTTCTAATTTTTCCTAAAAACTCTTCCACATCAAAAGGCTTCTTCACACAGCCGCTGACCATTTTTGATAAACCTTCTTTTTTGATCAACTTCTCAATAAAAGGACGGCCGGACATAAAGAAAAATCGGCTTGCGCGGCTTAACTTTCTGACTTTCTTAAATAATTCAACTCCCGTTATTCCGGGTAGTTTAAAATCGATCACTACAATGTTGTACCGGAATTTTCTAATAAAACTCTCTGCCTGAACCCCATCATAAGCCGCCTGGACAGAGTACCCTTCAGCCTCGAGGATTTCGCTCATCTCACCGGACAACTCTTTATCATCATCGACAAGAAGGATCTTTTCATTCATGTTTATTTATCCTTTGGTAAAATAATCGTAACGGTTGTACCCTTATTTTTTGGGCTTTTAATGGCAATAGAACCCTGATGCAATGTAACGATCTGATGGCAAACAGTAAGGCCAAGGCCCGTCCCTTTTGCTTTTGTGGTAAAAAATGGTTCAAAAACACTGGAAATGTCCGCTGAGTTAACGCCCACACCGTTATCATGAAAACATAATTCGATCGATTTATGATTGATCAATCTGGCCCCGATAGTTATCGCGCTCTTCTTACCAGAAACCGCGTCGAAGGCATTATTAAGGATATTGACAAAAAGTTCTTTCATTTGGAACGGATCAGCTTGAATGATAAGATTTTTAACCGACATTAATTTTTTGATCACCGAAACATTCTGCGCATCGTATCTTTTCTTTGCGGAGTCAATACATTCATTAAGCACGCTGTAAATATTGACCGCTTCATAATGCGGCGTCTTTAGCCTCGAATAGAATAAGAGGTTATCAATGATCCGATCGCTTTCGAGTATTTTCTTATTAATACTATCGAGATGTGGCTCAATGGCTGTATCCTGTCTTTTCTTTCGCCTGATATTATGAACGGCAAGATTAATGGCAGCCAATGGATTGCGAAGCTCATGGGCAACCGTCGCGGACAATGTGCCGATATCAGACAACCGTCTGGCTTGAGTTAATTCTCGTTGAGTTGCTCTCATTTTTTCTTCCAGATTGAATTTATAAATACTTTCTCCAATGAGCGGAGTAAGCTGCTCAATAAACTTTATTTCAGCGGATGTATCTTTGCCGATTCTTTTGTCAGCTAAATAAATTAAAGCAATAGTCTTTTTATTATAAAAGACCGGGATAATAACGAGAACATAGGGTTTTTTGATGCCAATGTCCTGGAATTTTTTCTTGAGCTCCATCGGAAGACTAACCTCATTTTTCGCGCCATTCTTTTTTGTGCTATCCAAATAAAATGAGCCGCCTTTTGTCATCTCAAAACGGTCATCCGCGGGATCTTTACATTCTTCAATATGAAGCTCCCCCTGAGAAACCCAGTAAGCCAGACGAAAACCTTGATGTGAGTCGTAATGAAGTTTTGTCCCTTCATTAGCGATGCGAACACCCAGGCAAGCGCATCCGCTCCAGTCTTGAAGTAACGTAACTAAGGTATCAATATATTCTTGGGGCAAAAGGGACTTGCCCAGCATTTTCACAAGCAGGTTATTGGCGCTAATGAAGCGGTCTCTTTCTTTCCGGTCAGCTGTCTCGTCCTTTAACTGTTGATTCATCATTTCAGCAAGATCATTTTCAGCTTTTTTGCGGTCCGTAATATCACGAATATTGCACTGAATGACCTTTCCTTTATCAACCATATAAATGTTGCTGACAAACTCGACTTCGATCTTACGGCCATCGCGGGCCTGTAAAGGCAGATCTTCATAACGAACATATTTTTTTCTTTGTAATTTTGAAAACTCCGCCTTGCTCGCTTTGACGTCTTTAAATGGCCCTATCTCCCATAACTTTTTTCCTAAAAATTCTTCTCTAGAATAACCCAACATATTAATCAAAAATGGATTAACCTCATTGATTTTTCCGTTTTTAGCGTCGAGGATCAAAATCCCATCCTGAGCGGTCTCAAAAAGCCGGCGGAAACGCATCTCGGAGACCTTCAAATCATTTAGCATACGACCATGGTCCGGCGAGCCAGACAATGCTGTTGAGCTCACTTTTTTATCTTTCATGCTCCCAGCTTTTCTCGTCTTCCCCAAATCACCGTTGGGCGACCGGAGTGGATAGTGGGTTAATCCACGCATCTCTTCCGGAGGAATCTTGTTATTTTCTTTAGTTATCTTTAGCGGCATGATGCCATTTTAGATTAGTTATAAATATAATCAATTGTACCGAAGTGCAATATCCATTTGACAACACCTCGACGCTCTTAATTTAAGACTATAAAGATCGTGCGTTACATTAATAACATCTTAGAAGAAAAATCGAAGGTAAGTTATTGCTTAGAGGAAGTAATACCGGCTTTTTGGGCGAGATGGATAAGTTCGGTAACGGTTCTTGCCTGCAATTTTTGCATGACCCGGCCGCGGTGGACTTTGATCGTTTGCAGAGACGTTCCCCTCTTTGAAGCGATCTCTTTATTCAACATTCCCTGGGCCACGAAACGGAAAACTTCCAATTCTCGCGGTGATAAAGAATTGATATTTCTTTTGATTTTTGTTATCTCAGCTTGTTTTTTATTCTGGACCTTGCTTCTTGAAATGGCAAGTGTAATGGCATTAAAAAGCTTCTTCTTCGTGAAGGGCTTAGAAAGAAAATCAATAGCTCCTGCCCTCATAGCTTTGACGCTCATTGGGATATCACCGTATCCGGTGATAAAAATAATCGGAGTGGCAATCCCTCGGCGCGTCATTGCTTCCTGAAGGGCAAAACCATTAATGTTCGGCAAGCGGATATCTAAGATCAGACAGGATGCTACCTTAGGGTGCTTAAAGGATAAGAACTCTGCTGCCTGCGTAAACGTCTCAACCTTAAACCCGTGTGATTTTAACAATAAGGTCAAGGCTCTGCATACCGAGATATCGTCATCAACGACATAGATAATAGGACTATTACTGTTCTTAACCATTTTTTATATTAATAGGAATTGTGAAATAAAAAGTCGCACCGCGATCAGGATTATTCTTTGCCTCCAAAAAGCCGCCATGTGTTTCAACAATGGAGCGGCTGATCGACAAGCCCATACCCAAACCATCTGGCTTGCTAGTAAAAAAATGAGTGAAGAGCTTCTTCATGTTTTCAACTGGAATACCGCATCCCGAATCTTCTACCTCCACCAAAATCGTGCTAAGATCTTTACGCGACGTACTAATCACCAGCTCATGAGAATCTTTACTTTCCTCCATCGCTTCCAAACTATTACTGATAAGATTTAACAACACCTGCTGCAGTTGTATCCTGTCACCATAAACATGCGGAAGATTTTTACCCAATTCAACTCTAAGGATTTTATTTCTTACAGTAACATCCGTCGTAATAAGAACAACAGTTTCGTCAATGAGAGTATTGATATCAAGAAGTTCTAAAACGGGTTTACCCTTTTTCAAGAGTGACCGCAAACGCCTGATAACTTCAGTAGCCCGCAAATTATCATTAATAATATATTGCAGAATTTCCTGCGATTGGGGCTCCCTCTGGGCAAGGATACGTTGGGCCGCTTGAGCATAAGAGAGAATAGCTGTAAGAGGCTGGCTGATTTCATGGGCCAAAGACGATACAAACTCCGCGAGCTTTCCTACCCTTGTCACATGCAAAATTTCTTCGCGTTGTTCTTTAAGCTCTAAATCCCTTTGCCGGATAAGAGTAACATCGGTTTTAATCCCAATATAATGGGTGACAAGGCCGCTATCATCACGCACCGGTGTAATGCGAAGAAGATTCCAATATTTTTCGCCATTCTTTCTAAAATGAAGCATCTCTGCGTGAAAAAATCTCCCTTCACACAGCACACGTTTTATTTCCTTAACGACCCGAGGGTCGACACTGGGCCCATAATGTAAAAAATAATTTTGGCCAAGGAGTTCTCTTTTTACATAGCCAGTCATCGCCTCAAAAGAGTGATTAACATAGATAATAGGAAAACTACGCTTCTTGGCATCGAGAATAAAAATGCCGTCTGATGTAGATTCCATCGCTTTGGTTTGAATGTTTATTTGCTCTTCTGCGATTTTTTCCCTATCGACCCCATCCTTTAATTGCCCGTTTCTTATTCTCAGATCATCCGTTTGCTGACGAATCGTTTTTTCTAAATTATTACGGGTTGTTTTTTTCAATAGCGGCTCTTTTGTTTCTGATTGTCCGCCAGCATCTGAAAAAATGCGGACATTCTTTAAGATTTTGTGGCGTGTAAATTCAGGTTTCTTTTTCTTTAATTTTATCATTTAGTGGCGTTGTTAATTATTTTTTCTAGTACTTTATTGTATCCTAATGGGAAAATTTCCACAAATGCATTTTTACGACGCAATTTTATCTAAACTGTCACGGCTTTCTGATGCAGTATTAATGAGATCCACCAATGTCTGGCCATAAAATGGTTTCTGCAAAAACCCTATAGCCCCTACTTTCAAAGCGCGGTCGGCGGCATTCTCCTGTTTCTCGGCAGAAATAAAAACAACAGTACGTTTCGATCCGGATTCAAGAACTTTTTTCTGCACAGCCCACCCATCCAATCCCGGCATATGAATGTCGAGGACTAAACACCCAGGCTCATCATTAGGTACGGTATCAAAAAAATCCTGCGCGGAATTAAATGTTTTTACTTCAAAATCAAAAGTCATTAAAAGAGTTTTAAGCGCGCGACAGACCGACTCATCGTCATCCACAACATAAATGTTTTTACTATTTGAAGGCATTTTACTCCTTTTCTTAAATTGACGAGGTTAGCATAAAAAATGGTCAAAAAATTTAAGTCAAATTTTCAACACCGAAGAGTTGAAAAGAAATGACTTTATATAATTATTG
>CAYGEE010000106.1:0-7328 GCA_964348765.1 uncultured Planctomycetales bacterium | reverse complement strand
TCTCTAACTAGAATGTTTTCATGTGATTAGGAGGCTGAAAAAATTATGGCCGAATGGATTGGTATTGGACGAAGAGCTCGTAGATGCTATGGTTTTGATGAAATAGCGCTTGTTCCTGGACGTGTGACGGTCAACCCAAATGAGGTTGATGTCAGTTTTAAAATTAATGGTAAGAAATTTGAGATCCCGATCCTCGCGGCGGCGATGGATGGGGTCGTTGATGTTGATTTTGCGGTCGCGATGGGAAAATTGGGCGGGATTGCGGTCTTAAATCTCGATGGTATTCAAACCCGCTATGATAATCCTTCTGAAGTTCTCGACCAAATCTCTAATGCAACTCCGGAAGAAGCGACTAATCTTGTTCAAAGTGTCTACTTAAAGGCCGTTAAGGAAAGTTTGATCTCTAAAAGGATCAAAGAGATCAAGTCTCATAATGTTCCGGCGGTTGTCAGCTGTATCCCTCAAAATGCGAAAAGATTTTCTGCGATCGCGGAAGAAGCGGGTTGTGATATTTTTATTGTTCAATCGACGGTAGC
Organism: uncultured Planctomycetales bacterium; assembly: GCA_964348765.1. Lineage (GTDB taxonomy): Bacteria > Omnitrophota > Gorgyraeia > Zapsychrales > Zapsychraceae > CAYGEE01. The sequence continues at coordinate 6,792 of CAYGEE010000106.1, read as the reverse complement.
GACGATCAAGCATATTGCGCAGGAATACAAAGTTGTTGATATCAGCAAAGTTTGTCAGGAATCAAAGATGCCGATCATTGTCGGTAATTCTGTAACTTATGAAGTTGCCCTTGAATTGATGGAAGCTGGTGCGTCAGGGCTTTTGATCGGTATTGGGCCGGGTGCGGCTTGCACAACCCGAGGTGTTTTAGGGATCGGGGTTCCACAGATCACTTCAACAGTTGATTCTGCGGCGGCACGCGAATATCATTTCAAACGAACGGGAAAATATATTCCCATCATCACAGACGGCGGGATGCGTATTGGCGGGGAGATCTGTAAAGCTTTTGCGGCAGGTGCGGATGCGGTCATGGTCGGGTCATCTTTTGCCCGGGCGAAAGAAGCTCCGGGTCGTGGTTATCACTGGGGTATGGCGACATCACATGCGAATCTTCCTCGCGGGACACGTATTCGTGTCGGAACAACCGGAAGTTTAAAAGAAATTCTCTTTGGGCCGGCAAAAGTTGATGATGGATCACAGAATCTTGTCGGGGCCCTTAAAACTTCTATGGGGTCTTTGGGTGCTTCGAATGTTAAGGAAATGCATGACGTTGAAATCATCATCGCTCCGTCGATCCAGACAGAGGGAAAAGTTTTCCAGGTCGGCCAGCGCGTCGGCATGGGAAAATGAACTTCATAAAATTTTTGGAGGGTTCATCCTTCCGAAGCCGTTCGCTTTATCTCCAGAGTAGAGCTTTGGAGTATTCGGCGAAGGAGAATAAACGATAGAAGATAGGATTGAATTATGGGCCGAAAGCCAAAAAGTAAAGGTAAAGTTGTAAAGAAAGTACTAAAAAAGATCAAGCCGGGCGCAAAAGGGAAAAAAATATTTAAAACGATCTCTCAGGAACGTTTTAAAAGTTTGTCACGGCTTAATAAACTTGGCAATAAAATAGATTCATCTTTGCGTATCCGAAAGAATCGCACGAAAGATATCATTGTCGTTCTTGATTTTGGTTCTCAGTATTCCCAGCTTATTGCCCGCCGGATCCGTGAATGCAAAGTTTTCAGTAAGATCGTTCCTTACAATATTTCTGCGGAAGAACTTCTTGAGATCGGTCCTAAAGGGATCATCTTCTCGGGCGGACCTTTAAGTGTTTATGATCATGGCTCAGCAATGCCTAAAATGGAGATTCTAAAACTTGGGATCCCGATCTTGGGTGTTTGTTATGGGATGCAGGCGATTACGGAATTGTTGGGCGGGAAAGTTCAGCCAAGTAAAGAGCGTGAATTTGGCAGAGCAGAACTTTTTATTGATAATAGCCGTGATCTTTTTCAGAACTTGCCAGCTAATTTAACTTGTTGGATGAGCCATGGGGATGCGATCAAAACTTTGCCGGATGGTTTTGTTACGATCGCGCACACATTAAACGCCCCGATCGCCGCGATCGCTAATCGCACGAAAAAGATCTTTGGCGTTCAATTCCATCCTGAAGTTGTGCATACGCAGCGTGGAGTTCAGATCTTATCAAATTTTGTTTTTCAGATCTGCGGCTGTCTTCCAAGATGGACGGTGGATAAGTTCATAATGAACGCGATCAAAGAGATCAAAGAAACAGTTGGGAACAAAAAAGTTGTTTTGGGTTTAAGCGGCGGTGTGGATTCATCGGTTGCGGCGATCCTTATTCATAAAGCGATCGGTAAAAGACTAAGCTCGATCTTTGTTGATAATGGTTTGATCCGCAAAGGCGAGTCGACTTCCGTTCAAAGGACTTTCAAAGGTAATTTTAATATGAATTTGTATACGATCGACGCTGAAAAGAGATTTTTAGTTCGGTTAAAGGGCGTTACAGATCCGGAAGAGAAACGCAAGATCATTGGCGATGAATTTGTGAAAGTCTTCAGTGAAAAAGCCAAAAAGATCAAGGATGTCGAGTTTTTAGCGCAAGGGACCATCTATCCGGATGTTATTGAATCTATTTCGCCGACCGGCGGGCCTTCTGTGACGATTAAAAGCCATCATAATGTTGGAGGGCTGCCGAAGAATTTAAAATTTAAATTGATCGAACCTTTACGGGAACTTTTTAAAGACGAAGTTCGCTTGATTGGAAAGAATTTAGGTATTCCGGATACTGTTTTAAAACGTCAGCCGTTCCCGGGGCCTGGTCTTGCGATCCGCATTTTAGGCGAGGTCACGAAAGAACGGTTAGAGATCTTACGTGAAGCGGATGAAAGAGTTTTGGATGAAATTAAAAAAGCCGGGCTTTATAATGACATTTGGCAATCTTTTGCGATCTTGCTTCCGATCAAAACCGTTGGCGTTATGGGTGATCAGCGTACGTACGAGAATGTTATCGCGATCCGCTGTGTTTCCAGCACCGACGGAATGACCGCTGATTGGGTTCAACTTCCTTATGATCTCTTGTCGCGAATGTCCAGCCGGATCATCAATGAAGTCAAAGGCGTTAATCGCGTTGTTTACGACGTCAGCTCCAAACCGCCGGCGACGATCGAGTGGGAATAGGTTTGCGGATTTTTTGATTTATTGTTGTTAAAGTAGTAGCGGGCGACCAGTGGTCGCCCCTACATTTTGTTAATAAATATTCATCATGCCATCCTCTGAATTCGTCCATCTTCACGTCCACACGCAGTACAGTCTGTTAGACGGAGCCTGCCGAATAAAAAAACTTATCGCAAAAGCTGCTGAATGCGGCATGCCGGCACTCGGGATGACCGATCACGGGAACATTTTTGGCGCGATCGATTTTTATGAGACAGCGAAGAACGCCGGGATAAAACCAATCATTGGCTGTGAAGCTTACATGGTCACTCAAGGCAGCCGTTTGGAGAAGACAACCCGGCAAAAAGGCTCAGTGTCTCATTTAGTTCTCTTTGCTAAAAATCATACCGGTTATAAAAATCTTTTGAAACTAGTTTCGACCGCTTACGTCGACGGATTTTATTATTATCCGCGGATGGATAAAGATGTCCTTGCGAAATATTCCGAAGGGTTGGTGTGTACTTCTGCTTGTCTTAAAGGTGAGCTCGCTTGGCATTTATCACAGGGAAATTATACCGCAGCGTTAAAATCGGCTGATGATTTTCAGCAAATTTTTGGTAAAGGCAATTTTTATATCGAGATCATGGATCACGGCCTCGCCGAGCAGAAAACGGTCAATGAAGGATTGGTCAAGATCGCGACGGAGCTGAATTTGCCGATGGTCGTCACGAACGATGTCCATTATCTGGAACAATCCCAGTCGACGGCGCACGAGGCGCTTCTTTGTATTCAGACGCAATCTGTTTTAAGCGATCCCAACCGCATGCGACTAAAAACGGATCAATTCTATTTTAAAGATCCCACGCTCATGCAAAGGGATTTTGGCCATATCCCTAATGGCCTTAAGAATACGCTTGTTATCGCGGATCAATGTGATCTTAAATTAGATTTTAATGAGTTTCATTTGCCTGTTTTTGATCCTCCGGCTGGTAAAACTAAGGAAGGTTTTTTACGCGAACTCTGCGCACAAGGCTTATTGAAGAAATTCCCTCACGCCAATAAAGAGGTCCACGCCCGCCTCGAACATGAATTAAAAACGATCGAGAAGATGGGCTTTGTCGGGTATTTTCTGATCGTCTGGGATTTTATCAATTACGCCAAAAGCTGCGGCATTCCCGTCGGACCTGGCCGCGGGTCAGCGGCGGGAAGTTTGGTCAGTTATTTACTTGGGATCACGGATCTTGATCCGTTAAAATATGGCCTTCTTTTTGAACGATTTTTAAATCCAGAGCGCAAAAGCATGCCGGATATTGATATCGATTTCTGCTTTGAACGCCGTGGGGAAGTCATTGATTACGTCACAAAGAAATACGGCAGTGAGAATGTCGCTCAGATCATCACCTTTGGAACGATGCAGGCGCGCGCTGCGATCCGTGATGTTGGGCGTGTGATGGATGTTCCTTATGCGGATGTGGATAAGATCTCAAAACTTGTTCCGACGGAGCTTGGCATATCGCTTGAGGATGCGTTGGTCAAAGAGCCGCAGTTAAAGAAACTTTATGATGAGGATGAAACGGTCGCGAAGATCATTGATACGGCGCAAGTTTTGGAGGGATTGAATCGCCATGCGTCAGTTCACGCGGCGGGTGTTGTTATTGCTGACAAACCTTTGAGTGAATATGTTCCGATCTTTAAGACCAGTGACGGCCAGATCACGACGGGTTTTACGATGGATGGGATCGCGAAGATTGGTTTACTTAAAATGGATTTCTTGGGATTGCGGACGCTCACCGTCATCAGTGAAGCGGTTAAGCTTATTAAAAAGACACGCAATATTGACCTGGATATTCAGAACATGGCCCTTGATGATAAAAAAACATACGATCTTTTAACTCAGGGAATAAGTTTTGGGATCTTCCAGTTGGAAAGTTCCGGCATGCGCGATCTTTTAAAGAAACTTAAGCCGACGACTTTTGAAGATATTATTTCTATTTTAGCACTTTACCGTCCAGGCCCGATGGGCAGCGGCATGCTGGATGATTTTATAAAACGAAAAAGAGGCGACCATCCGTTTAGTTATGATCATCCTAAGCTGGAGCCCATTTTAAAGGCGACTTACGGGATCATTTTATATCAAGAACAAGTCATGCAAATTTCCAGCAGCTTGGCCGGTTTTACGATGACACAGGCCGATAATTTGCGCCGGGCGATGAGTAAAAAAATCCCGGAAGTTATGGAGAAAGTCCGCTTGGATTTTGTGACGGGATGTTTTAACGCAAGTAAGATCAATGATGGTTTGGCTAATAAATTATTTGATCTGATCGTTTTCTTCTCGGGGTACGGATTTAACCGCAGCCATTCCGCCGCTTATGCGCTGATCTCTTATCAGACAGCTTATCTGAAAGCGAATTTCCCGGTTGAGTTCATGTGCGCGTTGCTAACGAGTGAAAAAGATAATACGGAAAAGATCGTTGAATATGTTCGGGAGTCGGCTGCTATAGGGATCACAGTTTTACCTGCGGATGTTAATGAAAGTCAGAAAGAATTTAGCGTTGTTGATGAGCATACGATCCGTTTCGGCCTTTTAGCTGTTAAAAATGTCGGGTCAACCGCGATCGATTCTATCATTGAGAATAGAAAAGCCGGACCGTACAGTTCGATCTATGAGTTATGCAGCCGGACTGACGTTAGATTGGTCAATAAAAAAGTTTTAGAAAGTCTGATCAAATGCGGAGCGTTAGATAGTTTCAAAGTATTCCGCTCGAAGATGATGGATGTGGTTGAACGGGCCCTTGAGTCGGGATCAAAATCGCAAAAAGACCGCGCATCTGGTCAGGTGTCTTTCGCTGATATGTTCGCGGACACAAGTTTTAAGAAAACCGATGAAAGTTATCCGGATCTTAAGGAATGGAATCAAATAAAATTCTTATCAGGCGAGAAAGAGATCCTGGGTTTTTATATAAGCGGTCATCCTCTGTCTCATTATGAAGCCGAGATAAAAGAGTTCGCGGATTATTCTACTGGAAAATTAAAAGACGCGATTGATGGCGAGAATGTACGTCTTGTCGGACTTATTGAGAATATTAAATTAACTAACACAAGAAAGACGAATGAGCGGATGGCGATCTTGCGTTTTCAGGATATGGATGGTGATGTGGAAGCGGTTGTTTTTCCTTCGTCGTATGTGAAGCTTTCGAATTATCTTGTTGAAGGCAAAGTCCTTTTTTTAAAAGGCAACGTCAGCTTAAGAGATGGAGAACCAAAGATCATTGTGAGCGATGTTAAAAATATTAATGAAGTTTATGGAACGATCAAATCGATCAAGATCGAACTTTCTTCCATGGAAGAAGAGAAATTGGGTGAGTTAAAGTCCAAGCTGTCAAGTTTTCCCGGGAAAGTCCCCGTTTATCTGCAGTTAAACGCCAACACCCACAAAAGTGTGCAGATCCTTGTGGGAGAAGATCTTTTTGTCAGCCCCAATGAAGAGTTCATGAATGAACTTAAAGAATTAATCGGCAAAGAAAGCTTTTCGCTAACATTATAATTAGTAGTTTACGGTGAGGATTATTTCTTGACACCGTAACACATTGCTGTTACTATACTTCGGAATTAAGGGAGGAATGAAATGACTAAGAAAGATATTGTCCTTAAGATCACAGATATGACCGGCATCAAGCAGGTGGATGTCAAGCGGATCGTCCAGAAGACTTTTGATGTTGTTGTCGAAAGTTTAATGCGAAACGAGAAGGTTGAATTACGCAATTTTGGGGTTTTTAAGATCAAAGAGCGACGAGCTCGATTTGGTCGTAACCCTAGAACCGGTGAAAGCGTTCCTGTTCCGCCGCGTAAAGTTGTCGTTTTCAAACCTGGGCTTGAGATGAAACATAAAATTAAGTAATGGGTTGCTTAAGATCGCTTTGAAACCCGCTCTAATATTCATAACTCCATATAGAATAGTCAGTTGTAAATATATATAAAGGCGGAGATAATTCTCCGCCTTTCAATTTAGTCCTATGCCGATAAATCAAAAAATTTCCATTCCACGCGGAACAGCGGATATTCTCCCATCAGAGGTTGGGAAGTGGCGAGCTGTTGAAATCCAGGCAAGAGCTGTTCTTAATTCTTACAATTACAAGGAAATTCGTACCCCTATTTTTGAAGATATCGGCCTTTTTAAACGCTCCCTTGGCCAAACGAGTGATGTTGTCAATAAACAACTTTTAGAACTGCGTTCCGGCAAAGAAGATGAAGATGGATTTGCCCTTCGGCCGGAAGGGACCGCAAGCATTGTTCGATCCTACATCGAAAACGAC
>CAYGEE010000105.1:0-7348 GCA_964348765.1 uncultured Planctomycetales bacterium | reverse complement strand
TATAAAAAAAAAAAAAAAAAACTAATTTGATTCTAGTCAAATATAAAATAAATAACGGAGAGGTAGGGATTCGAACCCTAGATGGGCCATAAAGCCCACAACGGTTTTCGAGACCGCCACATTCAACCACTCTGCCACCTCTCCTGTGATTTAATAAATCCTAAACTCTAAACACTAAACAAACCCAAAACTTTAAACTCGAAATCCAAAAAAATAGATTTGTGTTTTGAATTTATTCAGAATTTAGGATTTAGTGTTTTAAAGATCAAGCGGCAAATAATGCATTACTCTTGCAATATCGGTAAGTCCGATAATCTTTGGAATTTCACTTAAAGAAACTCCTTTATCCAGAAGCCGCTTTACAAATGTATTGTGTATGATACAAAAATTTATCGGAAAAGTACATCCTAACTTTTGCGAAATCACATCGAATTGCCCGCGCATCCAGTCCGACAACGGCACACCTTCTGGTGAATGGATCAGGACAGCTGAAGAACTGTTAACATTTTTTTCCACAAGCCCCTTAACAACATCTATGATCGCAGGATCGATGGGAACAATCCTGCCGATGGATTCAGCAGCGTGACTTTTAACATTCAAAAACCTGATCTCCATTTTCGCAAGATCGATCATCGATACACTTACCTGTTCCAGCTCTCCAATCCTCAGTCCCGTCGCTAAAAGTACTTCAAAGATCTCAAAGAATTTTTTATCAGCAACTAAGCGGATCGAATGGATCTGTTCATCCGTTAAATATCTTACGCTAAGACCTTCTTTTACCGCTAAGAACTTCACATGCTGACATGGGTTATCATTAAGATGTCCTTTTGCGATCGCAACATCAAAAGTATTCTTAAGTAAAAAAAGAGTTAAATTAATGATCCTCTCCGTTACATGGCAGCGGTATTTTCCCTGCGATTTTATTAAGAACACTCGATACGATTCAATGACCTTCGGCGTAACTTCATAAAGCCGCTCTAGCCGAGGATAATGTTCTTTTAAATATTTCTTAAAATGCTGAACCGTTGACTGAAACCTATCGAAAGTAATACGTGTTGATATTCTTAAAGAATATTGCAAATAATTCTCAAAAAAATCACTGATCGCAATATGCGTAGTTTCTTTTCCAACCTGCGTATTCGTCATCTGAGATTCAATAGACTTTAACATCTCTTCTGCCACAAGAAGGTCCCCTCCTGCTTTTTTCTGAAAAAGCAAGCCATTGCCGTAGAATTCCACATAATAATCATTGCCGATCTTTCGAATTTGTCCCATAAACAATCCTTAACGCCGTGTGCGAGTTATTAACTTTGGTGTCATTGCGAGCGCTTTTTGCGAAGCAATCTTTTAAAAAGATTGCTTCGGCCAAAAAGCGGCCTCGCAAAGACACAAAACTCTATTCAAAAAGCTTATACACAACGTTATCCTAGTTAAATTTTAAAGTTTTTCATCTTACGACAATTATGTGATTTGTGCAAATACTGATATCAAAGGAAATTTATACTGGCGGGGTATCGATGTCATCGAGACATTCTTGTAAGACAGCGACAATATCCTGATCAACCTTTTCATTCATACGCTTTAACTCTTCACACGCCTCAAATTTCGTCAACTGCTGACGATAAGACCTTTTAGAGGTCAACGCATCAAAAATATCAGCGACGGTCAATATCCTCACAAGCGCGGTAATATTTTTATCTTTTAATCCATCCGGATATCCGCTTCCATCAAGTTTCTCATGATGATGACGGATGATATCGCATAAATGCGACAAAGAACGTATCGGCTTTAAAATACTTTCCCCTATCTCCGGATGCTTGCGCATTAAGACCCACTCTTGATGATTCAACGGACCTTTCTTTCCTAAAACATCATCGGGGATCCCGATCTTTCCAAGATCATGCAATCGCGCGGCATCACGCAGGGCTTTGATCTCTTTCTCATCAAGCCCAAGTTTTTTAGCGATCAGCACACAATAATGTGAAACCCTGTCTAAATGTCCGCGAGAATATGAATCTTTAGCGTCGACGGCGATAGCAAGCGCTGAGATCGTTTCAAAATAAGTCTTTTCAATGTCTTCATTGAGCCTTGAATTCTCGATGGCAACCGCCATTTGCGACGCTAAATTATACAAAATATTTTTCGCCTCATCATCAAATGCCCCTCGCCCCTTATCCATTCCAACACTGATCAATCCGCGAACTTTATCGCTTATAACCAAAGGGGCACACACACAAGGAGATTGGAATAAAAACGCGTGCAGCGGAGACTGGACAAAGAATTCCTTATCTCTAAATGCCCAGGCTTTTTTTGACTGAAAGATCTCTTGTATTTTGGGATTCTCATTTAGCGGCAATCGAATTTTTTTTGCATCAATTAGAACAGATCCATAAATAAACTTCCCCTTAAATTCTTTTTCGATCGGATCATAAAGCATAATAATACCAATATCAGCACCCATGGCTTCCGTAACTGTCCCCAAGATCAACTCGAGAAAATTATCGATATTATTCAGATTTGATATCCCATAACCAACTTTTGCCATGATCGAATGTAATGTCCGTTTTGATAATTCCAAACTTTTCACATTCTCTTCAAGCCTATCTGTGATCTCCTTAAATGAACGAGCCAAAATAGCAATTTCATTCTTCTCCTCTCCAAGCTCCTTGATCTTCTCGGGAGTTAAAAATGATTCCAAGGCCTTTTTATTCGTTGCAGTCAAATTGATGATCTTTTTAACAATAGAACGCATAGCAAGATAACCAAGAACGACTCCCGCAACAATAAAAGTCAGAGTAATGTTAAAAGTTCCCTCTGTGATCGCAATAACGCCATCATCACGAATTTGAACATAGAAATAAAACAAAACGATCGTTGGGATAAGCGACATGACCAAAAAAAGGATAGTGAACTTACGAAGGATGGAACTATCTTCCATAGAAGCAGTGAATTTAATTGTCTTTTGATTGGGCGTCATAGACTATTTACTCATCCAGCTAAAAATCACACATTACAATGATAGAACCTTAAGCCATTACAGTAAGTATACCATGCCTTGAAGGAGAGAAAAACGCCATGTTGTTTTTTTGTTGAATTTCAAAAAGAAGATTTTTACTGCGGATCAACGAGTTGCCCATGCTCATCGTAGGCTTTACGGTTTAAAAGCACACCATTCTGATAAAGATCATCATATATCAATTGGCCGCTTCGGTAATACAGCCGGCTTACGCCATTCTTTTTCCCTGCAAGATAATTTTCCTCGACCATCAATTCACCGCTCTTATAATAACCTTTACTATCGCCTTCAAGTAGCCCCTGGCGAACGATCCACTCTTGTTTCAACTCCCCACTGCGGTAATATTCACGAAGTGATCCATCACGCTTATCACTAACATAGCTTCGAGCCATCCAAAGCGAACCATCATCATAAAACTCTTTTGATGATCCAATCTCTTTACCTTTTGAGAATTCACGCGACACACTGATAATTCCACTTGAGAAATACTCTTTCGATGGTCCATCTTTCACATCGTGATCATAATTTGTTTCTTCTCTTAATTTACCGTCTTCATAATACTGCTTCATCATTCCCTGCAGAAGACCGTTTGAAAAATTCGCCGCAAGGATAACAACACCTTTCTCAGAATAAGATGTACTTGGACCAACCAGCACATCATTTTTAAAATTCATTTGCCACTTTACCTGCCCATTCGCATAATAAATTTTTGCCGAGCCGTCTTTTACCCCTAAAACATAATTCCACTCCGCCGTTAAGATCCCGTTCTCGTCATATTCCTTAACAACGCCATTCCAGACATCATTTAGATAATTTACTTCACTTTTTAATTTCCCGTTCGCATAGTATTCTTTTGAAAGACCGTTCAATCGTCCTAAAACAAAAGTCATGGAATACTTGATCTGCCCATCTTCATAAAAATATTCATTTTTCCCGGTTAATTGATCTTGAAAATAGTTCTCAGATGATCTTAATTTCCCATTCTCATAATATTCCGATGCCTCCCCCTCAAGCTTTCCCATTCGATAATTCTTAACAGTATAGATCTGCCCATTTTCAAAATACGATTTATAAGTCCCATCAAATTCATCCAACCGATAAAAAGTTTCATTCATCATCCGGCCGGTGTCGTAATACATCTCGCTTGCCCCATCGAGTTTCTTATTAAGATACGTTCGTTTCGATTTCAAAGCGCCGTTGGGGTAAAAATCTTCCACAACACCATTATCACGCGCAGAAACCTCCGAAAAGACAATCGCCGGGATAAATGATAAGAAAACGACCAATGATATTAGAAACAGAAATTTGTTAACAGAAGGGTTGTTTTTCATAGAAATTACATAATAAAAGAGAGAATACTCTGAATTAAATAACGTAGGGAACGGTCGCGACCGTTCCCTATTTAAAACCTTACAACAAAAGAACTGGCGGAGAGATAGAGATTCGAACTCTAGATGGGCATAAACCCATAACGGTTTTCAAGACCGCCGCTTTCAACCGCTCAGCCATCTCTCCCGCACAAACATTTACTTCCGATAACTCATCGCTTTATTAAAAACCGTCCTGTAAATATCTTCACTGATCGAATAAACACCTGAAAAATATTCATTAAAACTTGTCTTTTGAAGGATCAGATCAAAGAAAAGAACACTCAGTAATAAGATCACAACGACAACAATGCTCATGATCAAAAGATAAGACGGCTTTACAATAGCGGCCTCTTCTTCCTGCATCTGCTGAGCGACCAAGATCAAATGGAACGCCAAAAAAAATCCCATAAAAAAGATCAAATAAGCGGAATAATCATCGCAGTGGAAGAACTGAGTAACAACGACATAGGCAATTAAGACGATAAAAAAATATATCGGGAATAAATATGCAAAAAACTTATCGAACGGCGCGAGGATCTTAAAGAGCCCCGTATTAATCCGTTGGCTTAATTCATACGCGCTGCCGTATTTGTAAAAAAATAAATATGTTAAAAGAAAGCTAAGCGCGCCCCAAAAAAAATATTCCTGAAATGATTCTGGATAAACACCAAGATGATGGTAAAACGTCACGGCACTGGCATAAACAATTGGAAAAACAAGCAAGGCTCCGATAAACTTCAGTATTGCTAACAGGATAAATCCCATTGTCTGCCTCCTTATTTAAATACTGGTCAAAACTACTGATGACTGATGACTGCAGTCTACAGTCATCAGTAAAATAAGATTACCGGCAAATCTTCTTCAAGCCCCGCATATACGGCCAAAGCACTTCCGGGATCAAAATATCGCCTTCTTTGGTTTGATAATTCTCCAAGATCGAAACAACCGTTCGCGGTAACGCAACACCCGAACCATTAAGTGTATGAACAAACGTTGTTTTCTTTGTTTCTTTTCCTTTAAAACGGATATTCGCACGGCGAGCTTGAAAATCTTCAAAATTCGAACAGCTTGAAACCTCTAGCCACTGATCCATTCCCGGAACATAGCTTTCAATATCATAACATTTCGCCGCCGCAAAACTTAAGTCGCCGCTTGCCAACATCAATATCCGATAGGGTAAATTCAAGAGCTGAAAGATCTTCTCCGCATTATTAACGAGTTTCTCAAGCTCATCATAAGACGTCTCCGGTTTAACAAATTTAACAAGTTCTACTTTATCAAACTGATGGATACGGACTAACCCGCGTGTTTCTTTGCCGTAAGAACCCGCTTCGCGGCGAAAGCATGCGCTGTACGCCGTATAATAGATCGGAAGTTCTTCTTCGTTTAATATCTCGTCACGATGAATATTGGTAACAGGAACTTCAGCGGTCGGGATCAAAAAAAGATCTTCTTCTTTTAACCGATACATATCCTCTTCCATTTTAGGAAGCTGGCCTGTCCCGATCATTGAATCACGGTTAACCAAGTACGCCGGAGAAACTTCCTTGTATCCGTGCTGCTGCGTCTGCACATCAAGCATGAAATTAATCAGTGCCCGTTCAAGAAGCGCCCCTTCATTCTTATACAAAATAAAATTCGACCCCGTGATCTTCGCCGCACGTTTAAAATCAATAATATCAAGCCGTTCCGCAAGCTCAATATGCGTCTTTGGCTTAAAATCAAATTTCTTTTGCTCACCCCAAGTGCGGACGATCTTATTATGAGTAGGATCACCGACGGGAACAGAGCTGTGAGGTAAATTGGGAAGCATTAAAAGGATCTTATTGATCTCAGTCTGCAGGGCTTTAACCTCATCTTCAAGCCGCGCGCTGTCATCGGAGATCTTCTTCATGGAATCTATTTTTTCTTTTGGATTTTTCTTTTCTTTTAAAAGTTTTGAAATTTCATCGTTTGCTGTATTTTTTAAATTCCGCAAACTATCAAGCTCCGCCGTAAGCTCACGTTTTTTCTTATCTTTGGCTGAGAGTTCATCCAACTCCAATGTCACACGTTTAGCCAAAAGGCCCTTTGTGACGGATTCCATATTTTCACGAATTAAATTAATATCAAACATAGAATATTTCTGATTATTTGAGAGAGTATTCGTTGAGAACTTTCTGTATTTCCGAAAGTAGAAGTTTGCCGCTGATGGGTTTTGATAGATAATTTTCCGCGTCAGTTTCAAAGCAGTCAATAATATTTTTAGGAGTATCCAGTCCCGTCAAAAAAAGAACTGGAGTATTATAGATCCCTTCCGTTTCCCGAAGTTTTTTACACATATCAACGCCGCCCAAGACCGGCATTTCACAATCAAGTAAAATAAGATCTGGTTTTAATATCTTCGCCTTGTCTAATCCGATCTGGCCGTTTTCAGCGAGTTCAACCTTATATCCTGCTTTTTGCAATGTCCTTAACAAGAATTGCTGAAAAACAGCATTATCTTCAACGACCAAAATAGTAGCTTGAGATCGCGTTTTTGGTTCCGATTTAAACATATTCTTAAATTGATCGAACATAAAAAACACTTCTTCCTTCAATTGGGCTAATAAAAATTTTACTATTTATACCACACGAGGAGGGAAAATAAAAGGAAATAAAAGAATAGAATTGATTAACGTGGGCTGTCAGCTTTCAGCTCTCAGCCTTCAGCTAAGATTGGAACGACAACAAGAACTTAAAGCTGATAGCTGACAGCTGAAAGCTGTAAGCTTAAAAAGGGATGTTCAAGAGTATCCTCCGATTTCCCCTTCTCGGTTCCCCCATGCAACACTCTTCTTGAGCAAAGTCAAGACTAAGAACATCCCTCTTGCTCTTTTAAACTCTAAATCCTACCGCTGTGTGCAAGTTATCAGCTTCTGTGTCATTGCGGGCATAATACTCACAGAGTGTTGCTATTTTTGTAATGACAGTACCATTTTAA
>CAYGEE010000104.1:0-7683 GCA_964348765.1 uncultured Planctomycetales bacterium | reverse complement strand
ATAAAAATAGAAAAACCTAAAATCGGGATTGGACATCATGTCTCTTAGAGATTTTCATATCATTTTTATCATTTCAGCTATTTTACTGTCGATGGGATTCGGATTCTGGGCCATTGAACAATATCAATTTTTTCGCGGATTAACTTACATCATAACATCTATTTTTTCATTCTTATTTTCTCTTATGTTAATAGTTTACGAAATCAATTTTATAAAAAAAATTAAATCATAGTATGAATATTTCTCGTAAAATTCAATTTATTTTTATTATTCTTATGACGCATCCGGTGGCCGCAAACGCCTGCAATATGTGCTTTTCCGCTGGTTCAAATAAAGGGGACATCCGTGCAGTACAATTGTCAGTTTTTACACTCCTAGCTTTTGTCTTATTTGTTTTAGCTTTTGTTCTAAAGTTCATCATAAATTTTAATCAACGCTTAAAGCTTCAATCTCAACAAGGATAAAGTATGGATTTAACAAAATTATTGGGTTTACCAATCGTAGCGTCATCCCATGGCCAAGAAATCGACATGATGATCGTTTTAGTACATTTATTAATGCTCGTTCTTTTTATCGGATGGGGTATATTCTTTACCATTGCACTTTTCAAATTTAACCGCAAATCAAACCCTAAGGCAAATTATTCTGGTGTTCATTCCCATGTTTCGAGTTATATTGAAGTTGCTGTTGCAGTTGTTGAAGTCATTCTTCTTGTCGGATTTTCAATCCCTTTCTGGGCCAAACAAGTTAATGCCTTTCCAACCAGGACAGATCGAATTGAGATCAAAGTTGTCGCCGAACAATTTGCATGGAATTTCCAATATCCAGGTAAAGATGGCATTTTTGGGCATACCGATGCGAAATTCTTCGATAAGCAGTCAAATCCAATGGGTTTAGACCCCAATGACCCTGCTGGCAAAGATGATTTCACGGCTATTAATCAATTACATATTCCAATCGGACGTCCCGTTGTTCTTCATCTGACATCACGTGATGTTATTCACAGCTTTGGCGTTCCCCTAATGCGTGTCAAACAAGATGCGAATCCGGGATTAAGCATCCCGATGTGGTTCACTCCAACACAAACTGGCCAATTTGAAATCGTTTGCTCTCAGCTCTGCGGATTGGGCCATTATCGAATGAAAGGTGTTATTACCGTTTTAGCCCAGGAAGATTTCGATAAATGGTATACTGAACAATCCGCGTCCACAGCAGGAGAAGATGGAGAGGGATCTGATTCATTTTGGAATTAGCTGTAATTTAAATCTTTCCGTTTAAGACCAATTATCAACTTTATATGCTATTAAGAATTCTTTCAAAGACCGTCTGTATCTTTACATTATTCTTAATTTTTGTTGGTGGGATGGTTACAAGCACGGGATCCGGACTTTCCGTACCTGATTGGCCATTATCTTACGGAGGATTGTTTCCCCCCATGATTGGAGGCATCTTTTACGAACATGGGCATCGAATGGTTGCGGCTATTGATGGATTGCTCATGGTTACCCTTGTAATCCTTATTTTAAAGTTTGAAAAAAGAGTTTGGGTTAGAAATTTAGGGATCGCGGCGATCACCGCGGTTATTCTTCAAGGAGTTTTAGGCGGGTTAACGGTTTTATTCTTTTTACCAAAACCTGTTTCCATTGGACACGCTGTTTTAGCACAAACATATTTCATTCTAACTCTAGTGATCGCCTATAGTCAATCACTAGAAAGAGAGGGCCGTATTGCCCAAAATGCCCCGATTCCGAACAAAAAAGTCATTATTATCAGCTTACTCGTCGTTGTTTTAATTTATATACAGCTCATTTTTGGTGCGATCATGCGCCACACACATTCCGGACTTGCGATTCCTGATTTTCCAACGATGGGTGGCTTCTGGCTTCCCCCTTTTAATGCCGAAATGCTCAATCAGATCAATGTCTGGCGTTTTTATGAAAACTTAGATCTTGTCAGTATGGGACAAGTCTTGATCCATTTTATTCATCGTCTTTGGGCTTTCATCATCCTTACTACTGTTGTTTTCCTAAATGTGACAGCATTAAGAATACTTAACGATAAATTTCTTATCCGGACCATTATGCTTTTAAATACAATTCTTATTTTACAAATTTGTTTAGGGATAATTACTGTCCTAAGCTTAAAAGCTCCAATCATAACCAGCTTGCACGTTGTCACCGGCGCCGGTAGTTTGGGAGTTTCTGTCCTATTACTCCTTAGGCTTTCACCATTATCACTCAAAGATCTAAAAAATTTATGATATCCCGAAAAATTCTTAATGCTTATATTGAATTATTAAAGCCTCGGATATTGAACTTGATTCTCGTGACGACAGCTTTAGGATATTACCTTGGTGGAAAAGGCATCCAATCTTGGATGACCTTGTTATTCTTGCTCATTGGCGCATCGTTTGTCTGTGCGGGTTCTGGAGTTATGAATAACTATCTTGAACGTGAGAGTGACTGCAATATGGCAAGAACAAAAAATCGTGCTTTGCCACTTGGAATTATTTCACCATCGAATGCATTAAGTCTTGGTGTTCTTTTAATTTTAGGCGGATTAATCATTCTTTACGCAAAAACTAATCTTTTAACAGCATTTTTAAGCCTTTTAACTGCGTTTCTTTATATTGTTGTTTATACACCGCTAAAGAAAATAAGCTGGCTTAATACGACTATTGGCGCGATACCCGGTGCGATACCGCCCATGGGCGGCTGGTGTGCCGCAACCGGCAACCTAGATTTTGGGGCTTGGGTCTTATTTCTCATTTTATTTGTATGGCAACATCCGCATTTTTACGCGATCGCTTGGATGTATAAAGAAGATTATAAAAAAGGGGGCTTTAAAATGCTTCCCGTAATTGAACCTGATGGAAAAAAAACATTTAATCACATTTTATGGTATTCGATCGTTCTAATACCCATCTCGATGATTCCCACCGTGATTGGTATTTCCGGATACATTTATTTAGTAGGTGCCCTAATTTCAGGGCTAATGCTTTTACAAATAAGTCAGAAACTTTTCAAATCACATTCTATTGGTGATGCACATAAACTTCTTAAAGCAACCGTTATCTATCTTCCAGTCCTTTTAATATTAATTATAATGGATGTCGTTTTCTAAGATGACTCAACCCTCCCAAAAATTCCCAATTTATGCAATCATCTTTGGAACACTTAGCCTCACGTTATTTTTTACGATATTCTTTTTTAACGCCGCTATGACAACCAGTAAAAAACTCCCTGTTTTAGGCCAAGTGGCTGCCTTTAAAATGACGGATTCAGAAGAAAACACCTTCACATCAGCGCAACTGCGTGGGAAAGTCTGGGTTGCCAATTTCTTCTTTACAACCTGTAGTGATATCTGTCCGATGATGTCAAAACACATGCTCATTCTTCATAAATCTTTTATTCTAGAATCAGGGCTAATGCTTGTTTCTTTTTCGGTCAATCCGGAATTTGACAACGCTGCCGTTCTAAAAACTTATGCAAAAAAGTATGAGGCAGATACAAAAAAATGGATTTTCTTAACTGCAAAGCGAGAGGAGATCCAAAAATTAGCTATTGGTAGTTTTAAAATGGGGGCGATCAATGAACCTGTTTTTCACAGTTCTTATTTTGCTCTTGTTGATCGCAATGGCTATATCCGCGGCTATTATGATGGGACAAAGGAAGACTATGTAAACACTCTATATACTGCTGCTAAAATCCTTTTAAAGGAACGTTGGTGATGAAAATTCCAATTTTTCCAACGATAAATGCCTCATTAAACCTCTTAGCCGGGATATTTCTCATGTTGGGATGGATCGCGATCAAACAAAAAAGAAGGGATGATCATAAAAGATTCATGATCATGGCCCTTGCGGCCTCAACATTATTTCTGATCTCTTATGTGAGCTATCACTATTTCGTTCACGGAATGACCCGCTATCAGGGACAGGGGTTATTGCGGACAATATATTTTACAATTCTTCTGACACACACGCCACTGGCCGTTATCATCGTGCCATTCTGCATCATAGCGGTTCGCTACGCCATTAAAGGGAATTTTGCCGCTCATACCAAGATCACACAATGGCTATGGCCGACATGGATGTATGTCTCGATTACCGGAGTCTTGATCTATTTAATGCTTTATATTTTACCGCAATATTAGGATGATTTTCTTCGCAAAAATGCTCCAAAGATAAATCGTGCAAGCTTTTTCTCTTTTTCCCAGAAGAATGGGAACTGTCCTAAGAAAAATCCAAAGATCAGAAGATTGAGCTGGTAGGTTGGAAAAATAAACGGTATATAAATTGCCGCTTTTTGCCAAAACGGAGTTGCGGGTGTAACGCCAAAGAGATGAAAAACAGGTTTGCGGACAAAAGAAACACCCATCCCCGCAAGAGAAAAGACAACCATGATCAGAAAGAAGTCCATGTTGCTTTTAATATTCCATTTTTCTTTAAGATGAGATAAATATGACATTCGGGATCCTTTGTCTATGAAACAGTAAAAAAATTAATTTTAATGAAAATAGCACCCAGGATCAAAACGATGACAGCTACTGCAGCAAGGACGTAGATCATCATTTTGAAACCATCTGCACCTGTATCGAATTTTAGTATTTCTCTCATGATATTATTTCAGCAAGAATCGCTGAATTCCCCATCCAAAAGAAAAAATTAAGATCCCTATCATTAAAAGTTGATGGCTCATAAGATTTGGAAAACTTCGTACAAATCCGATCAAAATGATCGTCATCCCAGCGGCTTGTGCCAGTTTTGAAATATAATACATCATCAAAAATCAGCTTTCAATCCCGACATATTCAAGATGATCTTCGTATTATCTTTAAAACATTTATTTTGAATGATCTTGATGCGAATATAATCAATAATGCAGAATAAAAAAAGCGAATAATAGATCCAAGCAGATATCCGATGAGTATCAACCGCACCAACCAATATAAAAAGAATGATCATATATAGCATATTTAAAAGAAGCGGGGGATAAAGTTTCATTTTGACCTGAAAAGATTGCTTTTGAAATTCCGCCGTGAGTTTATGTTCCAGGACGTATTCTTTAATGCTAACACCCGTTCCAACAAAAAAGAATATAACCAACGTCTCTGTGAAAAAATAGACCATCGATATCAACACCATGAATGTCAAATGATTAGCTTTGATCACAATAAAATGTCCAAAACTTTGAAAAAAACCCAGAACAAGCATAGCCAGCGTCACAATGCTCATCACGTAGCACGTATTCATAAAAAACCACATAATTTCTCCAACGAATTTAGGCAGGTGTTATTGGAACTCCGTAAGGAGGGATCTTACTGTCGGTTAACTCAATCTGGTATTTTGTTTCAAATACCGCGATATCCAGCATTTCAATAGCATCCCAGGTTAATTTATTACAAACACGAAAACAGATCTGACAGCCGATACACTCGTTAAAACGGATTTGTACCGGAGGGATCAAATTACCATATTTTTCAGCAGGGACAGCTTCAATGCAATCCACAGGGCAAAAAGGGATACAGGCTTGGCATCCGGTGCAGTTATCCTCATCGACAACAGCAACCATTTTCGGCTTTTTCTTCTTTTCCGTTAATTTGTCCGGAAGCTGCGGAATATTTTTATAATGATCATAACCTGACGCCAAATGATCCTCCTGATGGAATGACTGGATCGATTATCGAACTCTATTAAGAATAATCGCCAAAGTCAGCATTTTTATGCTGGTTTATCTTTCGCAAGTGGAGTTTTCTTTTCAGTAATAATCGGAAGGCTTTGTGATTTTGTTTTATTTAGATCAGTATATGATTTCCATTTTTCAGGAAGGTCTGAATCAGCATAGATCGCTTGAACTGGACATTCCGGGATGCAGGCACCGCAATCAATGCAGACATCCGGGTCAATAACAAGCATTTCAGCATCTTCATGAAAACAATCAACGGGGCAGACAGTAACACAGTCTGTGTATCGGCATTTAACGCAAGGTTCTGTGACAATATGAGCCATTTATTTCCTCCTTGTAGTGAATGATAAGTGCGGCAAAGTTTCTATAAATATAACAATTGAATTTTTTCTTGTCAATAAGAGCTTATGTTTTTATTTAAAGTGATACGGTTGTTTCTTCAGAAACAGCAGCTGTTAGCACTGATTCGTGAGAGCCAGATGGCTTATCTTTTTGAAAGATCCAGAACACCTTTTTTGAAAAATAATCAACAAACGCTTTAAAGCCGTGTAATTTGCGTAGCAAATCACCAACAGAACGGATCGATATGAACATTTTCCACATTTGTTTCGGCCGAAGGTAAAATTCTTTCAAACCCTTATCTATATATTCATCAATTTGTTTACTAGAGAATTGCGGATAGTTAAGAAGCGTTCTCTGTTCTTTTTCCGCTGTCAGCCATTCCCGCCAGTCATTGGCACGAAGATAATTGTTTTGTTTTGCCCATCGATAGATCGCTGTTCCAGGATAAGAGGCAACTCCTGTTATCTGGATCGTATCAAGAGGCAGGGATTTTGCAAAATCGATAGTTTGCTGAGCTGTTTCGCCGGTTTCACCTGGGGCACCGATCATAAAACAGCCATGAATTGTAAATCCGATCCGATTGGCTTCAATGGAATATTTTCTAGCCATATCAACACTAACACCGCCTTTAGCAACGGCTTTTAAACCATCATCATATCCAAACTCAAACCCGGTCATCAGCATTCGACAACCAGATTCACGCATGAGAGGAAGAAGATCTAATTCAGTATTTACGCGCATATTGCAAGACCAAGTGATCTTTTTATTTATTCCGCGTTTAATGATCTCATTGCAAACTTCTTTAACATGTTCGCGTTCCGCGGCAAAAGTATCAGTTTCAAACATGATCTCGCGGATCTGCGGATGGATCTTTAGATCATATTCCATCTCATCAACGACTTTTTGTGCTGTTCTATTACGAAGCTTATATCCATACATCAGTTGAGGATCACGGCAGAAGGTACAGCCATTATTACATCCTCGTCCTGTAATAAGCGTTAAAAATGGGAATTTCTTTCCTCCATCAGGGTACCATTCAGGTTGAATTAATTGCCAAGCAGGAAAGGGAAGTTCGTTAACATCAATTTGAGGACGATCCAGGTTTTTAATAACTTTATGGCCATCAAACCAGGTCATTCCCAAAATTTTTGAATAATCCATTCCATCAGCAATATCTCGGATCGCATAATCGTATTCACCGCGTAAAACAAAATCAACAACGCCAAGCCCGATCTCAAATGTATTTTCAGGCTCAGCTGAAACATGCTGACCAACAAAAGCAATTTTACATTTTGTCCGATCTTTTAATATCTTGGCCTGTTCAATGTCATTATAAATAGAAGGCGTTGTCGCGTGAAGAAGCAGAACTTCCGGTTTGAAAGCTTCAACGATCTCATAGGATTGTTCTGGTGTTAAATTACGTGCAGCTGCCTCAACGAAAATAACATCATGGCCGCGATCAATTAGAACTTGGGCGGCAATTAAAAGATATTCAGGATGACGCTGGACACGGCCTCGCGACTTCGCGGCCCAACGGGCAACGCGGACAAAATTATCACCAAAAGATGGATTTAGGATTGCAACTCTCATAAGATTTTTATAACTGAAATCATAGTACGCACAATTAGGCAGTATTTCAAGAACTATTTGAAAA
>CAYGEE010000103.1:0-7750 GCA_964348765.1 uncultured Planctomycetales bacterium | reverse complement strand
TCGTCAAAGTCAACGTCAAGCCCGGCGATACTATCAAAAAAGGACAGACGCTTCTTGAAGTTGAATCCGAGAAAGCTTCTCTCGAAATTCCCGCGCCAAACGATGGCGTTATAAAAGAAATTCGGGTCAAGGTTGGCGATGTTGTTAAAATCGGGCAAGTCGTATTCCTCATTGAAGGATCATCGCAAGGCTCTGCTGAGAAGTTAGAAGCTAGAAGTCAGAAGTCAGAAATTACAAAGCAAGAAACTCAATCGAAGCTCGCTTACGACTTACCCCTTACAACTTACAACTCTGAAAAAAAAGACACCAAACTCGTCGTCATAGGCGGCGGGCCAGGCGGATATGCGGCGGCTTTCTTGGCTTCAGATCTTGGGATCCAAACAACACTTGTTGATCTGGATGTTAATCCGGGTGGCGTTTGCCTCTATCGCGGATGTATCCCTTCAAAAGCTTTACTTCATGCAGCCCGTGTTATTTCCGAATCGAAAGAAGCGTCCCATTTTGGCATCGATTTTGGTGCGCCTAAGATTGATCTTGAAAAATTACGCGGATGGAAGGAAAGTGTTGTTAGTAAATTAACAAGCGGTTTGGGCCAATTGACCAAGCAACGCAAGATCACATTTATCCAAGGCCGAGCCTCATTTCTCGATTCCAATACGATCAAGATCACAAAGCCTGACGGTCAAACACAAAATTTATCTTTTGAAACAGCGATATTGGCAACCGGCTCTCGGCCGATCATGATCCCAAATTTGCCAAAATCACCACGCATTCTTGATTCAACGACAGCTTTGGATCTTGAAAATATCCCAAAGAACTTATTAGTCGTCGGAGCTGGATACATCGGGCTTGAACTTGGGACTGTTTACGCTCAGCTTGGCAGTGACGTTTCCGTCGTAGAAATGACGCCTCTTGTTCTTCCGGGTGCCGATCGTGATCTAGCCAGTGTCTTACACAAACGCATTGAAAAGATCTTTAAAGCGATCATGCTGGAAACAAAATTAAGCAAAGTCGAAGATATCGGAACAGCCCTTAAAGTTACGTTTGAGACCAAAGATGGAAAAACAAACATTCAAGAATTTGAAAAGATCCTTATTGCCATTGGACGCCGTCCCGTAACAACGGATCTTGGATTAGAAAATACAAAAGTCCAATTAACGGAAAAAGGATTTGTCAAAGTCGACGGCGCTCGAAAAACAACGGATCCTTCGATCTATGCGATCGGTGACATTGCCGGAGAACCCATGCTTGCGCACAAAGCTTCTCACGAAGGATTAACCGCGGTCGAAGCGATCGCCGGACATAAAGTCGCTTTTGAACCCAATGCGATCCCAGCCGTTGTCTTTACAGATCCAGAAATTGCCTGGTGTGGCTTAACAGAAACTCAAGCGCAAAAAGAAAATCGAACCGTTACCGTTGTGAAATTCCCTTGGGGAGCTTCAGGTCGAGCTCTTACGCTCGACCGCACGGATGGATTAACAAAATTGCTCGTTGATCCGGTCACCGAACGGATCCTGGGAGTCGCCATCGTCGGTGTCGGCGCCGGAGAACTCATCGCCGAAGGCGTCCTCGCGATCGAAATGGGCGCCGTCGTCAACGACCTAAAAATGACCATCCATCCTCATCCAACAACATCCGAAACCATGATGGAATCCGCCGAAGTCTTCTTCGGACAAAGCACACATATCTATCGGCCAAAGAAATAGATTTACAAATAATTAAAAAACGAGACAGGTTCTAGGACCTGTCTCGTTTTTTTCTTAAAAATCCGCGATGATCTCACGTAGGGAACGGTCGCGACCGTTCCCTACAAAACCGCATGGGCGTTACCATACTCATCCCAATTAACATCTTATATCCCTGAAATCAGTTTCTTCAAATCATCCTGAGAAGCATTATTGGCAATATATTTTCTGATTACCATCAATGATTGTTCATTTCGAATAACGTGGTCATAAAATGATTTCTGCCACTGAAAATGCGGCAACCCATTTAAGTGGATTAACTTTGATGATGTTGTCTTAAATGCCCCGATTAACGATGAAATTGATTTTATGATACGTAGGGAACGGTCGCGACCGTCCCCTACAAGGATAATGATCCCATGCAAATGATTGGGCATAATTACGTATTCATCCAATGCAACGTATGGATATTGTTTCCCCAGCCATTTCCATTGGCCTTCGACAATTTCCCCATATTGATTTAAAGCCATTTTCCCATCTTTAATCTCCCCAAACCATTCCTCCCGATTCTTAGTGCAAATGGTCACAAAGTAATACCCGCTTTGCGAATAATCATAAAACGGCAATCTGGTTGATTTTCTGTCCCTGTTTAAAGGCATAAAACGTCCTTTCGTGTTTGTAGGGGGAAAGCTTAGATTATTGTTGGGGGGATTTCTGGGGGATGATTTTTATAAATACAACTTAGACTCTCGGGGAAAGCAATGGATTATCTTATCGCGGGGATAGAAATCTACCAACAAATCAACGTGTCACTTTAAAATGCGTCTGGCGCGTTTTCATTTTGATTTAATAGTTTTGACTAGAAAGCTTTAATTTTTCTTCAATTTATCCCAATTGGGATAAGAGAATTCGCCATTCTTTATGCCGAGCTTTCCCTTCATTTCTTCTAAAATGCCTCTTGCTTTCCATTGAGCTTTTTTATTAGAAGCAGTCATCCTGACTTGATTCAGCAAATTCCAGGCTTTCTCATTGTCCTGCGGCACTCCTTTGCCTTTCCAATAACACACCCCAAGTTTTAACATAGCTATTTCATTACCTTGATCAGCCGATTTTTTATACCATTCAACAGCTAATTTGTTATTCTCGGAGACATCAACTCCTTCATCGTATAGAACTCCCAAATTTAACTGTGCCTGAGAATTTCCTTGCTGAGCGGCTTTCTCATAAAAATCAATTGCTTTATTGATATCCTTATTAACACCTTCACCACTCTGATAAAACCAACCAAGGTCAATCTGCGCTCCAATATGTCCTTGTTCCGCGGCCTTTTCATACCATCTTAAAGCTTCTGCAAAATCTTTTTTAACTCCTCTTCCATTTTCATAGATTGAAGCTAATTCATATTCAGACTGGGGATCTCCTTGCTGCGCCCGGGCAATAATTTGTTGTAATTGTGTTTCAGAAAATGATGATTGAACAAAAATACTCACAGTAAACATAAAAAATAGTATTACAAAATTGAAATTCTTCATTCTTTCTCCTTTAAAGCTTAAGTAGATGTTTTACCAATCCCACCACCACATCCCCACTTATAAATCAAATCCCCCGACCCTGCAATCCGATTTATTAGATATCAAACTCCGAATACGTGACATTTTTGGGAGTTAAGAAAACTTGATCATTTTTGGCAAGTTTTAGGGCTTTATATTCATCCTGCGGGATCTCGATTTGGTAAGTGTTTCCTTCTGCGGATCTGGCATCGATCTTGACGATCGAACCTGCGGGATTAATAAACCAGACAGTGACCAGAATAGATTTCTCTGAGATAGCTTTTTTCGTCACCGATAATTCATGCGGACGAACATACATTCTTGCGGATTTTTTAGCTGGTTCTTGAGAAGAAGATTGATTGTCTTCCACGCGCGCGTGAAAAAGATTCACGTTCCCTAAAAAATTCAAAACAAACACTGAGACCGGATTATGATAAACTTCTTCCGGCGTTCCCACCTGCTCGATCTTTCCTTTGTTCATGACGACGATCTTATCAGCGACCTCTAAAGCTTCTTCCTGATCGTGGGTCACGAATAATGTTGTGATATGAAGCTCATCATGAAACCGGCGCAGCCATTGGCGGAGTTCTTTTCGTACTTGAGCATCCAACGATCCAAACGGCTCATCTAATAAAAGCACTTTTGGTTCGATCGCAAGGGCGCGCGCCAAAGCGATCCGCTGGCGCTGTCCGCCGGATAATTGTGATGGATACCGGTCCGCCACCCAGTCGAGCTGGACTAGCTTTAAAAGTTCATGGACTTTCGCGGCGATCTTCTCTTTGCTCGGACGAATCGCTTTAGGTTTAACTTCCAGGCCAAAAGCAATATTTTGGAAGACGGTCATGTGGCGAAAAAGCGCGTAATGCTGAAAAACAAAACCGACATTACGATCCTTAGTCTTTTTTTCCCGCGCATCCTCACCGTGAAATAATATTTCACCTTCATTGGCAGTTTCTAATCCAGCAATAATTCGCAGGAGCGTCGTTTTCCCTGATCCCGACGGGCCCAAAAGGGCGATCAACTCTCCTGTTTCGACTTTTAAATTCACATGATCTAAGGCTTTAAAGGAATCGAATATTTTTGTAATATTTTTGACTTCAATACTCATAGATCATTCTCCTAAGTGTTCGAAATTGCTCCGCCAGAAACAGCAGTTTTTGCATTCTTCGCGGATAATTCTGCCCGATATTTGTATTCGATGATAGATTTTAAAATAAGTGTGACGATCGCAAGCATCGCCAACAGTGTCGCAACCGCAAAGGCGGCGGTAAAATTATATTCGTTATAAAGGATCTCAATATGAAGCGGCAGCGTGTTGGTTTGACCGCGGATATGTCCGGAAACAACCGATACAGCGCCGAATTCCCCCATCGCGCGGGCGTTACATAAAATTACGCCGTACAAAAGGCCCCATTTGATATTCGGAAGCGTCACCCGAAAAAAAGTTTGCCAGCCGCTTGCCCCTAACGTAATCGCGGCTTCTTCTTCATCGTTGCCTTGCGCTTTCATCACGGGGATAAGTTCTCTGGCGATCATCGGAAAGGTGATAAAGATCGTCGCAAGAATGATCGCCGGCGGCGCAAAAATGATCCTGATCCCATGAGCTATCAGCCACGGCCCAAAAGCTCCTTGTGCTCCAAAAAGAAGAACAAAGATCAATCCGGAAATAACCGGGGAAACCGACAAAGGAAGATCGATGAGCGTCACCAAGAAATTCTTTCCGACAAAATCAAATTTTGCAATGGCCCATGACGCGGCAACACCAAAAACTAAATTCAGCGGAACAGCGATGAGCGCTGTCAATAACGTCAATCGCAAAGCAGACAACGCATTGGGATCGCGAAGCGACGCGAAATAAAATCCCAGCCCTTTGTTGAGCCCATTAATAAAAACCGTTGCTAAAGGCAGAAAAATAAAAAGGGCCAAATATGTTAACGCGACCGTGATCAATATCCGGCGAACCCAGGGTTGTTCCGATCGATTTGACATATTAATTCATCCCCACTCTCTTTGCGGAAAGCCATTGCAGGTAATTTGTAAAAGCCAATAATGCAAAAGAAGCGATCAGCATGACAACCGCGATCGCGGACGCTCCGGCATAATCATACTGCTCAAGTTTTGTCATAATCAAAAGCGGTGCGATTTCCGTTTTCCCTGGCATATTCCCAGCGATAAAAATAACAGAACCATATTCACCGATCGCACGCGCAAATGCCAAAGTAAATCCCGTAATGAGCGACGGAATCAACGCCGGAAAAAGGACCTTCGCGAATGTCTGCCAACGGCTGGCGCCAAGGCTTGCGGCGGCATCTTCTAATTCCGCGTCAAGCTCTTGAAGAACTGGCTCGATCGTTCGTACTACAAAAGGCAATCCGATAAAAATAAGCGCGAGTGTGATTCCCAAAAAACTGTACGCCGATTGAATGCCGAATTTATAAAGGAATTGCCCAATAAATCCATTGGGAGAATACAGCGCGGTCAACGTGATCCCTGTTACTGCCGTGGGAAGGGCAAACGGAAAATCGATCAAGGCATCAACCATCTTTTTACCGGGGAAATGATACCGCGCGAGGACCCAAGCGATCAAAAATCCGAAAACAACGTTCACCAATCCAGCGATCAAACTCGCGGAAAATGTCAACCGATAAGCCGCAAGCGTCCGCGGGCTTAAGATCACATCCCAAAATGCCTTAAATCCCATCGTCGATGTTTTGAAAAAAAGCATCGACAATGGGATCAAGACGATCAGGCTTAAATAAAAGATCGAATAGCCTAAGGAGATCCCGAATCCGGGGAGGGTTGATTTTTGTTTGAGAATTTTTATCATTGTCAGTCCAATCCGTGTCCAATCTGTGTCATTGCGAGACGATCTTGTTCTATCCCGAAGCAATCTTTTAAGTCGTAAAAGATCCCTGCCTACCGGCAGGCAGGGCTTCGTCATTAGAGAAACCCGTGCACCTCGCGATGACACATTCTGATGAAAGAAATTGTGTCATGACACAGCATCAATTTCCATATATCTGATCAAACGTCCCCTTATCGGCAAAATGTTTTTTCTGCGCCGCTTGCCAGCCGCCGAAAACGTCATCGATCGTAAAGAGTTTGATCGTAGAAAATTTATCTGCGTATTCTTGAGCGACGACCGTCAAACGCGGCCGATAATAATGTTTAGCCGCGATCCTTTGACCTTCGTCAGTATAAAGGAATTTTAAATATTCTTCACTAACTTTACGCGTTCCCCGTCGGTCCGCGTTACGTTCAACAACAGCGACCGGCGGTTCGGCTAAGATACTAACGGAAGGCGCGATAATCTCAAACTTATCAGGGCCTAATTCATTGACCGCCAAATACGCTTCATTCTCCCACGAGATAAGGACATCACCGATGCCGCGTTCGACAAAGGTCGTCGTGCTTCCGCGCGCTCCGGAATCAAGGACCGGAACATTTTTGAAGATCGCTTTCAAAAATTCTTTGGCCTTTTCGTCATCATTATTCCATTTCTTAAGCGCGTAACCCCACGCGGCTAAATAATTCCATCGTGCTCCGCCGGAAGTTTTCGGGTTTGGGGTGATGACAGAAATGCCTGCCCGCGCCAAATCGTCCCAATCTTTAATATTCTTAGGATTTCCTTTGCGGACCAAAAAAACAATGGTTGAGGTGTAAGGCGAACTATGAAAAGGCAATCGTTCCTGCCATTTGGCTGATAAAAATCCGGATTTCTCGGCGATGGCATCGATGTCATAGGCAATAGCCAGTGTCACGACATCTGCATCGAGCCCATCAATAACAGCCCGCGCTTGTTTGCCGCTGCCGCCGTGGGATTGATTGATAACAACATCATCACCTGTTTTCTTTTTCCAGTAACTCGCGAAAACTTTATTGTAATCCTCATAAAATTCACGGGTCGGATCGTAAGAGACATTAAGTAATGTGATTTGTTTAGCCCATCCCGTTGATATAAAAAATAAACCAGAAATTAATATAAACATGCCGAATAAGAATTGATTAGTTTTCATATGAGATCCCTTTAAACTTATATATTAAAATTTATGATCTTCTCCGGTGTCGCGTTTTCGGTCTTTTTTAAAACATCTTCCAAACTGGTATGGTCCAAAATATTTGCCATCGCATCGCGGACATCCTTCATCACCAACCGGATGCCACAATTGTATTCGTCTTTACACTCTTTACAGCGCGAATAAGCGGTTTGACTCACGCAAGGAACAGGTGCTAACGGGCCATCAAGAATGCGGATCACTTGTCCTAATTTGATATCCCTTGGATGGCGGGCAAGCTTGTAACCGCCGCCTTTGCCTTTTTTGCTTTCTAAAAGGCCTTGATTCTTTAATCCTAAAAGAATGTTCTCAAGAAACTTCTTGGGAATACCTTCTTTTTGAGCCAGATCTCCAATAAGCATAGAGCCTTGCTCATAATGACGGCTTAAGGCGATCAACGCTTGCAATCCATATTTTGTTTTGTTTGATATCATGTCTACTTAGCCTATCGATTTAGTAG
>CAYGEE010000102.1:0-7758 GCA_964348765.1 uncultured Planctomycetales bacterium | reverse complement strand
GTAATCTGTCATCCCCGCAAAAGCGGGGATCTAGATTCCCGCTTTCCCTGGCCTGTCTACATTAATGTTGTTGTGGCCAGAATAGTCGCGGGAATGATATCAAAAATAAATAATCCAAATCCACATAATTTTTTATTGCCCGAATGTAAAAACCATTATATTATTGGAGCATGAATTTGTTTTTATTGGTTTTTGGGGCCTTCATCATATTAACTCTGGGTTATCGCTTCTATGGCTCCCTTTTAAGCCGATGGCTTCACATCAAAGACAGCAACACAACGCCGGCCCATGAATTCAATAACGGTGTTGATTTTATCCCAACGAAAAAATTTTATCTTCTCAATCAACATCTCTCCGCGATCGCCGCGGCCGGACCGATTGTCGGGCCGATTTTGGCGGGGCTTTGGTTCGGCTGGCTTCCTACCTTTATATGGATTGTTTTAGGCGGTATTTTTATCGGCGGGGTGCATGATATGGTGAGCATCGTCGCCTCGATCCGCCATCAAGGGAAATCTATCGCGGAAGTGATCCAGGATACGATGAACCGGCGGATCTTCATTGTCTTCTTATTTTTTTTATGGTTTTCCCTTGTATATATTATTTGCGCTTTCACAGATGTGACCTCTTCAACCTTCGCCGAAGCACAGCGCGGCGCGGGGATCGCATCTTCTTCTGTCATGTATCTGTTTTTAGCTTTAGCGATTGGACTGATCCTCAAAAATAGGCCGGTGCCGCTAACCCTCACAACCGCGATCTCGCTTCCGCTTGTTTTTCTCTGTATCTATCTTGGCCCCAATTTTCCGATCCATCTTCCGTCTCTTTTTGGTTTTGACACACGGATGAGCTGGAATGTCGTCTTACTCTTATATTGTTTTTTCGCAGCGATCGCGCCGGTGTGGTTGTTGCTTCAGCCGCGAGGCTATTTAGGAGGATTTTTTCTCTTGGTCACAGCCGGATTTAGCGTTTTAGGACTTCTCATCGGAAGTTTTACGAATTCCTACTCCATTCATTACCCTGCTTTTATAAGTTTTCATAACCCGCAAGGACTTCCCATCGTGCCGATCCTTTTTATCACCGTTGCCTGCGGCGCGTGTTCAGGTTTTCATTGTTTGATCGCATCCGGCACAACATCCAAACAACTTTTTAAAGAATCCGACGCTAAAGCGGTCGGTTATGGCGGAATGCTTTTAGAAAGTTTTATCGCGGTCATCGCATTAGGAACGCTCGCGATCTTGACAAACGATCAAGCGAAAGTTTTAAAAGATCCCGACCAAATTTATGCCAACGGTATCGCCACGTTCTTAGGCAGTTTAAGGATCAACCACGAATTCGCTTATAATTTCGCACTTCTAGCCTTCGCGACATTTGTCTTTGATACGCTTGATGTGGCGACACGCCTGGGAAGATATATTTTCGAAGAAATAACCGGCTGGAAAAATAAATGGAGCCCTTATGTCGCGAGCTTCGCAACGCTCATTCTTCCCTTCTTATTTGTCAGCCAAAAAATGACTGACGCAAACGGGAATGTGATCCCTGGATGGAAGATCTTTTGGACAGTTTTCGGCTCAAGCAATCAGCTTTTAGCCGCGCTCGTCCTTTTCGGATTAAGCGTCTGGCTATTTAAAAAGAGAATGAAATTTCACTACGCTCTTTGGCCGGCGATCTTCATGCTTATTATCGCCGTTGTTTCCATCATCCTTATCATCAAACCATGGCTTACGAACATTCTCAGCGGAACATCCCTCTCACTTGATCCTATCGGCATCACGTGTTTGATCTTACTTGTCCTAACGGTCTTTATTTTAGTAGAAGGGACAAAAATCTTTTTGAGGGATCGCTAAAAACCCGCCATAACAACAATTACGGCAAGATAAAGTTTATCCTACAGGCAAAGGAACCATTTTCATTTTTAACGCAGCGAAGCCGTCATCATCCGCGCGGGATAATTCTTTTGCCAATTCTCGCATCGGATCTTTTTCAACAAATCGATTCTTTTTCAAAACTATTTTTATTTTTTTCCCGCCGGCAGGTCTTCTTTAACAACGATACGGTTATTGATTTCATCAACCTTACCGACAGCTGTAGCTGTATTCGTCGCAAGGTTCATTTCCTGCGTTGTCGAGACCTCTCCATCTAACGTGATCGCCCCGCCCTTGACCGTGACTTTGATATCTTTAGCAACAGCTGATAACCCTTCATCATCTTTGATCGCTTGCCGCAAGACTTGTGCGGATTGCAGATCATTGGAAACGCTTAGAGACTCTTTCTCTTTTTTATCATCTGAATTTTTCATTTTTATCTCCTCTTTAACTGCCCAATTTGATCAAGATCTTCGCTAATTGAGCACCGACATTTTGAACATCCGATTGTTGTTTAGCATCCTTTAGCGATCCGTCCGCATTAAATGCTTGATCAGCTTTCGGCACAGCAACTTGATCCGGAAGGACAAGAACTTTAATGTTCCCTAAGATCGATCGAATATGAACAAGTCCTCTTAAACCGCCCAAAGCACCCGGAGAGGCGCTGACAAGGCCAGCCACTTTATTGGTAAAACAAATTAATGGCGCTTCGCCCGGGCTGGGACGCGAGGCCCAATCAATAGCATTCTTTAAAACGCCTGAAATAGAGCTATTATATTCCGGAGAAGAAATAAGAAGCCCTTGGTGCGCGACCAAAACTTCTTTAAATTTTATCACAATAGACGGAAGGCCTTCTTTGGCTTCCAAATCCCCATCGAAAAGCGGCATTGGAAAATCCCGCAAATCGATAATAGTGACTTTTGCGCCCGCCGTTTCGGCACCTACGGCTGCGATCTTTACAAGTTTCTTATTAAAAGAATCGGTACGCGTGCTGCCGGCAAATGCCAAAATCTTCGGTGTATAAGTCATCGTAAAACCTCCTTGTCACTATATGAAGCCTCTTTATGATAATGGGTGGCGTCTTTTTATTTTGTTTTTATATGCTTAAATCTAGAAAAAGCCAAATCGTTATTCTTTAATATTCGTTCTGCTTCCAGCCAATTATCAAGGGTAGACCCTCCCTTTTCATGATAGATCTCATTCGCCAGCGACCGGATCGACCGATCATCCAAAACGGCTTCTTTAAGAATATCTTTAGATTTTGACAGTTTAATTTCTTGATACGGAGTATTATCCTGTTCAAACCGGACCGCGTCGTGGATCCTATTATTGATCTGTTCTTGCTTACTTTGATGATGATGTTTTGACATTGGAGCCTCCATTATTTTAAAATAAAATTGTTTTAATCAAAAAAATTTTATTTACGCTGTCCCAATTCGTGATCAAGTTCCACGACTCCTTCAGTATTATTCTTAACAAATTTTAATTTCTCAATATTGTTGCTGGCCGTGTTCTCTTCCTCGACCTGTTCAGTCACAAACCATTGCAGCATGATCTCTGTGGCATGATCGTTCTCATGTTTCGCCAGATCCACAAGGTCATTGATCAGGGTACTTACTTTTAATTCCTGCGCGTAGGCATCTTCAAAGACTGCCAATGGCGACTTCCACTCTGTTTTCGGGGTCTCAACGGCCATCAAATGGATTTGTCCGCCACGGGCGATCATATAATCTTTGAATCTCACAGCGTGTTTAAACTCCTCATTGGATTGAATCTTAAACCACTGAGCAAAGCCCGGCATGTGAGAAGACTCAAAATACACCGACATGGATAAATACGAATAAAAAGCATTTAACTCCACATTGATCTGTTTATTAAGTGCTTTTTCTATCTTTGATTTTATCATCATAGTCTTTTCTCTCCTCTAATTGATTTAGCATCATCACATCTTCCTGTAAAATATCAAAGTTTTCTAAAAAATCTAAATTCGCAACGATTTCTTCTTCTTGAGAGCTCAATGCGGGCGTTTGTGCTTCGTCCTTACTCAATCCCTGAGTTGTCAGCGCACAGAAACCCATCACGATGCCGATCCAAAAACACACTCTTTTTGAGAATTTCATATACTTTCACTCGAATCTAATATCTTCCTGATTACTATTTGATGATCTTATTTTAGGAGGAAACTCAATAGGGGTCAATTGTACCCTGGTGCAATAGGCGGGAAAAAACTACTTTTTTTCTTTAATAATTGTTTCGCTAATATCCGGAGTATGAGTGTCGATCTTGCCTTTTTTTAAATCTTTTTTAGTTTTCTCAGCCAACAAGCCATATTTTTTCTGGATCCTTGCTAAATCCTCATCAGTGAGTTTTTCAATATCCATCATTTCATTATGAGCGCCTTTGGTCGCGCGGATGATCTCATCAAGCTTAAGTTGGATCGCAATGGTGTGACGGTTTTGACTATTCTGAATAATAAAAAGCATAATAATGGAGATAACAGCTGCGAGTGTGCTAATCATCAGATGCCATGTGACGCTGAAATGAAGCGGCAACCCGGCTATTGCCCAGATCAAAACAATAATAAATGCCGCGAAGCTCACGAACGATTGCGCGGCTTTTTCAGAGATCCATTTTGCGACTATCGAGAAATATTCCATCGATTATTATGTCGGGAAGACGGAAATGATTCAATTGTACCGAGGTGCAATAGCTTCACATCAAGGTTTCATGAAACCATTCTCGGATTAAAAGTAACAGTTCCTCTTTGTGTTCTCTTAAAAGATATTCGGCATGCGGACCGTTCTTAATAATACTTAAGCGTTTGAAAGAAGCTGTGTTGCTATGCAACTCTTTTGAGTGCCATTCACGAATGACCCAATCTGCATCGCCATGGATATAAAAAATAGGAATGCCTGCTTTCTTAACGATCTCAATGGGCTTTTCTTTGCCCAGCCAAAAAGGCCCCGGCCGGACACCTTTGCCGCCTTTTCCGTCACCGAACAAATTGTAAATAATATCATTTTTTACATCGAGTTTCCAAAAGTGATAATCAATCTTTTCAAAAGCGACCGGCGCGCTGACCGCAATAATGCTGTTGATCAATTTTGTCTTTGCAGCAGCGATAATACTCGTTGCAGCCCCTAAAGAAAATCCAATGACGCCGATCTTCTCATAATCTTTTCCAGCAAATTCAATAACAGCTAAAAGGTCCAAATGCTCTTTCGCCATCCAGGTATACAATCCTGCGCTTTGACCGTGGCCCCGAAAGTCAAATATAATGACATCGTATTCATTATTAAGCGCCTCCCCCAACTGCTTAAAAAGAATTGCCTGTTTACTGTTGAAAAACCCATGTGCAATAATAATGACATTCTTATGATCGGATTTATACTGGTCATAATGAACTTTATGCTGATCTGAAGTTAATAAGTATCCTGATATTTTCATCTTTTTTGAATTATTTCTTAATTTTTATATCGACGATCAACGGAAGATGATCGGAGGCGGCCTTATCAAGGTCTGATCTTGACACATCGACGCGCGTAACCTCAATTTCAGGGCTGACAAAAAGATGATCGATCCTTCCGACGGGATAATGGCTGAACCATGTCGCTTTCGGTCTATGGTCATCGAGCTCTCCCTGGGCATCGCGAAGAACTTTCTTAATGCTATGACACACCTGCGAATGCGGCAAAGCGTTGAAATCTCCGCATAAAATAACTGGCCCCTGACAAACTGGATGGGACAACCACTCCCTTCCTAACAATGCTTTTGTTTGTTTGATCCCTTCAAAAGAAAACAATCCTAAATGTGTATTGAAAAAGTTGATCATAACCCCGTCAATATTAATAACTGTCCAGATAACTCCGCGATTTTCCAGCATAGGCCTTTTTATAATACCCGGTAACCGGCCCGCGCGGATCAATTCCATGGGATAACGGCTTAATACAGCGTTGCCAAAATATTCATCATTACTGATAACAGAAGGATGAAAATGATAGATCATCTCCAATTCACGAGCGATCAAATGCGGCTGATCCACTCCTCCCGTGCGTTTACGCCCCATGTCAAGCTCCTGGAGCGCGACAATATCCGGCTCATGCCGACCAATGACGCGCGCGATCCTCTGAGGTGAAATTTTACCATCCATCCCAACGCAAGAATGCACGTTGTATGTCATGATTCGAATTGTATTAGAAGATACTGCGTCATCCCCGCGAAAGTGGGGATCCATATTTTCGTCTCGTCTGGATTCCCGCTTTTGCAAGAATGACATAGTGATTTCAGAATATTGTTTTAATTCTGGCGGCATCGGACGTTTTAAAAATCGCATGGCCGCGGCGCGTAAATCCATCGGCGTTAAATATGATTGCTCTCTTCGCCTTGGAATGATATCGATGGGAAGAAGCGCAAAACCATTTGTTTCCTCCGGGCCGGGCCCGGCGTGGGAGCCGTCCTCGATGGGAAAAGTCATTGGTTGTTGGCCAAGCTTAAACCCCATAAAAGTAAAATCCCCCGCGTTTTGATGATGGCAAAGACTAACCAAGTCTTTCGTTACCTGTGTTAAAAAAGGATGATCTTTCCCTAGTATCTCTTTAGCATCATTAGGCAGGATGAATTCCCCTTCTTGGGTCCAAACACGGACTTGGCCTTGTTCTTCCGGCAGCATAACAACAGGAATCTTTGCCCTTTCAACACATTCTTTCGCGAACCGATGCTTTTCTTCTCTAGACATCTCCTGCGGCAAATAGATATTACCCGTCGGGCCGATAGCCGTAACAACGAGTTTTTTATCCAAAGATTTTTCTTGAGAAAGGCTGGGGTGATAAGAGATCTTTTCATTAAAAGAATGCCCTAAAAAACGAGCGCGCTGCAGCTGTTCTCCATTCTTATCAAAAGGCAAAAAATCCGCTGTCGCATCAAAGTCCTTAAAAATCTCAGCCACAGCCTCTTGGACGCTGCGATGATATTGCGTTGCATAGCAAACGGTGTCTTCCTGCCCATGATCAGAGTAGATCCAAACATCGTAACTGCGACGAGGAGAATGAAGCGCTTTGCGATAAATTTTTTCAATAGCGCGATCAATACCTTTTAGCGACCAATGAGCCGATGGCGAGGACGGACCGCGATTATGGGCAAGTTCGTCATATCCTAAGAGATTTAAATGAATAATAGGTAATCCGCGCGCAATATCAATTTTCGTTCCCAGGGCCACTAATTCCCGAAGAAGAACGCAGATCAACGCGCGAAGATAAATAAACTTCACTTCTTTTTTAAAATTCTCTCCCTTTAAAATTCCTCGTCCAAAATCAACGATCCCTAATATGATTTCCCATACAGTCAACACAAACATCCGCACAAAAGATGGAAAATGAGTTAACGCTAAAATAACAAAACCAATGGGATTGACATCCTTCCAAATTTTGCTCCATCCTAAAGAAGCGGCGCAAAAATGCGATTCTTTAGCGCCGCCAGAATAAATATTTGAATATGAACTTCCTCCCTCTAAAAGCCCTTCTCCTTGCTGCGCCAAGCGCTGTTCAATCTCAAGCACAGCCTCGCTGTCATACATTCGAAAAATTTTACTTTTCTCTCGATCAAAAAAAGCAAAAGCCGGAACGATCTGTTTTACACCATAAAATATTTCCCCTTGAACCGCCGGCGTGCTCGACGGCAATCCTGGATAATGAGGATAAAGCCGGTAATATTTTTCTTTTAAAAGGCCTTTAAGAAAAGGCATTTTCTTGTCGGCAAATGCTTTATTAAGTTGCGTTCCGGAAAAACCGTCAATTTGGATAAGAACAAGCCCTGGCTCTGTTTCAACTCCTTCTACAAAAGGAAGACGCAAAAGCCGTGCCGACCATTCGCTTAAGGATAGCAATTTGGGAAGATTAAGGAA
>CAYGEE010000101.1:0-7759 GCA_964348765.1 uncultured Planctomycetales bacterium | reverse complement strand
CTTATTTTGGAGGTAAAATATATGTCTAAAATATCTTATGCTGTAAAAATTGAACCTAATTTGGCTGAAAAAGTCCGTCAATTCTGTATTGAGCATGGGTTGAAACAAGGGTTCTTTGTCGAGAAAGCTTTGCGGGAACAATTAGCCCGGGAAGAATTAAATGAAGATATTTTGGATCTTAAAAATCTTCGTTCCCAGGAAGCCCAAGCGGTCAATTTTGATGAATATCTTAAAAAAAGATCTACGTGATGTATGAAATCAGGCTATTGCCATCCGCAGAAAAGGACTTGGATCAATTCTCTTTAAAAATCTTTAATAAACTTAAAAGCAGAATTCTAACGTTAGCCGATAATCCTCGAGCATTTGGGTCTTTAAAATTAACCAATGAAGAAGGTTTTCGGATCAGAGTGGGAGATTATCGCATTCTCTATCGCATTGATGAAAATTTAAAAGAAGTTTATATTTATCGAATTAAACATCGCAAAGATGTTTATAAATAGCAATTTGCCGAAAGGTGACTAAAATGGACATTCGCGATCTTTTCAAATTAATGATCGAAAAAGGCAGTTCGGATATGTATTTGCGGACCAAAGCGCTTCCTCGAATGCGCATTGATGGAGCCATTGAAATTATTAATACGGAAGCGATCACGAAATTGGAAATGACAGCAATGACGAACCTTCTTTTGGCTAATGAGCAAAGAAGAAAGCAATTTTTGCAGAATCTTGACATAGATTTTTTGCATGAAGAACCGAGTGTGGGGCGTTTTCGGGTCAATATTTTTATGCAAAGAGGAACACCGGCGATCGTGGCGAGGCATATTTATACCAATATCCGTAATTTTGAAGAGTTAATGCTTCCGGTCGATATTTTGAAGATCTTTTGCGAAGAAACAAAGGGTTTGTTCTTATGTTGCGGGCCGGCAGGTAACGGAAAATCTACGACGATCGCGAGCATGATCGAATATCTGAATATTCATACGGCACAGCATATTATTACGATCGAGGATCCGATCGAATTTTTGTTCACAGATAAAAAAAGTATTATTAATCAACGGGAATTAGGGTTGGATGTGTTGACTTATTCATCGGCCCTTAAGCATGTTACTCAGCAAAGTCCGGATCTTATTTATATCGGCAATGTCCGTGATGAGATGACAATGCAGGCGGCGATCAACGCAAGCGAACTCGGGACGTATGTTTTTACGACATTCCACACGATTAACGCCGTGCAGACGATCATTCGGATCGTTAATTTCTTCCCTCCGCATATGCATGAAGAGATCCGGATGCAATTATCGCTTATTTTAAAAGGGACGATCTCTTTAAGGCTTTTACCAAGAAAAGATGGTAAGGGCCGTATTCCGGCCTGCGAGACAATGGTCGTCACACCAACGGTCGCTCGGCTTATTCGGGAAGGCCGCATTCGTGAGATCCAAAATTATATTGATGAGGGTGAGCTGTTTGGGATGATGTCTTTTAAGAAATCTTTGGTTTCTCTTGTCAAACAAGGAGTCGTTGATGAAAGGATCGCAAAAAGATATGCGGATAGTAAAGACGATTTTATTCTTGAGCTTAAAGGCGCCAAGAGGTTTTCCAGTTAGTGAATAGTCTTTGTAGTTGATAGAGAAATTCAACGAGATGCGTCCTGTGTCATTGCGAGGCCGGTTTTTTGGCCGAAGCAATCTTTTTAAAAGATTGCTTCGCAAAAAGCGCTCGCAATGACACAAAACGTGAAAGTCCTACCAGTTAAAAAATATTTCAATGACTTTTATTGTGTTTTTTGTTAGGATGAATACTTTATGTTAGACGACATTCGCAAACAAATTCAAGCACTCATGGCGCGCTTGGAACATCTTCGGGGGTTTCTTTGACCTTCCAAAAAAGATGGAGCGGATTGTTTTTATTCAAAATCAGATGAATCAATCCAATTTTTGGGATAATTCATCCGGATCGAACACGTTAGTTAAAGAGTTGAAATTTTTGAAGTCCTTGATCGAACCTTTTGAGGCATGTGCAAAACGTCTTAAGGATTCATCAGAGCTTTTAGAGATGTTGTCCGACGATGCGTCGATGGTCTCTCAGATCAATGAAGAGGTCCAGGCGCTGACAGTTCAGATCAATGAGATCGAATTAAAGAATATTCTGTCCGGCCCGTTCGACCGCAATAATGTGATCTTAAGCATTAATGCCGGGGCTGGCGGAACAGAATCTTGTGATTGGGTGGGAATGCTTTTACGGATGTATACTCGTTACGCGGAAAAGCAGGGTTATAAAGTGAAGACTTTGGATTATCTGACAGGTGATGAGGCTGGTGTTAAGAATGTCACGCTCGGCATTGAAGGAGAGATGGCTTACGGATATTTGAAAGCGGAAAAAGGCGTTCATCGGCTGGTGCGGATCTCGCCTTTTGATTCTAATAAAAGGCGGCATACTTCGTTTGCATCGGTTAATGTTCTTCCGGAGATCGAGGATGATGAGCAGATCGCGATCAATACGGAGGACCTTAAGATCGATATGTTCCGTTCTTCCGGGCCCGGCGGACAAAGTGTTAACACAACGGATTCTGCGGTACGCATCACTCATATTCCGACGGGAATTGTGACGCAATCTCAGAATGAACGCTCGCAGTTGCAGAATCGTCAGACGGCGATGAAGGTTTTAAAAGCTAAACTTTATGAATTAAAACGTAAAGAGCAGGATGAAGTTATCAATAAGGAACAGGGCGAAAAGCAGAAGATCGAGTGGGGTAGTCAGATCCGAAGTTATGTGATGCATCCTTATAATATGGTTAAAGATCACCGCACCGACGCTGAGACGGCTCAGGTGGCGAAGGTGATGGACGGCGATCTACAGATGTTCATTGAAGCATTTTTAAAAATGATCCCGGAATAAATAGGGGTATTTATTTGTCATCCTCGCGTAAGCGGGAATGACAACAGATGGTGTTAGATCTTAGGTAATTATAAAAATAAAAAATAGAAAGAAGTTTGAAATGTTTGATTTTTTAATACGAAAATCCGCAATAAAGAATGCTCAGAAATTCATTGATGAATTAAATCCCAAAGTTAACGTTCATATTCCGGAAGATCTGCCGCTGCCTTCTGTTCATCTTGTTAAAAAGACTTGTTTGATCGTTTCAAAGGTCAATGGTTTTGAGGATGCTTTTAGTCGTTTGTCGAATGAAGATTGTCGCAAGAAAACAGCGGAGTTTAAGGATCTTTATCAAAAAGGCATTGCTTTGATCAAAGCAGAATATGATCAGGCGCTTCTTGCTCAAAACGGGATCTTAAATCAGAACAAGACGGAAGATATGATCTTAGAATTTGAGAGGATCCAAAAAGAATTCCGTGATCAGAAACAAAAGATCTTAAGCGAGATCTTACCTGAAGCTTATGCGCTGGTGCGTGAAGCGGGGAAGAGAATTCTTAATATGCGTCATTTTGATGTTCAGATCTTGGGCGGGATCGTTTTAAATAATCGGAATATTTCGGAAATGACGACAGGAGAAGGGAAAACTCTTGTAGCAACATTGCCTGTTTATTTAAATGCTTTGACGGGGGAAGGCGCGCACGTTGTGACGGTTAATGATTATTTGGCTAAACGAGACAGCGAATGGATGGGGCCTTTATATCAATTTTTAGGATTGTCTGTCGGTGTTATTCAGCACGATATGAGCCCGAATGAACGTCAAAAAGAATACGCTCAGGATATCACGTATGGGACGAACAATGAATTTGGTTTTGATTATTTGCGCGACAATATGGTTAATTTTAAAGAAGAGATGTCCCAGCGCGGTCATCATTTTGCGATCGTCGATGAGGTTGACAGTATTTTAGTTGATGAAGCGCGGACGCCATTGATCATCTCCGGTCCCGCAGAGGCTTCAACGGATATTTATTATCGGGCTTGTGAGATCGCTAAAAAAATAAAGGGAAAAAGGATCACGGAACGAGATGAGATCGACGCGAAACACCGCAATGAGAATTTATCATTGGGAGTTGATTATCTTGCGGATGAGAAAGCAAAGTCAGTATCCTTGTCTGAGGATGGAGAGCTTAATGTTGCCAAGATGTTCGGGATCGCCAATATTCACGACATGGAAACCATGGAATATCGTCATCAGATCCTGCAAGCGCTTAAAGCGAAAGAATTTTTTAAGATCGATGTCGATTATGTTGTTAATGACGGACAGGTTATTATCGTCGATGAATTTACGGGGCGTCTGATGCCCGGCCGGCGCTGGTCGGATGGGCTGCATCAGGCGATTGAAGCTAAAGAAGGGATCAAGATCGAGCGCGAAAATCAGACGCTTGCCACGATCACTTTGCAGAATTATTTCCGCATGTATGAAAAGCTAGGCGGGATGACCGGGACGGCTTATACGGAAGCTAATGAATTTAAAGAGATCTATAATCTGGATTGCGTTGTTATTCCGCCGAACCGAAAAGTATCGCGGTTAAATCATCCGGATTCTATTTATAAAACAATGAAAGAAAAATTCAATGCCGTTATTGAGGATATTATTGAAAGCCATAAAAAGGGCCGTCCGGTCCTTGTCGGTACGATCTCGATCGAAAAGTCAGAACTTTTAGGACGGATGCTCAAACAGAAAGGGATCCCGCATCAGGTGTTAAATGCAAAATATCATGAAACGGAAGCGAATATTATCGCTCAGGCCGGCCGATATCAAGCGGTTACGATCGCGACCAATATGGCTGGACGAGGAACGGATATTCTTTTAGGCGGCAATGCGGAATTTTTAGCCAAGCAACTTGTTTCCGCGAAATTAAAAGATGTTAAAGATGAAGAAGCGCAAGCGCAAAAAGAAGAAATGTTGAAAAAATTCATTGAACAATTCCGTCAGCAAGTCAAAGAAGAGCATGACAAAGTTGTGGCGATCGGCGGGCTTCATGTGATCGGTACTGAACGTCATGAATCACGACGAATTGATAATCAGTTGCGTGGCCGTCAAGGCCGTCAAGGGGATCCGGGGTCATCGCGTTTTTATGTTTCATTGGAAGATGACTTGATGCGTTTATTTGCTTCTGACCGTATTGTCGGTTTGATGGATCGTTTAGGGATGGAAGAAGGGCAAGTTCTTGAGCATCCGTGGCTTACGGGTGCTTTGGAAACAGCGCAAAAACGCGTTGAAAATCATAATTTTGAGATCCGTAAACATCTTATTGAATATGATGATGTTATGAATCGGCAGCGGGAAGTTATTTATGCATTGCGTCGGACGATCTTAGAAAGCACAGATGTTAAATCCATGATCTGGGAAGCGGTTGAGCAGGCGGTTGATGAATCTTTTGACAGTTATCTGCCTTCAGGAGGGGATCATTCGGCGTGGGATATTGATGGATTTAAGGCATCTTTTAAGAATCGTTTCAATCACGATTTTCAAATTGAGAACAAGCTGATCGCGGAAGCTTCCTATGAAGAAATGCGTGCGATGATCATCGACGGGTTAAAACAATCTTACGCGTCGAAAGAACAAGAGATCGGCATTGATCCGATGCGGCATTTAGAAAGAATGGTCCTTTTAAATACTATTGATTCGAAATGGAAAGATCATTTATACGCGATGGATCATTTAAAAGAAGGGATCGGGCTTCGTTCTTACGCGCAGCGCAATCCTTTGGTCGAATATAAAAAAGAAGGTTTTGAGATGTTCGAAGCGATGTACCGCTCGATCCATGATGAGGTCGCAGATCTTATTTATAAACTTCAGCCGGCACCGCGTGAGATGCGCCCAAGAGGGGTTTTTAGCGCGCTTCCGAAAAAATTTGTGCATCATGAAGTTTCTGGTTTGGCGCAGGCTGTGCAGATGGCTCAAAATCCGTCAGCTCCTCCGCCGGAGGCTACTACTTCAGCTGGTAATGTTAGTCATTCTGATTCACCTAAAGTCGGCCGAAACGACCCCTGTCCTTGCGGCAGCGGAAAAAAATATAAAAAATGTTGTGGCCAATAAATTCTTTTTTAAAATTGAAGATTATCTTTTAAGCGTTCTCTCCGCTTGTCTTCTTATTTTTGCGTTTCCAAAAACAGATGTTTGGATCCTTGCCTGGATCGGCCTTGTTCCATTATTTCTTGCCTTGGATGGGAAGATCCCTAAAAAAGCCTTTTTTATTGGTTTTTTGCATGGCCTCGTCTTCTTTTCCTCCACGATGTTTTGGTTGATAAATGTTGATCCTTTGGTTGC
Source organism: uncultured Planctomycetales bacterium (assembly GCA_964348765.1). Taxonomy (GTDB): domain Bacteria; phylum Omnitrophota; class Gorgyraeia; order Zapsychrales; family Zapsychraceae; genus CAYGEE01. Next base: position 1,555 of record CAYGEE010000101.1, on the reverse strand, counting down.
GTATTTCGGATATCCTTTGATAGTGATCGTTCTTTCGCTTTATCTTGGGTTTTTTGGCTTGGGATATAGTTATTTTTACCGCTTTCACCCGACTCTTAAATTGATCTTAATCCCGAGTTTATGGGTCGGGCTGGAATTCTTACGGGCCCATTTGTTCTCTGGTTTTAGCTGGGCAAGTTTGTGTTTATCTCAATATAAGAATTTAGTGATGATCCAGATCGCGGATCTGACTGGGATGTTCGGAGTATCTTTTATAATCGTTGTTTGCAATTTGGCTATAAAAGATCTGATCAAAACCAAGGCGATCTTTAATTCTGAGAAATTCACATTTGAAATTGTTATAAACTGTATTATTGGGGCAGCGCTTGTTCTAGGAACAGGGGCGTATGGTTTATATTCGTTAGGGATCTTTCAAAAAGGAGAGAATCTTAATGTTGCTGTTATTCAGGCCAATACTCCGCAGGAATTAAAATGGGATAAAGTTTCCTGGCCGACGATCATGCTGGATTATACTCTTTTAACACAAGATGCTGTTGTCTTAGATCCTGAGCTTATCATTTGGCCTGAAACATCTTTTCCCGGGATGATCGGTGATGAAGGTTCCCGAGTGATCATGGGGCAGTTAAAAGATACTATCAAAGATGCGCAGATCCCTTTCTTGATCGGTTCTATTGTTAAAAAAGAAGAGGATAAGTATTACAATGCGGCGCTTTTATTTTCTAAGGACGGAGAGATCTTAAAACAATATTCTAAACATCACCTGGTTCCTTTTGGTGAATATGTCCCGTTTCGCTCTGTTTTGCCATTTATTGATCAGATCGTTCCGATCGGTGATTTTTCTTCTGGAACAGAATATACGCTTTTTCCAAGTTATTATGACGGACAGACAAAGAAACCTTCGGGGCTTTTTGCGGTTTTAATTTGCTTTGAGGATTCTGTTCCCGGCTTAGTTAGGAAATTTGTTAATGAAGGGGCTCAATTTTTGGTTAATATTACCAATGATGCCTGGTTTAAAGATACGAAAGCGCCGTTTATGCATGTGCAGTCGTCGGTCTTTCGGGCTATTGAGAATCGTAAATATGTCGTCCGCGCTGCGAATACGGGGGTTAGTTGTTTTATTAATGATGCGGGAAAGATCTTAAATAGTGTTCATGATAAAAATGGCAAAGAGACGTTCATTTCTGGAGTTACTGTTACAAGAGTTCGGTTGAATTCAACAAAGACATTTTATACGAGATATGGCGATGTTTTTTCATTTGCATGTTTTGGTTTGATGTCGATCTTTATTTTTAAGCGTTTTGCGAAAAAATGAAATTAGTGCTGTGAGTTTGCGGATTGCTTTTTTATAATAATTAGAAGTTTTACGACCGTGTCATTGCGAGGAGTTTTAATTTTTCATATCATCGACGAAGCAATCTTTTCGACACGGAGCGTAAGATTGCTTCGTCGTCACACTCCGCAAAAACAAATTTATTAATGGACCCCGGATCGGAGTCCGGGATGACAATTTTGTTTAAAACGAGGACTGTTTATTTGCGATCCCGGGGCAAGCAAA
>CAYGEE010000100.1:0-7788 GCA_964348765.1 uncultured Planctomycetales bacterium | reverse complement strand
GATCCTTTGTGCCCGATCTTCGGCCAATGCGGCGGATGCAGTTATCAGCACCTTTCTTACGAGATGGAGTTGGAAATAAAAGAGGAACTTCTTAAGAATTTTTTTTTAAAAGAATTAAATATTGATAATGATCTTTTTGGGAAAATGATCGCTTCTCCCAAAGATTATCATTATCGTCATCGGATCGATCTTAAACTTGACCGCAGAAAGAACGGCGAGGTCACGATCGGATTTTCGCCTCTTGGTAATGGGCCGACGCTTTCTATTGATCATTGTTATATTGCTCGAGAAGAGCTCTCCAGAGAATTACCGCGTATTAAAAAAGAGGCGATCGATCGATTGACTGATAAATATCGCCAGGCGAATTTAGTCATAAGAACCGATGATAGCGGCCGGGTTTTTTGGGGTGGTGTTGGAAAGAGGAGCTTAGAATTATCAAAAGAAGATTATCTGTGGACAGAGATCAATGGGCGAAGAATATTTTATTCGATGAATACGTTTTTTCAGGCGAATCTGTCGATCCTGCCGAAGGTGATCGACATGATCCGTTCGCTCAATGTTTGGCAGCTGGAGAGTGTTTTATTTGATCTTTACGGTGGGGTGGGATTATTCTCTGTTTGTCTTTTTGATAAAGTTAAGAGAGTTGTTTTGATGGATGAATCTTTGCCGTCTATGGATGTTGCTCAAACGAGCCTTGAATATAACAATATTAGTAATGTGAGGATCGTTGGCGGACGAGTGGAGGAGCAATTGCCAAAAATATTAGAAGAAATGAAAGAAAAGAAATTGATCGCGATCATCGATCCTCCGCGGTCGGGGTTAAGCGACACGGCGCTAACAATGATGGTGAATTTGAAAAGTTTTAAAAATATTCTGTATGTTTCATGTGATCCTGAGTCTCTGATAAGGGATTTGAAACAATTTATAGCGAACGGATGGGCGGTTGAAAAGGTTGTTCCGATGGATTTTTTCCCTCGGACAAGGCATTTGGAGACGTTTGTTGTGTTAAATAAAATGTAATGTTAGGGAACAGGCATGCCTGTTCCTTACGTGATTTAAGGAGAATCAGAATGAAATCCCAAAAGACCCCTTACGAAAAACAGATCTTCGTTTGTGTTAATGATAAAAAAGGCGAGAAGCCCAGCTGCGGCGATCATAAAGGTGAAGAGATCTTTCGAAAATTGCGTGAGATTGCTAAAGAGCGCGGGCTGCATCCCAAAGATCCGTGTCTCTCAGACCAAATGCCTTGGTCAATGCAATTGCGGGACGAACATTATGATCTATCCGGATAATGTTTGGTATTCCAATGTCAGTGTTGACAATATCGATGAACTCGCTAATAAATATCTTTCAAAAATATAGGTAAAATTTTTGAGAATCTCCTCGTAAATCCCAATTGTTTTCTTATAATAAGACTAAGATTTCTCGTAAGAACGTTATCTCTAGAAGTGAGTTCGAATTTAAACATTCTAATGGCAAGGAGAATTCCCTATGAGCATGTATGATAAGAATATTAGCGCCGAAAAGAAGGCTTCATTGGAATTTGCGGAAGACGCCCGTGAAGTCGATTGGCATCATCCGAGTTTTGCCCTGCAATTGTTTCATGGAAAATGTGATTGGCGTTTAATTCATCCCTTCCCAAAACAGTCTCCTGAAGAAAAACAAAAAGGCGACGTATTCCTTGCAAAGCTTGAAAAATTCTTAAAACAAAATCTTGACCCCAATGAAGTTGATAGGACAGGTATCATTCCCGACGCTGTTATGAAGGGTTTGGGAGAAATGGGATGTTTTGCAATGAAAATTTATGAAAAAGACGGTGGGCTCGGTTTAAGCCAGGTTAATTATAACCGCGCGATGCATCTGGTCTCGAGCTATTGCGGTTCGACTGCGGTTCTTTTGTCAGCCCATCAAAGTATCGGCGTTCCTCAGCCATTAAAATTATTTGGGACACCGGAACAGAAGAAAAAATATTTTCCGATGTTCGCTAAAGGCGTTGTCTCCGCGTTTGCATTGACGGAAACGGAAGCAGGTTCAGATCCGCGCAATATGACCACAACTGCCACTCCAATTGAAGGCGGGAAATATTTTCTGATCAACGGTCAAAAATTATGGTGCACCAACGGTCTTGTCGCTGGCGTTCTTGTTGTTATGGCGGTCACACCCCCTAAGATCGTCCACGGTAAAGAACGAAAACAGATCACCGCTTTTATTGTTGAAACAAATTCTCCTGGTTTTGAGATCGTTCATCGCTGTCAATTTATGGGGCTGCATGGTATTCAAAACGGTTTGATCCGTTTTAATAATGTGAAAGTCCCTCGTGAAAATATTATTTTGGGAGAGGGTGAAGGGTTAAAACTAGCATTAACTACGCTAAATACCGGGCGGTTAACTCTTCCTGCGGCATCCGCTGGGATCTCAAAATGGTGCTTGCATGTCGCTCGTCAATGGTCAAGCAAACGCGTCCAATGGGGTTCGAAGATCGGCGAGCATGAATCAGTGGCGATGAAGATAGGGTATATCGCTACTCATACTTTCGCGATGGATGCTGTAACATGGCTATGCTCGCACATGGCGGATGATAAGAAAAAAGATATCCGTCTTGAAGCGGCGATCGCAAAATATTTTTGTACTTATCATAGCTGGCTGATTACGGATGAAACGCTTCAAATCCGAGGAGGTCAGGGTTATGAAACATCGGATTCTCTTCGTAAACGCGGCGCAGATTATTGGCCGGTCGAACGTGTCATGCGAGATGTTCGTATCAATTTGATTATTGAAGGGACATCCGAGATCATGCACTTATTTATCGCTCGTGAGGCGCTTGATCCGCATTTAAAACGTATTATGCCTTTGTTAACATCTAAAGATCCAATGAAGATCATCGGCGCTTTATTTTCAATGGCTGGATTTTACAGTCTTTGGTTCCCGAAAATGATGCTTCCAACAACGGATTCATTTGGGAATCTTGATAATCGTTTAAGAACGCATATGCTGTATGTCAAAAGTACCAGTAAGCGTTTGGCTAGAGTGATCTTTTTGAAAATGATGAAATATCAGAAAAAGATGGAATCTCAGCAGGCTTTATTAAATAGGATGGTCGATATCGGCGTTGAGCTTTTTGTTATCTCAGCGACGTGCTCTTACGCGGATTCATTCATTAAAGAAAAGGGTGATAAAACGAATTCGCTGGACTTGGCAATTGGGTATTGTGAATTAGCAGAAAAAAGGATCGAACGGCTTTTTGCCGATATCTCAGGAAATAATGATCGTCACTTACTTTCTATTTCCAAGAAAGTCCTAGGAAAAGAATTTGAGTGGATGGAGAATGATATTATAAAATAGAATAGAAGAAGTTAGAGGCTAGAGGCTAGAGGTTAGAAGTTAGAAAGAATAATTTTTTTAGTTCTAACTTCTAGCATCTAACTTCTAGCTTCTCCCGTTACTTTTTAATTTCCCTATGCCTGGAATCTCATCATTTATTAATCAATTTCACCTTTGCCGGCAGATTCCTATTTTTAGTAAACTCCGCTGGTTTGAGATCACTAAGATCGCCCGCAAGTCGATCGTTATCGAATATAAAAAAGGTGAAACGATCCGTCGTCAGGGTGATCAGGCTGATTTTTTATATTGCTTGGTTTCCGGACGGCTGCAGGCGTTTCGGGAGAAAATGCCCGGATATAAAGAGAACATCGATTATATCCATCGCGGCATGCATTTTGGCATCATTTCGCTTTTAACCGGCGAACCGCATTCATTGACATATGAAGCGATCAATGATTCTGTGATTTTAAAAGTTCCTAAAGATGATTTTGAAATGATCTTAAAGGCGATCCCGCAGCTTGGTGTTGAATTAAGCCATAGCCTTTCCAAACGGATCCGTAAGAATGTTCAAGGGATTAAAAGTGTTTTTGAAAGTACGATCATTTCGATCTATAGTCCTGTGAAGGGGACTGGAAGTTCGACGTACGCTTTTAATTTAGCGCTAACGTTAGAAAAAGAAACAAAGAAGAAAGTTGTCTTTTTAAATATCCATGGGGTAGCGAATCAGAAAAGTCCGGAGCAGCCACAGGCTGTGGAAGATGCAGATTTTGTCGGCATTAATCTTAAAGAGGTCCTTAATGATTTTAAAAAAGTTTTCTCAAGTATCAAAAAGGGCTTGTTTGATGTTGATCTTCTGACTGTTTTCTTTGACCCAAGTGATCAGTCCTTTAAAAAACAGATTAGCCCTTTAGTGAGCGCGCTCGTTGGAGATTATCATTATGTCATTGTGGACCTTCCTAATGACATGGATGATTTCGTTATTGAAACTTTAACACAATCTGATGAAGTGCATTTGATCTCGATGGATGAACCGCAGGATCTGCAGCTAATTCGAAATGTTATCAGTCAGCTTGAAGTGACTTTTAAAGATAAATTTAGAGCGGAAAAAGTGCAGGTCATTATCCGCAGCCTGCATCATCAAACATATTTATCTTATGATGAGATCAACCGAGCGATAAATTTTAATGTTTTTACGGTGTTGCCTCCAGTTGAGGCCACTGATCTTAAGGAAAATATTTATTCTAGGGCGTTAAAGATTCCGATCGTATATGAGCATACGGAATATGGGAAATCGGTTCGCCGTATTGCTCGTCAAATTGGCGGGGTTATGGTTGGATTGGTTTTAGGCGGCGGGGCAGCCCTTGGCATCGCGCACGTCGGTGTTATTCGTGTTCTGGAACAGGAGAATATTCCGATCGATATTATCGTTGGCAGCAGTATGGGAGCTCTTATTGGAAGCCTGTGGGCTATTGGAAATGATGCAAAGAATCTTGAAAAGATTGCTCGGGAATTTGAGAAAAAATCCAATATCCTAAAATTATTTGATCCCGTTGTTCCTATTAAAGGTCTCGTTGGCGGGCGCGCGATCCGTCATTGGCTTATCAATCATTTGGCGGAAAAAACATTTTACAATACAAAGATCCCATTCAAAGTTGTGGCGTATGATCTTATTCGCCGGGAGGAAATTGTCATTGATTCAGGATCCCTTGTTGAGGCTGTGCGAAGGAGTATCGCGATCCCCGGCGTTATTGAACCGATCCATATTAATAGTCAGCTGATCATTGATGGAGGGGTTTTGAACCCATTGCCTACGAATGTCCTTTCAAGCCGCGGGATCAAAAGGATTATCGCGGTCAATGTCCTTCAGTCGCCTGAACATGTTTCTTTGGGTTATGATATGCTTCAACAGGAAATGGATCGCAAAGAAAAGATCCAATTTCTAAAATCTCCATTCCAATATTTGGGATTTCGGATGTATAAAGTGTTTTTAAAATTTTTTGGAAACAATATTTCTGACATTATTGTTAGAACTCTTCAAGCTACCGAATATGTCCTTGCCGAGCAGAGCGCGCAGCAGGCGGATGTTGTCATTCATCCGAATCTTGTTGGGGTCAATTGGTATGAACTTCATCGCGTCGATGAACTTATTAAAGCGGGAGAAGATGCGACCCGTCTGCATCTTGAGGAAATCAAGAAACTTGTGGAGCATTCTTCTTAATCGTTTATTTATGTCATTTCCGCGAAAGCGGGAATGACAATAAGCATAATTAGGGCTTGTCCTTTATTTTATGTTATAATTCCCTCCGTTATGAAAACACCCAAGATCATAGTTGGTTCTCGTCACACACCGCTTGCGTTGGTCCAGATCGAAGAGATCAAAAAGCTTCTTCTGGCTAAGAAGATCAAGCCTGTTTTTGAACAGAAGATCTTTAGAACGCAGGGCGATATAGATCAGAAAACCCTTCTGACCGATAAAAGCGTCCCAGATGATTTTTTTACCAATACTCTTGATGAGTCAATATTAAAAGGGAAGATCGATATTGCCATTCATAGTGCTAAAGATCTGCCGGCGTCGATACCAAAAGGATTGAAAATATTTGCTTTAACGAAAAGTATTGATGAGACGGACGCTTTTGTCGGCAAGGTCCATTTTAAAGACCTTAAAAAAGGTGCGAAGGTCGGGACGAGTAGTTTGATTCGTCAAAGTGCTTTAAAAAAATTAAATCCTAGCATTGAACTTGTTAATATCCGTGGATCGATCAGTGAGCGGATCGCTTTGATCGAAAAGGGTCTTTGTGACGGTGTTATCGTCGCCACAGCTGCCTTAAAACGATTGGAGCTTTCTCATCTTATTAAAGATATTATGCCCTGGGAGGCAGCGGCTTTGCAGGGGCAGCTTGCGGTTGTTGGACGATCAGATGATGATAAGCTTCGAGACCTTTTTTCAGTTATCGATATCCGTAAAACTTATGGTCGTGTTTTTCTGGTCGGAGCTGGCCCAGGTGATCCTGATTTGATCACGCATAAAGGAATCAATGCATTAAAGGAAGCGGATTGTGTTTTTTATGATTATCTCGTCGACAAAAGGCTTTTGTCGTATGCGCCCAAAGCGGAACATGTTTATGTCGGAAAACGAAAAGGCGACCATACGTTATCGCAAAAGGAGCTTTCAAGGCAATTACGTTTAAAGGCGATGACAGGCAAGAATGTCGTCCGGCTCAAAGGTGGGGACCCGCTTGTTTTTGGCCGCGGGGCGGATGAGATCCAATATTTGAAAAGTTATTCTATTAATGTTGAAGTCATTCCTGGGGTTAGTTCTGCGACTGGGCTGCCGTCCTTACTAGGAATTCCTCTGACCGCCCGAGGAGTATCGTCGTCGGTTGCGTTCTTAAGTGCACACGGAAGCGATGAGGCCGGTGGTGATCAAAGAGAGATCAATATCCCGCAAGTTGACACGATCGTTTTTTTGATGGGTTTGACTCGGTTAAAAGAGATCGTTGGATCGTTATTGAAAAATAAATGGAACAAAACAACTCCTGTTGTGGTTATTTCTAAAGGAACGCAATGGCAGGAACATGTTGTTGTCGGCACCATCGGTGATATTGTGTCGAAAGTTGAGAACGAAGAATTAGAACCGCCCGCGTTGATCATTGTTGGCGAGGTGGGACGATTTTATAAGCCCACACCTAAATCCGATCGATCGATCCTTTATACGGGGACAAATCTTGGAAAGTATCGATCATTAGGCCATGTGATTCATTTTCCTATGATCGAGATTTCAAAGGCAAAGATAAAAAAAGAGGTTGTTAAAAAGCTTATTAAAGATCTGACTCAGTATGATCTCTTCCTTATCACGAGCCGATTCGGCGTTAAATATTTTTTTGAGATCCTTAAAGAGAATAATTTTCCACTTGAGAATATTTCTATTAAACCGTTCATTGTCATTGGAGAGGAAACCGCAGAAGCGTTAGAGAGTGTCGGGATCAAACCAGCTTTGATCGGGGCAGAGGAGAATAGTCAAAGTTTATTCCTTGAGATCAAAAAGAAATTTAACGTCAAAGGCAAAAAGATCCTTTTCCCCCGGTCAGCGCTGCCCAATCCATTCTTAAAGGTTCAATTGACAAAGATCGGAGCGAAGGTCGAGCAGCTTGCCGTTTATCAAAATATAAAACCTAAGAAAAGGTCATTGCCTGAGAATACCGGGAGCATTATTTTCACAAGTCCATCGACTGTTAAGAATTTCTTAACAGATTATCGCAAGATCCCCAGAGACTGGCAGATCTTAAGCAAAGGCCCAGCGACGACAAGGACGTTAGAATTAGCCGGATACAGAAACTCGATAGTTATCTAAATGAATTTTGAAAAGGAGAAAATATGATTGGATATGTAACATTAGGAACTAATGATAAAAAACGAGCAGAAAAATTTTATGATGAACTTTTCAAGGAAATTGGCGCTGGGCGGATG
>CAYGEE010000099.1:0-7979 GCA_964348765.1 uncultured Planctomycetales bacterium | reverse complement strand
GATTGCTCGTTTCACTCTTTATCAGTGGCCAGTGATCAGTGTTCAGTGATCAGGAATTAACTGACCACTGAACACCGACCACTGAACACTGAAAAAGCATCGTCACTGTAGCTCTAATCCTCATCCAACCGAAGCCAGACGGTCCCGCATTATCGGGATGCATTATCCTTTGGAGCTCGGACTTTCCTCCTTGCTGTTATCAAACAGCAAGGCAACCACCTCAGCTTGCCCTTTATCTAATATCCCTGATGCTAATCGATCCGCATCTTTATTGTATTCCCGTAAAACATGCTTGATCTCAAAATGAGAAAAATTCTTTATCAATGAACGAACCTGCGAAGATAACACCTTTATTGTTTCATTCTTGATCTTGTAAACACCCGTGACTTGTTTAAAAACAAGTTCACTGTCAGTAAAAACCAAGATCTTTTTTGCTTTTAATCCGATCGCCTCATTTAAAGCACAGATAAGCGCTGAATATTCCGCAATATTATTTGTCGCATTGCCAATGGCACGAGAGATCTCTTTGATAACTTTCCCGTCTTGAGAGATCACAACACCGATCCCTGCCGGGCCAGGATTCCCTCGACAAGCACCATCGACATGGATCACAAGGTCAGTACTCAAAAATCATCCTCAAGATATAAAATTCGCATACACATTTCACAAGAGACCAACTGATCATGCATCTTTAACGCATTGATCGTCTGCGGATTCAAACTCATAAAACACCCCCCGCAGATCATATCTTTGAGCGGCGCGATCGCTAGGCCTTCTTTATGTTTTAAAACAGCGTCATAACGGCTTAACACGCTTTTATCAATATCCGGAGTGATCTGCTGACGCTGACCCAATAGAACATTGACCCTATCTTGACTAACCTTGATCTGATCTTCCACTTCTTTTTTCTTGGCCAAAAATTCTTTTTCTTTCTCCTGAACGACAGCCCGCTCTTTCGAAATCTCTGCCGTAATCACATCCGCCTCATCATAAGAGATCAAGATCTTTTCTTCGATCACAGATTTATCTGCTTTAAAACTTTCAATTTCCGCCATCTTGGTTGAATATTCCTTGTTAGTCTTCATCTCTGACAATTGCGAATTTGATTTGGTGATCAAATCCTCCTTGGATTTCATATCGAGTTCTAAACTTCGACGAGAAATTTGATTGGCCTTGAATTTCTCCTCTAAATTATGCAAATCCGCTTTATTCTTCTCAAAATCTTCTTTTAAAATAGCGACTTGTTCCGGTTTCTCGCGAATATCTTTTTCCAAATTATACTTTTCAAGATCGATCTTTTGTAAATCGACGAGCTTTTTTACTTGATCCTTAATAGAAATTTGAGGCACTTTTTTTCCTTTTGATAATTTGTTTTATTTACACTATCTTCAACAACCTTAAAAATGGTAGGCGCAGAAGGAATTGAACCATCGACCTCTGCCATGTGAGGGCAGCGCTCTAACCAACTGAGCTATGCGCCCAAAACTCTTTCAAGCTATCCCATAATATATTTCAATCAAAACCTAACTCAAAACTGTAATCATTATTCAGTAAGCTGGGCCCACCTGGACTTGAACCAGGGACCAAGAGATTATGAGTCTCCTGCTCTACCGACTGAGCTATAGGCCCTAAAATTATAACTGTTTTTTCAAAGTCACTGCCCGCCACAAAGCTTGGCGGGTCCGCCACGCTTTGTGGCGGAAACTATAGGCCCTAAATAATCTAGTTATCAAAAAATTCGTCGAAAAATCCTAATTATTTGAGCCTTAAGCATAGCACAAGCCATTTATCATTTCAATAATTTTTCAGGCAATAAAACACAAACAATGGATCAGAACATGTTTATTCCCAGCATGTTGCAATTTTCATAAAAGATATTCCCCGATTTAAGAAATTGACTGAACATATAAATAAATATTGATGAACAAGAAAATAAAAAGGCCTGCTAAAAAAGCAGGCCTTTTCAAAAACGGATCACTAAAGATTGTTTTAAATCGTTTCATCTTCCTTTGCCGCCATATCAAGGAACTGCTTCATTCGGCGCGATCGTGTGGGATGACGCAACTTCCGAAGGGCCTTTGATTCGATCTGACGGACACGTTCTCGAGTAACATTGAATTCACTTCCAACTTCCTCAAGTGTTCGCGTCGTCCCATCATGGATCCCAAAACGAAGTTCAAGGATCTTTCTTTCGCGTTCATCAAGAGTTTCCAGAACATTTGAGATCTCATCCTTAAGCATGGACTGAAGAGTTGCATTCGCCGGAGAAACGGCTTTTTTATCTTCAATAAAATCTCCAAAATGCGTATCCCCTTCATCACCGATCGGTGTTTGCAACGAGATCGGCACCTGAGAGATCTTTAAGATCTCTTTTACTTTGCTAATAGGGATCCGCATTTGTTTAGCGATCTCTGGAGCCGCTGGTTCGCGCCCATATTCCTGAACGAACAATCTTGAAACACGAATGATTTTATTGATCGTTTCCGTCATATGAACTGGGATACGGATCGTACGCGCCTGATCAGCGATGGAGCGTGTGATCGCCTGACGGATCCACCATGTCGCATAAGTTGAGAACTTATAACCTCGCTTATATTCAAATTTCTCAACCGCACGGATAAGACCCATGTTGCCTTCTTGAATAAGATCAAGGAATGAAAGCCCGCGATTAATATATTTTTTCGCGATACTAACAACGAGCCTTAAGTTAGCTTCAACAAGAAGCTTCTTGGCTTTATTGAATTTTGCCTGACGGATCTTAATAAGGCGCAGGCTGTCTTTAACATCCTGGATCGGCTCGATCAATTTCTTTAGAAGCTGAGCCTTCTCTTTTTTAAGCTCGACGGCATTATAATTTTTCTTTTTTGATTGGAATATTTTCTCGATCCGTTCAAGACGATCAACGATCTCTTCAATGCTGTCAACAATGTCTTCATTAAAAGATGCCGTCAACTTGAACTCAGACAAGATGATCGCCGACTCATCCGCCCCAAAACGGGTACGCATGACCTTTTCACGAACCCTTTGCAGATCCTTGATCAGCTTCGGGCGTCTTTCCAATTCATCTTTAACGACATCTTCGACATTGACTTCTTGATTAAGAACTTTATTAATGATATCAAGCGCATCTTTTCGAGCATACGCTGTTCTAAAAAGTGCTTGAGCGAATTTTGTTTCCTCATCTTCAATGCGCTTGGCAAGATTGATCTCATTCTCCCTAGAAAGAAGCGGGATCGATCCCATCTGCTTTAAGTACATTTTTACAGGATCATCCAAAGGAATGAATTTATCAGCATAAGTATCTTCTTCTTTTGCCTCTTCACGAACACGACGGATCTCCTGCTCGCGGGATTCAACATCAAGTTTATCCGAAGATTCTTCTTCTTCAGATTCAATGACCTTAATATCTTTTCCGTCTAAAATATCGAAAACCTTATCGATCTCATCAGAAGATTCAACTCTGTCTGAAAGAGCCTCATTAACCTCTTCATAGGTTAAAAACCCTTTCTTCTTTCCCAGGGCGACAAGTTTTTCAATATCCTGCTGGATGTCTGCTTTTTTATCGATCTTCTTTGGAACTAGTTTCATAGTTTCTCCGATTAGATTCCTTATTTACGAATAAGTTCGTTGAATTCCTTTAATAATTCCCCCAACATCTGATGATCCCCTGAACCTTCCGCCTTTTTTATCTCAGAACGTAATTGTTCTGTCCGGCTTTTTAAACGATTCGACTTAATACGCGTAACATAGTCAACAAACATCTTCTTCTTATCACCAACAATATTCTCGTCCTTAACAATACTTCTTGATAATTCTGTTTTTAAATGTTGATCGCTTAAAGAATCGATCAAACTAGAGACATTTACTTTCCCCTTGTTCTCCAAAGACTCGAACACCAAGGAAATAACCGAGCGGATCCGCTCATCAGTAAAATCACCAAGCTCAACTTCTTTTCTAATATCAACGACAAAATCATCCTGATCTAAAAGAAGCTTCAAGAAGTTCACTTCTAAAGCCTTTAATGGCTGAGCCGATATTTCTTTTGGTTTTTCCTCAACAACAACTGATTTTCTTACCCTGGACTTAAGATTCACCAATTGTGAATTAAGCGTATATTCCGATACGGCCAACGCTCCCGAAAGCCATTTTAAATATTCTTGTTTAATAACCTGATTATTAAACTTATCGATCGTTGAGAGCATTTCATCCGCAACCCTTGCTTTCCCCTCAATAGACTGAATATCAAATCGGCGGCACAGGGCTTCAAACTTAAATTCAATTAACGATTTTGACGCCTTTAAACTTTCTTCAAAAGCTTTTAATCCATGTTTTTTAATAAACGTATCCGGATCATCGCCTTTAGGCAGCGCCATAACCTTAACATTCATGTCCTCTTCGATCAAAAGATCAAAACTGCGCAACATCGCCGACTCGCCGGCCGCATCTCCATCAAAAAGCATCACAACATTATTTGTATACCGCCGCAATAAACGAATTTGATCAACCGTTAAAGCCGTTCCTAAAGACGCGACAATGTTACGAACACCATATTGAACAGGAACAACACAATCCATGTAACCTTCAACAATGATCAAAGCTTCATCTTCTGTCACTGACGACTTCGCTAAATGAAATCCATATAAATGCTCACCTTTTGTATAAACGGGAGTTTCCGGAGAATTAATATACTTCGCCCCTAATTTATCGTCGGAATTAGAAGAACTTTCAATTGTCCTTCCGCCAAACCCGCGGCATTGTTCACGCAGATCATAGATCGGGAACATGATCCGATTGCGGAAACGATCATAAAAGCCTTCCTTGTTCTCTCGCGAGATAATAAGCCCGGCTTTTTCAATAAGATTCAAACTCAAATTCAGACTTTTTAAATGTTTTAAAAGCCCGTCCCATTCATTAGAAGCAAAACCCAACCGAAAATTCTTTACCGTCTCTAAGATCACGCCGCGCGTTTTAAGATATTCGCGGGCCTGCTGGCAATCTTCTTTTTTTCCAAAGAGCAAATTCTGATGAAAATAATCCGCCGCAGCTTTATTAATATTAAAAATATTCTGCCGGTCATTCGTATCCCCAGCGAACATCCGTTTCTCTTCGGGGATAACAATATTCACCCGTTGCGCCAATAATCGGATCGCTTCGGGAAATTCAAGTCTCTCGTGCTTCATTATAAAACTAACAACATTGCCTCCGGCGTCACAGCCGAAGCAATGAAAGATCTGCTTCTGTGAGTGAACAACAAACGACGGTGTCTTTTCATTATGGAAAGGGCAAACCGCCTTAAAACTTTTCCCAGTTTTCTTTAGAGGAATATACGACGCAATAACTTCTACGATATCGCATCGATCAATGACTTGAGAAATAATATCTTCCGGAATTAAAGCCATGAATCGATTCTCCCCGATCACCACAATCAACGATAGATCTTCTCTAAAATGGAAATCAAATCAGTGAAGAATGCTGAAAGTATAACATACGACCTACCCACTGTCAAGAAAGTGCTCCCTTCCAGAAGAACACAGGCTTTTTCTACAAGCTATTCAAATACAACAAGTTAGACACGAGCATTTTTTCATAAAGTTACATCAAATCTTGACAATCACCGTCATTAATGTTATCTTTCAGTTCAGTCGTTTAATTAGAACAATTTAAGGTTTTTACAAAAATGATCCCGATCGTTAACAATGCAGAATTAGACAAAGAGCTAAAACGAGTCCACAGAGACTTAAACGTCCTCTATGAGATCAGCAATGCCATGCGATCGACTCTTGAGCTCAACAATATTCTCTATATCATCTTAACCGGCGTTACCTCTCACTTCGGCCTTGGATTTAATCGTGCCATTCTTTTTCTTGTTAACGAAAAGGATCAATGTTTAGAACCTAAGATGGCTATCGGTCCAGACTCCGGAGAAGAAGCAAAAAAGATCTGGGAATATATCGACAAAACCAACCAGCATTTAGATGATCTTATCAAAGGCGATAAGATTTCACAGAATACTAACCATGCAAGCTTTTACGAATCCATTAAAAAAATAAAGATCCCAATCTCAAAGAACGATCAAAACCTGCTTTCTGATGTTTTTCATAATGGAACTCAATTGCACATCACTGAAGAAAAGATCCATGAATTCGAAAATGATATCCTCCTTACGAATTTCAAGACCAAAGAACTTGTGATCATTCCACTGCGAGCTAAAGATAAAGAGATCGGTGTTATTGTCGCTGATAATCTTTTTACACAAAAGAAAGTCACGGACGATGATCTTAAGATGTTTACCATGCTCGCCAACCAAGCTGGGCTGGCTATCGAGAATTCGAGACTTTATGAGATCGTCAAACACAAAAGTCGAACCGATGCGATCACGGACTTATCCAACCACGGA
This sequence comes from uncultured Planctomycetales bacterium, assembly GCA_964348765.1. Lineage (GTDB taxonomy): Bacteria > Omnitrophota > Gorgyraeia > Zapsychrales > Zapsychraceae > CAYGEE01. The sequence continues at coordinate 1,582 of CAYGEE010000099.1, read as the reverse complement.
TTCTTTCAAGAGCAGCTTGCACAGGAGATCGAAAGATCAAGATCCCTAAAAACAATGCTAAGCCTCATCATTATGGATATCGACAATTTTAAACACCTTAATGATACCCATGGCCATCAAAATGGTGATCTGGTCCTTAAAGAGATTGGGCATTTGCTTAAAAAGTCTTCACGCGAATTCGATACGACCTGCCGTTACGGCGGAGAGGAATTTTCCATCATCCTTCCGCAAACCAACAAAGAACAAGGATTTCTTATCGCCGAACGTCTGCGTCAAGAGATCGAAGCTTATTCATTCTCACGAGTCAACACAAAAGAACCCCTGAAGATTACCGTAAGTGTCGGTCTTGCCACCTATCCATTAGATGCGCAAACCAAAGAAGAATTGATCACCCAAGCTGATAAAGCGATGTACATCGCAAAATTTGGCGGGAAGAACCAAACCATTTTAGCCCAAAATTAAAAAGTCTTTTAAACTCCTACTGCAACGGGCAATGATTCTCGCTTTTTTTCCTCATCGGCGAATTTTACGCTAACAATACGCGAAATACCCGTCTCCGGCATGGTGATACCATACATGACGTTCGCACTTGCGATTGTTTTCTTATTGTGGGTAATAACGATGAATTGTGCGATCTTCGAGAAATCCTTTAATAAAAAGCTGAAGCGCCCGACGTTCGAATCATCAAGGGCAGCATCAATTTCATCAAGGACGCAGAATGGACTCGGATTAACTTTAAAAACCCCGAATATAAGCGCAATCGCTGTTAAAGTTTTTTCTCCTCCGGACATCAAGCTGATACTTTGCAGTTTCTTTCCAGGAGGACGAGCAATAATCTCGATCCCAGACTCAAGAACATTTTCCGGATCAAGAAGGACAAGCTCCGCTTCTCCTCCGCCGAAAAGCATTCTAAAATAGATCCGGAATTCTTCACCGACTTTTGTGAACGTATCCAGGAACATCTGCCGTGTGGAACGATTGATCTTTGTGATCGTGTTCATCAACTGCGACTTTGCCTCAATCAAGTCGCTTTGCTGCTTAGTCAAGAATTCAAACCGCTGCTTTGACTCTTCATATTCTTCGATTGCAACAAGATTCACATGCCCAAAAGCTTCGCACCGTCTACGCAACCGTTCGATCTCGACCAACAATTGTTCTGGATTTAAGATCCCATCCTCCGTAGCCGGTAAAGTCAATTGCTCGGCGGGGATCTCCTCGATATTGATCTTATATGTCTGTAAGAGTCGATCCTTCAAACCTTTTTCATTAAACCCTAATTCCTGTTCAGATAATTCAAGAGCATGAACCGCACCTTTGACCTTCTCAATTTCTTCTTCAAGAAAGTTGATGTTCGTTCGCAAAGCGTTGATCCCCTGTCCAAGCTCAGTTTTTTGAATTTCAAAACCACTCAATTCTTCATGGATCCTCTCCTGCGAACTTTTAATTTCTTCCAACCGGATCTTCAAATTTTCGATCTCTTGAGCATATTCATTTTTTTTAGCATCCTGCTGCCAGATCTCATCATCGATCTTTTTAATTTCCTCCAGCCAACTATCCAACCCTTCAGTAAAATGATTAATAT
>CAYGEE010000098.1:0-8018 GCA_964348765.1 uncultured Planctomycetales bacterium | reverse complement strand
GATTCTTATCATAATAAAACTCCAAGTGGATTTATTATAACAGAATTTTTTTCTTTACAAAACACTCATTAAAAAAAGGAAGAACAAAAAACCAATACTGATCGAAGCTTATTATTTTTCCGCTTTTGTGATCGTCCCGTCTTTGATGCCTTTAAGAAGAGTTAAAGACCTTTTAAACTTTTCTTGATCCCTTTTTTGCTGAAAGATCTCAATGCTTTTTTGCACCATGGGAACAGCCTCATCAACTCGGCCAGCTAAAACCATATTAAGAGCTAAGAAATACTGCGCGTCCCCATTATCCGGGGCAACTTTAACTGCTGCGGCTAGTGTGTCAACAGCTCGATCATAACGCTTAAGCTGCATATAAACTTGGCCTAAGACCATGTATTTCTCAGCGTTCGTTGGATCCTGACGGATCGCTTCATCAAGGCTGTGAATAGCCTTAAGAACATCACCTTGCTGTAAAAATTTCAATCCTTGTGAAACATAATCACGCTGCTCTTTAACACCTTCATATTGCGCGGCTGTGTCTTTCTTTCCGCAACCGGAAAAAAGTGCGACCGCTAAAACAACAACTAAAAATTTCTTCATGATCACATCTCCTTATGATTAATTGATCTTTGCCGATAAATATTTATGGACACCTTCGGCGGCTGTCCGGCCTTCATTGATCGCCCAAACAACCAATGATTGACCGCGAGTCATATCTCCGGCGGTAAAAACACCAGGAATACTTGTCATTTTATTTTGATCCGCTTTAACATTTCCACGCTCATCAAGGGCAACGCCCAATTCATCAAGCATGCCGCCCTTAACAGGCCCTAAAAATCCTAATGCCAACAATACCAGATCCGCTTCAATCTCAAATTCCGAGCCCGGGATCTCTTTCATCGTGCTTCTTCCCGTCACAGGATCTTTCGGGCCAAATTCCAAACGAACTGCGTGTAATTTTTTTAATTTTCCATTTTCACCGCTTAACCGTTTGGTCATGATCGCAAAATCCCGATCAACACCTTCTTCATGAGAAGTTGATGTCCTATCAACAAACGCCCAATTCGGCCACGGATTATCAGCCGCACGTTCTTTGGGCGATCTGGCCAGAAGCTCAAAATTATAAACCTTAAGAGCGCCCTGACGGATCGAAGTCCCGATGCAATCTGATCCTGTATCGCCGCCGCCCAAGACAACGACGTTTTTTCCTTCTGCCGAGATCCTTTTTTTAGGATCGATCTTCTGCCCTAAATTGATCCTATTCTGCTGAGGTAAAAATTCCATTGCAAAATACGTTCCTTCCAATTCTCTGCCCGGAACTGTTAGATCACGGGCATTTTCCGCTCCGCCGCACAAAACAACCGCATCAAATGTTTTCACCAATTCTTTCGCTGAAAGATCAACACCAATATGAACGCCTGTTTTGAATTTCACGCCTTCCTGCGACATCCGTTTTAAACGGCGTTCAACAACGCGTTTTTCCATCTTAAATTCCGGAATACCCAGTGTTAATAAACCACCCAAAACTTCATTCTTTTCAAACACCGTTACATTATGGCCGGCTTTATTTAGCTGATCAGCACAAGCAAGTCCTGCCGGGCCGGAACCAACAACAGCCACTGTTTTGTCACTGCGATACTTTGGCGGCTGCGGTTTGATCCAACCTTCCGCGTAAGCTTTCTCAATGATAGAAACTTCAATATTTTTAATCGTAACCGCAGGACTATTGATCGCCAGAACGCAAGAATTTTCACACGGCGCGGGACAAACACGCCCGGTGAATTCTGGAAAATTATTTGTTTTATGAAGGCGCTCGACCGCTTCTTTCCATTTATCTTTATAAACAAGATCATTCCAATCAGGGATAATATTTCCGATCGGACAACCCGACTGGCAAAAAGGAACACCGCAATCCATGCAGCGTGCGCCTTGCGAGCGTAATTCTTCCTCAGGCATTTCTTTGTAAAATTCTTTAAAATGCTTAATACGTTCCACAGTCGGCTCTTTTTTGAAATCCTGCCGAGGATACTTCATAAACCCTTTTACGTCGCCCATGTCTGTCCTTTATTTCGTGAAGCGAACTATTGTTTGCGCTTCACGTTTCACGTTTCACGCTTCACGCTTCACGAAATATCATTATTTTTGTATCACTAAATGCTGTTCTTCTTTAGCCTTATTCGCTTCTTCTAAAACCTTTCGATAATCCGTCGGATAAACTTTGACAAACTGCAGTAATGCTTTTGACCAATTTTCCAAAACATTCTTCGCATTATTACTATTAGTAAACTTTAAATGATTTTCAATAAGCATTCTAAGCTCTTTAATGTCTGATTCCTCAGAAACCTTAAAAAGCTCGACCATCTCCATATTGCAATGCGCTTTAAAATCACCCTCTTTATCCCAAATATATGCAACCCCGCCGCTCATACCAGCCGCAAAATTCCTTCCCGTTTTTCCTAAGACAACAACTCTCCCTCCAGTCATATATTCACACCCGTGATCGCCGATGCCCTCAACAACCGTGTGAGCACCGCTATTTCGAACAGCAAACCTTTCGCCGGCAAGCCCGCGAAAATATGCTTCTCCGGAGATCGCTCCGTACAAAACAACGTTACCAACTAGAATGTTTTCTTCCGGAATAAATGTCGCTTTCTTTGACGGAAAAATAACGATCCGTCCACCGGACAAACCTTTCCCAACATAATCATTAGAGTCGCCTTCCAATGTGAAAGAAACTCCGTGCGATAAGAAAGCTCCAAAACTTTGACCTGCCGAACCAGTAAATTTAATTTGGATCGTATCCGTAGGTAATCCAAGCAATCCGTGCTTTTTAGCGATGCGGCTGCTTAACATTGTTCCGACGGTACGATTCACATTCTTAATATCACAATCAAACCGGATCGGAGTTTTATTTTCGATTGCTTCTCGGCAACTTTCAATCAAGCGATTATCAAGCGCCTTTTCAAGACCATGATCCTGAGATCCGACATGCCGAATAGCAACGCCTTCCGGAACATCAGGCCGATGAAGAATATTCGTTAGATCCAAACCCTTAGCTTTCCATTGATCGATCACATCGCGCGTTTCCATCATATCAACACGGCCGATCAATTCATCAAATTTACGAAACCCTAAACTCGCCATGATCTCACGAACATCCTCAGCAATAAAAGTAAAAAAATTCACAACATCTTCCGGCCGGCCGGCGAATTTCTTGCGCAATTCCGGATCCTGCGTTGCCACACCGACGGAACACGTATTTAAATGACATTTTCGAAGAAGGATACATCCTAAGCTGACCAGTGCGATCGTTGAGAAACCAAATTCATCCGCGCCAAGCATTCCGGCGATAACAACGTCACGCCCGGTTTTGAGCTGTCCATCCGTCTGAACACGAATACGCCCGCGCAGATCGTTCATTACAAGAACTTGCTGTGTTTCAGCAATTCCCAATTCCATGGGTAAACCGGCATGCTTAATAGAAGTCTGCGGAGACGCACCCGTCCCGCCTTCATAACCGCTAATAAGAACATGATCCGATTTTCCCTTAGAAACACCGGCGGCGATCGTTCCGACACCAACTTCCGAAACAAGCTTGACGCTTACTTGCGCTTCTGGATTAGCATTCTTAAGATCATGGATCAATTGTGCAAGATCTTCGATCGAATAGATATCATGATGAGGAGGAGGAGAAATAAGCCCCACGCCTGGAGTTGTATATCGGGTCTTTGCGATCTCTTTACTGACTTTATGCCCGGGAAGCTGTCCGCCCTCGCCGGGTTTTGCGCCTTGCGCCATTTTGATCTGCAGTTGATCAGCATTAACTAAATAATCGATCGTAACGCCAAATCGTCCTTGCGCAACTTGCTTAATACGGCTTCGACGCCAATCACCATTAAGATCCTTTTTAAACCGAGCTGGATCTTCGCCGCCCTCACCAGTATTGGAAAAACCACCCAAACGATTCATCGCGATCGCGAGCGTTTCATGAGCTTCTTTAGAGATCGACCCGTAACTCATCGCCCCCGTCGCGAAACGTTTGACGATCGAGGACACCGGCTCCACTTCTTCGATCGGGATCGGATGGCCTTTTTTAAAATTTAAAAGCCCGCGGATGCTGGCTAAATTCGTTTCATGTTCATTGATCGTTTTTGCGTATTGTTTATAATTCTGATAATTATTTGTCCTTACGGCATGCTGTAACAGTGCGATCACTTTCGGATTAAGCTGATGATGCTCACCATCACGGCGCCAATGATAATCACCACCGGCATCAAGCATGGAATCATAAACATTCGCATCTGGATACCCAACCTTATGACGCAAGATCATTTCTTCCGCCACGACCTTGATACCAATGCCGCCAATTCTCGATGGTGTCGCCGTAAAATATTTATCGATCAATTCTTTGCCAAGACCAACCGCTTCAAAGATCTGTGCGCCGCAATACGACTGGATCGTCGAGATCCCCATCTTAGAAATGATTTTAAATAATCCTTTTTTAGTGGATTTCAAATATTGTTTTTCCGCGTCTTTATACTTTAAATCAGTGGGATAATTCCCTTTGTCAATTTCGTCCTCGATCGTCTCAAATGCCAAATAAGGATTAACAGCATTGGCGCCATAGCCGATCAAAACAGCAAAGTGATGCATTTCGCGCGCCTCACCTGTTTCAACAACAAAGCTTACCTTTGTACGCGTTCCTTGACGAGTCAAATGATGATGCAGTCCTGCACACGCTAAAAGCGAAGGCATGGGAACTTGTTCTTTGCTGATATCGCGATCAGATAAAATAAGAATCGTATTGCCCTTTTTGATCGCTTCGTCAGCTTCTTTGAATAATTCATCCAACGCCGGAGCTAATCCGTCAGGACCAGTTTCTGCCGCAAAAACCGTTGCTAACGTTTTTGTTTTTAAACCCGGCTTTTTTATGCTGCGGATCTTTTCAAGATCTTCATTAGAGATAACAGGCCGGCCTAATTTCAAACGGCGGCAATGATCGGGAGTTTCTTCTAAAATGTTTCCTTCCGCGCCAAGCAGAATATCTTCTGCCATAACAACCTCCTCACGGATCGCATCGACCGGAGGGTTTGTGACCTGGGCAAAAAGCTGTTTGAAATAATTAAATAATAACTGCGGCCGACGGGAAAGAACAGCCAGCGGCGTATCGGTACCCATAGAACCGGTCGCCTCTTGACCATCTACAACCATCGGATACATAATGATCTTTAGATCTTCCAATGTATATCCAAATGCACGCTGTCGATCAAGTAAAGTTTTCTTATGAACACCGTGAACTTTTTTGGGCTTAGGAAGGTCATTGATCGAGACCAAATTCTCTTTAAGCCATTGTTTATACGGTTTTTTAGCGGCATATTCTTTTTTAAGCTCCGCATCGTCAATAATGAGACCTTTTTCCGTGTCGATCAAGAACATTTTCCCCGGCTGTAAACGGCCTTTCAAAAGCACATTCTCCGGTTCGATCGGATAAGCTCCGGTCTCAGAGGCCATGACAACCAGATCATCTTTTGTGACCGTATAACGAGAAGGCCTTAACCCATTGCGATCTAAAACCGCGCCGATAAATCGTCCATCAGAAAAAGTGATCGATGCCGGGCCATCCCATGGCTCCATCAAACACGAATGATATTCATAAAAGGCTTTCTTCTGTTCATCCATGCTTTCATGTCCGCTCCAAGCCTCGGGGATCATCATCATGACCGCGTGTGGAAGAGTTCGTCCGCCAAGCACCAACATTTCCAGAACATTGTCAAGTGTCGCAGTATCGCTACCGTGCGGAACGACGATCGGAAGAACTTTTTTAATATCCTCACCAAAATATTTTGAAGCAAATTGCATTTCACGTGCATGCATCCAATTAATATTGCCGCGCAAAGTGTTGATCTCGCCATTGTGCGCAATAACGCGATACGGATGTGCCAATGCCCATGTTGGAAACGTATTCGTACTGTACCGGGAATGGATCATGGCTAAAGCTGAAATCATCTGAGGGTCAGCCAGATCAGGAAAGAAACCGTCAACCTGTTCAGCCATAAGTTGGCCTTTATAAACAAAAGTCTTAGAATTCAAACTGCAGAAATAATAATAATTCCGCTGATTTAAAGTAGAAACATAAACTGTGTTATAAAGTCGTTTGCGGATGATATAAAGTTTACGGTCAAAATCTTCGATCGGAGTATCTTTTCCGCGCCCGATAAAAAGTTGTTTAAAAGAAGGCATCACAGACCTTGCGACACGCCCGCATTTTGTGTCATCATGAGGAACTTCTCGCCAGCCTAAGAATTTCTGGCCTTCTTCATGAATAATATGCTCTGTCCATTGTTCGATCTCATTACGATCCGCCAAAGAAGGAGGCAAAAAGACGATTCCCGCGCCATAATGGCCCAAAGGAGGAAGTTCCATGTTCAATTTATTGCATTCTTTTCTAAAAAAAAGATCCGGCATCTGTATCATGATCCCGGCACCATCGCCCGTTTCCGGGTCACAACCACAAGCGCCACGATGAGTTAAATTCTCCAAGATCCGAATACCGCCACGAACGATCTCGTGAGATTTCTTACCTTTTAAATGCGCGATAAAGCCGACACCGCAACTGTCATGCTCAAAAGAAGGATTATATAAACCCTGATTTTTAGGAAGGAATGCACCGGCGTTCATCGTTTAAACTTCTCCGTTAGTATATTAAGTTTCTTTATTTTTGTCCGAATTGTATTGCGATTTAAACCCAACAATCGTGCCGCCAGAACCTGATTCCCAAAAGTCTTTTCCAAAGCGTTCTCGATCAAGACACGTTCTGTGTTACCGATCACCATCTTATAAACGGTTCCACCGTGAGCCATGGAAACCTTTTTTTCAACATTTTCCCAGAAATCTTTTTTACCCATTGTACAATGTTTTCTTTTTATTTCAATCGATTTATTTGTATTTCATTCAACTTTGATCGATCAATCGCTGCGAAGCGCTCAAACGAAAGTTTTAGCGCGAAGCAGGGCTAAAACTCCTTGAATTTATTAGTGATAGGTAAACGCCAATCTTTTCCAAAAGCTCTTTGCGTGATCTTGATCCCTGGCGGTGACTGCCGGCGCTTGTATTCACTCCGATCGATCATTGCAATGACATCTTTCACCGTATTCTTATCGAACTTCTTTGAGATCTTCTCAAAAGATCGATGTTTTTCCACATAGTCAACTAAAATTTCATCTAAAACAGCGTATTCAGGCAACGTATCTTGATCTTTTTGATCTTTTCTTAATTCCGCCGTTGGCGCGCGATTGATAATACTTTGAGGGATCACCTCGCGGCCATCTGTTTTATTCCGATATGCTGACAATTCATAAACAAGGGTTTTGGGAACATCTTTGATCACCGCAAACCCACCCGACATATCACCGTAAAGAGTACAATAACCAACCGCGAACTCGCTTTTATTGCCGGTTGTCAAAACAAGCCAGCCAAATTTATTCGAAAGCGCCATCAAAATATTCCCGCGAATCCGCGCCTGAATATTTTCTTCAGCCAAATTCTGGTTTGTATCTTTAAATTCCGGCTGTAGTGTCATTAAATACGACTCAAAAATATCCTCGATCGGAACTTCCAAACAGCGAATATCTAAATTCACAGCTAAAAGTTTTGCATCCGCCTTAGTTTCTAAAGATGTAAACCGTGACGGCATTGTTACCCCGATCACATTCTCTTTTCCAACCGCATCACAGGCGATCGCCGCAACAAGCGCAGAATCAACCCCGCCGCTCAAGCCGATCACAACCTTTGTAAAACCATTTTTTTGAATATAATCCCGTGTCCCTAAAACAAGCGCTTTATAGATCCGTTCAATGTTTGACAATCTTTTAGTAACCTTAAATTCTAAAGGTTTGGAATGTTTAATTGCCGCTGACCTTTTAAGTTTAATAATATATTGATTCTTTATTGTCTTTTGCAAAGGCGCGTCCAGATCAAAAAAGATCAAATCTTTTTAAGTAAACTTGTTTTGGTTTCTAAAAATCCTG
>CAYGEE010000097.1:0-8055 GCA_964348765.1 uncultured Planctomycetales bacterium | reverse complement strand
ATAATTATTGTATAAGAAACAAAAGAAAGCAATTATACCAAGGTATAATAAGCATATTTGATCGCTTGCTTAGATTTCTATTGTCTTTCCTTTTTATTGCTCGCTTTATCTTCAACAACTGAATTAAGCACCTTCTGAATTCCATAAAATTCAACCCAAGTTTTCTCTCTGAACAAATAAAATAAAATGATCATCCCCACAAGAAATTCCGCAGCTCCCAACAGCAAAGCCACGATAAATTTTACTTCAGGGCTCCACGACGAATAAGTAAAAAGCGCTGTGTTCATCAAAAACAATCCACTCCCCAAAAGAATAAAAGAAAATATCACGAACAAAACACCTAAGAGCAAAATTCTTACTTTCTCAACTCCAGCAACATAGGCTTGAGCTGCCTTGATTTTCACCAAAGCAGCCCTTCCCTTATATCTCTTCAGGATATTAAAGAAAATTAAAGAAGAAATAATCTTACGAATAAACGCTCGCATCAATATGCCTTTCTGGCCTTTAAGATTATTTACGTTTTGAACCCATTAAATATCCTATAAGAAGAGAAACCGCTGCTGCCCCGGCGATGTACGGCCACGGATCTTTATGCACTCTTTTGTCGGCTTCACTCACAACATTTTTTATTTTCTCTTGGCCTTCAACAATGGCATCTTGGGTCAATTGCTTTACCTTATCAAAAACTTGTTTGCCTTGTTCAGTCCCAGTAGCCATGGCCTGCTTAATGTGGGAATATTTGTCAGTGAATAATCCTTTTAATTCATCTTTTTTTTCTTTGGCAGCCTCATTAAGTAATTCAAGGGCTTCCCTAAGCTTGACATTGCTCGTCCTAGGTTCCATTTCTGTGTTTAACATGATCGCCTCCTCATTGATTGATTCTTTTAGTTATGATGATGTGTACGAAACACTTTCATCCTTGAATATCTTGAGCCCCAAATGAGAAATAAATTAATAACCTTATCCTCATCAACCGTTATTTGTGCCGTTTAACTTCTTTATAAAAAACATGGTCTTTATACTCATAAGTTTTTACACAATACTTAACCCACCAGGGCTCACCGAAAATACGGATATTTTCAAAATGATCCGCCCCGTTCGTATAATTTGTATCTGCAGATAGCTTCCAGGCCTTTGCAGCCATTTCCCACACAAAGCCTGGTTGGCTTTTCATACGATTCGAGCCATAGCCGTAAAACCCTTTTATACTTCCTCTATGGCGTAAAACTTCGCCGACACAGACCATTCCTCTTAAACCCTGATCGGCGGCTTCGCTAACGATGATCCGAACCGCAATATCGTCTGGAATTTCTCCAGCATGAGCCTTTGAGACGAATATCAAAAGCAACAGAATCAAAAGCGGGACACAAAACTTCCCAAAACTTTTCATTCTTCTACCCTTATTTATTCATCGGAAGATTGTATTCGGCCCATTCTTTGATCCCGCCTTCGTAGGCTCTAACTTTAAAGCCCTTGGCCGCAAGCTTCTCAGCTGCCTTCATGGAAGCCGAGCATTCAGAACTCGCGCAATATGTCACGACTTCTTTATTTTTATTCAGTTCAGTAAAACGGTTGTCTAACTGATCTAATGGGATTTTCTTGGAACCTTTAATAAAGCCCTTTAGATAATATTCGGGGCTTAGAACATTAACCACCTGAACACCGTCTTTATTATTTATTTTTTCTAAAAGTTGATCTTTGTTGATCGTTTCAACATTAGGTTTTGTTTCGACTTGAGACATACTATTCTCCTCTTTGAGCCATCATAGGCTTGATTATTTTGATTGATTCAATTTTTGTAAAATTATTTTTATACCGTTTCAATTAAAAGCGATATCCAATACCAGCTAAAATAAAAGTCGAATTGATCCCAAGATTTTTATCACCCAGATCCGCATTCGAAAGATGCCGGAAACGGCCTTCGATCGCCAAACTAGTATTCTTTGTGAGCGCATAACTCACCCCCACCACTCCATATTCGATAAAATTCAACTGGGTGGATTCCTCAACAACACGCTGCGTCATATAATCAAGACCTACTCCAATCTTAAAATAAGGCTGAATAGCATAATCCTTCGGCAGAATGCCGACTTTAATTAAACCAGCGACACCTACCTCGACATTGGGATTCGGTTCATAAACAGGAGAAATAAAAGGTTCAATTTGAAATTGAAAAATACGGCTGAACTTTTCAGGTTTAATATCAAAATTAAAATCTACCATAAGCGGAATCATCCGATAATTGCCTTTTTCACGCAACTTTGACTGGGAAAAACCAGTAAAGAATTCTATTCCATCTAAAGCAAATGATCTTTTTGGTAAAAGTTCGGTCATCAAAAAAACAACAAAAACAATATAGCTGATTCTTAAAAATTTCTTCATGACATTTATTAACCTCCGAAGGTAATGATGCTTGATTTTTTTAAAAACATTTTCTTATTTCCCGTTTTTTGACAAAACGATTGTGATGGTCGTTCCTTTGTTTTTTTGACTTTTAACACTGATTTTCCCGTGATGCAACGCGACAATCTCATAGCAAACCGTAAGACCCAACCCTATTCCTTTGGCCTTAGTTGTAAAAAACAGCTCGGGTGTTCTTCGGATATCTTCTTTAGACATTCCCACGCCATTATCTTTAAAATATATTTCTAAATTTCTTTGATTATTCAATCCAAACCCAACAGTTATTTCACCTTTTTTCTCAATGATAGATTCAAAAGCGTTATAAAGAATATTGGCAAAAAGCTGATTGATCTGGAGCAGGTCTGCGTTGACAAGGATCTTCTTCTGTCCGAATTTCCGAATAACTTTAATATGTGGATTTTGAAATTTCTTCTTGGCAAGACCAATGCATTCACTAAGAATGTTCTGAATATTAATAATCTCGTATCGCGGAGCTTTTAATTTAGCACAAAATAAAAGGTCTCCAATAATCTTATTACTTTCTGAAACTTTCTTCTCAATACTGTCAAGATGTTTTTCAATAGGCAAATCACCTTTTTTCCTTCTAATATTCTGTGTTGCAAGGCTAATAGCCGCAAGAGGATTGCGAAGTTCATGGGCGACAATAACTACCAATGTGCCAACATCAGAAAGCCGCTTGGATTGCGATAGTTTTTGCTGAGTAGCCAGTGCAGTCATTCTTTTTTTCACTTTATGGGTCTCATTTACCAGATAATAATGATTTACATTTTTGAAGCAGATAAAACAATTGTTCCGCACATCCTCATGCTTCGATAATCTTCATATGAGATCGACTAGGGATCAACTGCTTAAATATATAGACGGGGATAGAATACCAAAATGACTAAAAATGAAAAGAGCCCTTTTCTACTTTTTCCTGACTTTAAACCACTCTAAAATCAAGAAAAAGCAAAATAAGGCTTTATTTAGATCAAAAAATATATTTACTTTTTACGCGAGATATTCTTCTTTTCCATTTTTTTGCGGTATTCTGTTGGAGTGTGCTTGGTGATTTTCTTGAACTGACGGATAAAAGATTCTGTATTTTCGTATCCTAATTTTTCTGAGACCTGATTGACATTATATCCGAACTTAACCAGCAGTTCTTTTGCCCTGTCAACTTTAACCTTTAATTTATAATCACTAAATCCCATCCCAAGATATTCTTTAAAAACCCTGCTAAGATATTTTGGGCTTAAACAAACAGCTTGCGCGGCATCATTGAGATGAGTCTTTTTATAACAATTTTTATCAATAAAATTTTTTACTCGTTCCATTTTACCTTTGATGTCAAGGGATTCCACGTTCCTTCCTCTATTTTGACTTCGAAATAATCGTTCAACAGCATTATTAATTCTATTAATATCAATTGGTTTTTCAATGAAGTCATCGGCCTTGCTTTGCAGGGCTTCAATAACCGTATCTTTCGTGCTATAGCCGGTTAAAATAATGATCCCCATTTCAGGATCGATCTTTCTTATTTTGGAGAGGACATCAAGACCGCTCATCCCGGACATAACAACATCCAGAATGACAACTCCAATGTCATGAGCCCGTTGTAACAAAGCTAAAGCCGCTTCTCCGCTTGAGGCTTCAATGACTATATAATCTTCCAACGAATCTTTAAGTTCACCGCGTAAAACCTCATCATCGTCCACAATCAAGATTTTATTTGCCATCTTTTATCCTATTTCTTTAACGGGCAAAGGATATTCTCCTCCAACCCATATTTTTATTAGTTTTTATTTTATAATATTTATTATATCATTCTTTGTAACTCCTGACAATCACTGTCAGTATGCTGTTTTATTAGTAACAAGCGGCGGATAACGAACGCCTTTGCTATTTTGATATTCTAATGCTCCAATATCCCAAATCGTCCCTCGATCATAATCACTATAATCTAATTCTGAAACACCGGATAAAAAACTTCCTTTATTAATAGCCGGGCTGCTTGATGAGATCCCAACATTCCAAACATCACCACTTAAAGGCCCAATAAATCGAGGATCTTGGCATATCATGGTGCTTCCAAAACAATCCCGGCTATTATCCCTTGTCCCATAGACGAGAGAATAACTATTATCCATCGCAAGATTCCCGCAAGGGCCATCACTATCTCCTGTTGCTCCTGCGGCATAATACATGGATGTTAGATCGCCTCCTGTAAAATCCGTCCCTCCATAAAGAATATTATTCCGGCTTACAAGTTGTTCTGAACCATTACAAGATGTCCCAGACGACTGGACAAGGACATCTCCGTGGCCTGTAATGGTGCTGTCATCAATTGTCACGGACATTCCAGGAGAGTACGCAACCGCCAGCGTATTTCCCAAAGCCCGGCAATGATCAAAACCTTCTCCGCCGGTGTACGTGATCGGATTATTATAAAAATAATCACAATTACCAATTAATTTCGAATTCTGGATAACGGTCGAAGTAGATGACTTTACTTGATTACCGGCATTGCCTTCCATCCGGGAATTCTTTATCGTGATCGTCCCTTGGCCATTATGATAAAGAAGATCCAACCCATCGGAAGTATTGTGACTGATATCAACATGATCAAAGATCCAATCCCCGCCGGTTGATTGCGTGCCCAATCCATCTCCGTACCCACCTTGAGAACTGCTAAAACAGCCGTACGGATTATTCCCCGGATACGTTTCGGCACATCCATTAAAGCTGATCGTTGTCTTAATAAAATTCATTGTCCCTGAATCTGACGATGAGCTTCCAATATCGCCATCCCATCCAGCCAAAGAATTCCCGACAAGCTTACTATTTTCGATCGTCCAGTCTTTCAATCGGCCGGCATGGATACCATCAACCGCCAATCCATGAATATTAACATTGTTAATATAAACACTTTGGCTGTCGGAAGCTGAAATCCCAGTTTGAGCCCAATCGCCATAAGGATAACCTCCTTTATAACATTCATTGGGGCCAGTCCAAGAACACGGATCGTGGTCAGTAATTTCTAAACACTGAATTTCAATATTATTACTGCCATTCAAATTAAAGATTTGAGCAGCACGTTCCACACCATAAAGCTGCGGCGCACTAGCGCATCCAGTATCCCATCCCGCTCCGAGGATTTTTGTCGGATGGTCTTTGTCGGGTCCGGAAGGAATGGGTTTCATAAAACAATCCCATGGGTAAGCTGAGTTACAAGAAGTCGTCACGCCATTGGTCGCGTTAGGCGCCCCATGACCCATAGGATAATTGCCTGCTTTAACAATAAGAGTATCGCCGCCCTTGAAAACCGCCGGCGCGGATCCGGCAATCGGTAATGCCCAAAAGACACTACTATACGCACAATTTTTTGCTGTTCCAGAACCAGAATAGGCTGCATCCGCCAAGCCCGTACATTGTGCTGTCGTTCCACCATCGGGACGGACATAATAGGTCGTCGTAATGATCGGATCCTTTAGTTCATACCCTCCATCATTCCAAACCAAACCGCGATCATAGTTAGTGTAATCATTCTGTGCCCCTTGTAAACTGATCGTCTCATCAGCTGTATTGGCACCGATAGCAGGGCTTAAACTCTGCAGAGGAAGCTTACTGTAAACATTATTTCCGGTTTCATATGTGACCGGACCCATTGCTAAGGGCTGAACGAATTTTGGATCAACACCGCATTGCGAATGCATTCCAACGCACTTGGAATTATTATTCTTAAACCCATAAACGATATTGTAGTCTTCATCGATCCCAAGGGTTCCGCAGCTGCCCGCCCCATTGCCGTCGGAGCCGCCGGCATAATAAAAAGTGCTCAAGCGATTATCTCCGGAAGGGTTGTACGCCGTATCTTGTGAGAAATTCCTTCCTCCATAAAAAATATTATTTCTTAAGATGACCTTCGTTTTACTGTCGCAATTACTGCCTTGAGAATAAACAGCGACATTCGTATTATCAACGATCGTTGAATTTGAGATCTTATGAACTCGACCGGCATCGACAATTAAAGAAATACCTGTATTCGCCCGGCAATCACTGACAAAAGAAGTAAAGGGTTGACCGTGAAAATAACCGCAATTGGAAATGATGACCGAATTCTCTATATTTGTTGCAGATGTGGATTTAAGCGGCTGACCGGCATTTCCTTCAAAGAGTGATCGTTGGACAAACAATGAACTTGATCCGGAACCATGAAGCCCGTCAAAACCATCTTGAGTATTATGACTGATACTGGAATCGCGAATGGTCCAGTTTCCTATTTCTCCATTTCCAAAGCCAATGCCGTCACCATAGCCACTATGTGATCCTGATTGTCCCCAACAATCAGCAAGATCAAAAGAAGGATAGCTTTCATTGCAGCCATTGTAATCAACGGTAGATTTATCAAGGACAAAAGTTCCCTTAAATCCGGGTGTTGATCCATCATCCCCATTCCACCCGCCGTAACCATTGGCGCGCAGTTTAACACCGGTCAGTGTCCAAGTATTTACCCCGCCAGCTCGGATCCCATATTGAGCTAACCCGTGGATATTGACATTGGTTAACGATATATTAGAAGAGCCCGTTCCATAAATCCCATCTTTACCATAAGCCGAAATACCATCGCACGCCGTCGGAGGATTCATACCGCCCATTTCACATTTAAAATGGTCTGTGATCTCCACACAGCTGACATCAACATAACTGCTATTGGCGACACTCATCATATAAGAAGCACCTTTATTTCCATAAAGTTGAGCTTTAGCTGTGGCACAGCCGGTGTCATATCCTTCTCCGTAAATTTTCGTATGATTTGCTGCTGTACCGCTTGGAATGGATTGCGGCCGGCAATCATATGTCCAGGCAGAATAACAATCGCCTGTGTTTGTAATATTAATATCAGCTTGCGTGCAATTTGATCCTGAGCCGCAGCCGATCATATAGTTGCCTTGTTTGATGACAACGGTGTCACCACCGGCAATTCGTTTTGCCGTTGATTGTCCCACCAAAGGCAAAGGCCAGTTGGGATGGTTAAAAGCACAAGGCTGCGCAGTTCCAGTCCCCGGATAAGGGGCATCATGTGTCCCATCACATTGAGTTCCTGTTCCGCCATCAGAACGAACATAATAGGTTGCACTAAATGAATTTTTCGCAAAAATTGAGATAACCATCATTGCGATCCCTAGAACAAGCGCTCTTTTCATCATATTTTTCCTCTCTCTTCTATTGCGGCCCAAGATCCAAAATTGACTTAAGTTTACTTTTTATTGACTTCTTTCTACTTGCAATTTAAAAGAATCCGTAAGATAGACTAGAATCCACTTTCCATTGACTTTTATCTACCTCTAGGGCAAAAAAAAATAACTTTTATTTCGATCTACAAAGCTTAGAAGCAATAACAGTAGCCCTAAGAACAACTACATGATGGTAGGAATGTTTGAATGCTACCGTTAACCATCCCTGCTTCAGTTAAAATATAGCATGGAAAAGTTTCATGTCAAGATAGTATTGTTGTTTTTTAAGAATTAATAAAATCATGCAGGAGAAAACAAGGAGAAATGAATTAAAAAGCCTTAAAAAGGAGTCGACGCATATTTTTTTTTGACTTTTGACCCATTTCCGTTAAAAGGAATACCATATTTCTTCATC
>CAYGEE010000096.1:0-8102 GCA_964348765.1 uncultured Planctomycetales bacterium | reverse complement strand
ATTGAAGATAGGGTCTAATAGTTCCTTCATGGTTCTTTCTAAATGAGTTATAGGAAAGATGGGAAGAATTATTATTAAAATAGTTAATAGGGATGGGATGATCTTTATTTTTAGATTTGTAAATAGTGACGATAGAATAATAAACGATCGTTGAAGGCCGATGCAGAAAAATAAGGATAGTGGGATGAAACAAAGAATGGCGAATCGTTGCGCTCCTAATGTAAGGGGGAATATTAAGGTAAGAAAAGAGATCAATAATATATAGGCAAAGTTAATAGAGGGTGATCTCTTTGAAAAAAGATCCCAAATGCAGGTGATAACTCCCCCAATGGCTAAAATAGAGAAAAGGATCCCGCCGCTTAATTTAATGATCTGCCCAATTGAGGATTTGTGGAGTTCGCTTACGGTAATGTAAATATCCGGCCAGGATGTTAGCTTGGGGTTGAGGAACTCATTGAGGGCTTTCCACCCTTCAGAGAATAGTGTTTGGATCTCCTGAGGTCCGAATTTAAGACTGATAAGAATAACAGCTAATCCATTTGTCAGACTGAAGAATGTAAACAGTTCTTTAGTTCGAGACGTATCTTTGACCCAGAAGTGATTGTATGCAATAAACAAAAATTGTGAAATACATAAGACAGTAAAGTAAAAGACCCAGCCTTGCCAGAATAGTGTGTAGAGCATAATAGATAATGAAGTTAGAGCCGCTAAAGAGTAGGCTAATTTTTTATTCTCTTTTAGATGGGATAATCCATATAACTGTAAGTTAAGGATAAGCAGGGGAAATAAGACATTGTAGACATCGTTGTCATACCAGCCGAATGTGCTGCGTTTGACATAAATTGGCGCTAATAGAAAGAACACAGAACCAGTAAAAATAATTGGCAGTGAGAATTGAAATGTTCGGCATATCCATAAAAAGATCATCAACGTAAATGCAACGATGAAGAGCGGCGTATAGCTTACACCGGTCATTAAACTTATTGAGGGAACAAAAAGGGTGAGGATCTTATAGACCGCAAATCCGATAACAGGATTGAAATTAAGAGGTTCCCAGAAGCCGATGGGGGCTAGCATTAATGGATGGAAATATTTACTTCCTTTGATCTTCTCGCTGATGTGGCCTGTTTTGAGGATATTCTCAGTTAGTGCGAAATAATAATATGAATCAGATTCCAGCAGATATGGGGTCTTTTGGGATGATGATGTTAAATTCATGAGGGTTTTAGTTGAATCTTCGATAGATTTTCTAACTTTCGAGCTATTGTCATGAATCAGTTGATCCAATTGTTGTTGAGTAAGAAGAGCTTGCTGTTGTAAGGAGAGTCCGGGGTTTCCTTTTGCTATCTGAAAGCTCACTTTTTCTCGGAGAGCATTGATCACTGAAAGGGTTGCGCGTTCTGAGATTTCTCTGGGAGCAAAGTGGCGTAAAGGATAAAAGCGAATGTAAAGCCCGATACTCATGGCCAAGAGCCAAATAATAAGATAGAAAAAAAGTGAGAGTGGTTTCGCTTTTATTTGCACAGATACTTTGATGTCTTTTTGGGGTTTTAAACTTTTCGATGGTTTTTTCATAGGTGTTGATATTGATTATAGCTAATTAATAAAAATCTGCGCAAAGAAACTTGATTTTATTTGATGAAATCCCGATACTAAATTCATTTAAGCGGCCTTTGATCTTTCCCATGACCATGCCGATCAATTTTCCATCTTGGTTGAGAAGTGGTCCGCCGCTGTCTCCACGATAAAGCCTGATCTTTACTTTTAAGAGAACAGCTTCATGATCGGTCGGGTCTTGCCCGATGCCGATAACTTTTCCCTCTGAGATAGTGTTCTTAAGAAGAGGTGAACCGCCAACATTTATGATAGTTTCTCCGGGTTGAATTTTATTGGCATCATCAATGGCGATCGGGAAAAGTCTTTTCTTTGGGTATATTTTAAGAAGTACGAGATCGTATTCAGGAAGGACTCTGAGGATCTTTCCCGAGAAGATTGTATGGTCGTTAAGCTCGACAGCGATTTTTTTTGCAAAGGATATGGTATGCAAATTAGTTACAATAAGTCCGGAAGAATGGACAATAACCCCCAGGCCTCTTTTCTCTAATTGGCTATTAATTAATGATGTGGCTGTTGATGGATCATCGGGGGTTGCATAAACTTCTACCATGGATGCCTGTGATTTCATGACAGTATCAATGATGGAGTTGTTTTGAGCATAGCTCGCTGTGTTTATAAGGACAGTCGAGATAAGGATTGAAATTAATTTTACAGTGGACATGGTAAAGTTCTTATCGGTAAGTTTTTTCTATTGTAGTGGGGGTGTGTAGCTTCGGCAATATAATAATTTGGGCTTATTGATTTTAATAAGATTATGGTTAATCCTCTGTTTTTGGATTAGTTTGTGGAATGAGAAAATCTAAATCCTTCTTTATTTTATCAGTAAGCTTTGTAGAATGGAGATAAGGGTTGAGTGAAACTAATGACGTATTAGATAAAAGGAGGTTTCTTAGAATGTCCTCAGACCATGGTGTCAAAGTTGCGGATGATTTTGAAAAATATTTAAGAACCGGCGATGCGAGTCTTGTTGAGAATTATTCGGCAGCGGAATTAAAAACTGCAGTTGGTCAATTATCACCTTATTATGATCAAAATAAACAATGGTATCGGGAGATCAAACGTCGGATCGAAGAGTTAGAGAATAAAGGGTCTTCCCATTCCGGTGGTTTTCTTTCTGAGGAATCTCGCGAAAAGTGGATAGAACGATTGGTTATTTTCGGGTTAGGGATCTTAGTTGGAATGCTTTTTTAGCTTTCGCGTGGTCTTTCCTTGTGAGTCATGATAAAAACGAATTCTTCACATAAAATAAAAATCCGCAAGTCTTCACGGCTGATAAGTTTTGTTATTAAGTTTCTTCTTTTAGCCGTTTCCCTCGTGATTATTGTCGTCGTCTCGGCGGGATATTTACTTAATTCTAAAATATTTTATGAATATTTTATTCCGAAGTATGTCGAGAGAGTCTCGCCGGATGTGTTTTTCACTCACTTTGAAATAGCAAAAGGAAAATATTCTTTTCCTGGCGAGCTTGACTTTGAAGGAATGAAAACCTCATTTGTAAGAAACAATCGTAAATATGATTTCTTGATCAAACAGATAAAATTAAACCTTTTTCGGGATGGTTTGTCATGGGAAAAAGGAAAAATAAGGATCTTTGATCTGTCGATGGGATCGAAAGTAGTTGTTTTTGAGCACTTGAACAGTTCTTTTATGTTGTCGATGCCGTCGAGGAGGGATCTTAAAATAAGCGATGGGAGTTTTGACATGGATTCGGCGATCGTTAAATCTTATCGGCTGAATCGTCTTTCTGGGGTGTTCTCTCTTGATGACGGTAATGTGAGGTTTAATGATGTTCATTTTTATTCCATGGATGGAGAAGTGGCAGCGGAAGTTTCTTTTAAGTTTGATGATGGTTTTTCAGGGCACATGAAGGGGAACTTTTTAAAAGTTGATCCGGAAGAATTAGCAAAGATCAATCCGACTTTTTTTAGCAAAATAAAAGGAAAAGTGGATGGAGACATTGAGGCTGATTTTAGGGATATGCTTCCTGTTTCTGTTAAAGGTAAATTGAGTGCGCCGTTTGGGGCGTTTGTTAGAGCAAGACTGTTGAAGCAGTTGTTAGCGTATCTTCCTGTCGGGCCTCAGAAGAATAAAATAGTTAAATTCATAAAAGAGAATCGCGAGGTGGAGTTTCAGGAGGCTAGGGTAGATTTCAGAAGCTTGAACGAAAATTCTGTTTCGATGGATGTGGATTTGTTATGTGAAGATCTGAATTTGGATGTTAATCTGACAATAGATATAAATCTTAAAGGCGGGCTTGATCAGTTCTTATTTGGGTTGCGTAAGCTGGCAAAATAGAATGGAGTTTATGTGAAAATAGTCAATATGGTCGGAGCCGGAAAAATGATATTTGTTCTGTTCTTTTTGTCAATTTCAGGATGTACGTTTAAGGCGGTAGGGGATCCGAATCGCCCGATCACAATACAAGCGCATATTACCATTGATATTAATGGTCTTCAAGATACTGCCAAAGGGATTGAAGATTATGTCAGTGGAGAAATTTCAAAGCCAGAGGTTCGAAAATAAAAGGAGTGTTCTATGAAAGAAAATAATTTTATTCTTACTCTTGGGATTTTTGTTTTTCTATCTGTTGTTTTGCATCCTGGGGTGAGTTTGTCTCAGAGTAAATATTCTATTAAAGAAATGACTCCAGAGATCCAAGCTGCTTTGGATGGGCGTAGAGATCGTTTTGAGAAGATGAGTGTTCTTAAATCTCAAGGGATCATTGGGGAGAATAATAAAGGTTATTTAATTTTGTTGAAAGATGATGAGAAGGCCCAAGAATTGGTTTCTATTGAGAATAGTGATCGAAAGCTCATTTATCAAGCGATCGCTGATCAAAATGACCTAGTGGATGCCCTGGGAACGATCGAAAAAGTTTTTGCTCAAGTGCAGCGGGAAAAAGCCAAAGATGGGGAGAAGATCCAGGATGAATCTGGGGATTGGGTTGAAAAATAGTTTTGTGATTTTAGTAAGGATCTGAAAAACCCATGTGGCTTTTGTTCGCGTTCTTAACAGCATTTTTTACATCTTTGCAGGATGTTTTCAGTAAGCGTATTATTAAAAAGGTCGATATTTACTTGATCGCTTGGTCAGGGATCTTTTTTACTCTTCCGTTTTATTGTCTTGCTTTACCTTTTCAGCCCATCCCGAAAATTGGTTGGCCTTTTTGGCCTGCTTTGGCAATGTCCACTTTGATCTTAAGCTTTGCCGTTGTATTTTATGTAAAAGCGATCAAATATTCTGACCTGTCGTTGTCTGTTCCGATCCTTACAATAACGCCTTTGTTGCTCTTGGTGACTTCTCCTATTATATTGGGAGAGTTCCCGAGTCCGATCGGGATTTTTGGTGTCTTTTTGATAATTTCCGGTTCGTATTTGCTCTTTTTTAAGAATCAGCAGGAGGGATTTTTTCAGCCCTTTCGGAATCTTTTTAAAAATAAAGGGGCTAGATATATGTTGGCCGTCGCGGTGCTTTATAGTGTTGGGGCAAATGTGGATAAAATAGGAGTGATGAATTCCTCACCTTTTTGGTGGAGTTTCATATTGTATTCT
The DNA here is from genome assembly GCA_964348765.1 of uncultured Planctomycetales bacterium. Taxonomy (GTDB): domain Bacteria; phylum Omnitrophota; class Gorgyraeia; order Zapsychrales; family Zapsychraceae; genus CAYGEE01. The sequence goes on along the minus strand of CAYGEE010000096.1, from coordinate 2,934 downwards.
TTCGTTTCGCTTTCTCTTACTATTGTCATCTTTAGAAAGGTTGAGAATCTTGGTCCGCAGATCAAGAGTTCATTTTTAGGGCTTGTTTTGCTTGGTGGATGTAGTGCGGCGGCGCTTATTTTTAATATGTTGGCCATTAAAATTGCCCTTGTTCCCTACGTTATTGCAATAAAGCGGACAAGTGTTATAATTACCTCATTATTAGGTTTTGTTTTCTTTAAAGAGCCTGCTTTTAAAGGTCGGATCGTTGCGATCGTTCTTATGGTTTTAGGAGTGATGCTGATCTCTTTTTCGTAGGGTTATCTGAGATTGGAGGGAAGGGATGTTTCGAAATCGCTTAATGATTAGTCTTGTGTTTTTTGGGGTGATTGCTTTCGTTTATCTTCCTAACATGAGGTCAGTTGCCTATTCTGATGAACTGACACTGCAAAGATTCTCAGGAAAGATCATTGCTATTCGTTATACAGATCCTTTGAAGAGTACTTTAAGTAATCTTGCGCAATTTGATGTTTATGATGGAAGAGTGACGACTTATACTTTCATTGTTAATTCAAACACGAATATTCGAAGCCCGAAATGGGGTGTGGCGCATGTGGTTTATTTGAGAGAAGGGTTTGAAGTCAATGTTGATTATATTGTTCGGTCAGACAAAGCTCTGTTAAGTAAAAATGTTTTTGTCCTTCAAGAATAGCCCGCCCAAGTTCTGCCGGTTTCTTCATCCTGTCAGGCGATAGTTGATAAACTAGATGATTCTTAGGTTTGCTTTGAAGTTAGTTCCTTTCAGGTGGTGGTGTGTTTTTACTTTGCCCTACCAAAACACAATTTTTATAGTGCCTTAGCGCTAAATCTTCATTTTTGTAGTGTGATTATGAGAGAGTGCTATCTTTAAATTGTCGCGATTAGTGGTGTTCTTGGGATTTATTTATTGGGGAAAATGAAAAAATATTTTAGCTATTTTTGTCTTGCTGTAAGTCGTTATATCGCAATACTTTGCATCTCTGTTAAAATTTTTGCCTGTTCTGAATTTCTTGCATGTTGGAATCTATTGTTGTATATTTATCACTATCTTAACTACTACAGCCAGCAGAAAAGCTTTGCTGAATATTGAATTATGGAGGTGTCTATGGACGAATGGCAAGAAGATATTGTGATCAAAACTTCAAACAAGGAACGAGATTCGTTTTCTTGGGATGAAGCGGATGTTTTGATCTAAAACGATCAAACATTGAGTTTGAAAGATCCTATTTCTGGATTAAAAAACAGAAATAGGATTTTTTATTGATATTCTTGAAATATTGCTTCCTAAATCATGAGTTTAAGTTATAATTTCTCAGTTATGGAAAAATTAATTCTTTTAATAATTTCCGGTGCCCTGGGAACCTTGTCCCGCTATGCTGTTTCAAGCATGATAGGGCAATCTTTTGAAAGCCGGTTTCCCTGGGGGACTTTTGTGATCAATGTTTTAGGCTGTTTTTTTATTGGATTCTTTGCGGCTATGTCAGAATCGCGGTTTCCCTTGTCAGCCAACATGCGGTTGTTCATTATGGTCGGCTTTTTGGGTGCTTTTACAACATTTTCAACCTTTATGCTGGAAACTGCGACCTTAATTAAGGGAGAAGTGCTGATCTTGGCCTTTGCCAATGTTTTTGCCAGCTTGGTGGTTGGCTGGTTGTTGTTTCGATTGGGAATGTTTCTTGCAACATTAATGTAATTCAAAATAGGAGTTTCAATGAAAAAAGAGATCTTTAATCCAGAGAATGCACCTAAAGCTGTTGGCCCATACAATCAAACAGTCCGGGTTGGTCATTTGATATATACTGCGGGACAGATCCCGATCGATCCTAAGACTGGGAATTTTTGTGAAGGCGGGATCACGGAGCAAACCAAGCAAGTGATATTGAATTTAAAAGCTTTATTGACCGCTGCTGGATCATCGCTTGATCATGTTGTTAAGGCAACGGTTTTTCTTAAGAATATGACGGATTTTGCGGCTATGAACGCTGTTTACGAAACATTTTTTAAAAAAGAGACCGCACCAGCCCGTTCGACCATTGAAGTCGCGCGCTTGCCGAAGGATGCTTTGATAGAGATTGAGGTTATTGCGATAACGCTGTAATTCTTTTTACTTTTCAATGTTTCAGGTCAAAATACAAAGACCAGTCCGCTTAGCTTCGGCGGACTGGTCTTATTTTATAGAGTTAACTAATTAAGTTACGGATTTGATGTTGAATTTATGGCGGAAATGAAAGTGATTTGTTTGACTTGAAAATTAAGATTCATATCCGCTGAAGCACCTGTGGATACCATAATGACGTCACCATCCACCGCAGTATCCATCGCTTCTTCAATCGTGGCATACTGTTGAGGGACCATTAAAACTTTTTTATTGATACTTGTCGTTTCGGAAGGTTGATCATGACGAATGCCTGTTGTTTCCGAAGGAACATCGTGATGAATGTTGCTTGTTATCTCTGAAGGAACATTATAACGCATGGGTGACTTCTCAGGTTCAACGGGCCGCCCTGCATTAGCGCCATCGGTTATCATGAAAATCATGACCCCTAAGCACATTAAAAGTACGATTTGTTTTTTCATTTTAATTTCCTTTCATTTTTTTAAGAACTCTGTTTATATTTGGCTCTTAAATAAAAAACCCATTCCTTATTAGAGAAATGGGCCGAGTTCATTCTTTGAAGTTTTTTTCGGCAGCTAGGCTATCCTACGTCTAGGATCCTGTGGCTTTGCCCAGGCTTCGCTGAATTGCTTTCGTGTTCAGCTTCGGCCTGGCCCGGCGTAGTCAAAGGTGTAAGCGCTTTGACGTAGACGGGGGCCCCACATTACTATGGGTGTGCCCATTCTGTTTGGCGGAATGCTCAAAATTATGAGTTTTTCGTTTTAAAGAGCAATTTTACTTCACGCTCTAAGGATATATCG
>CAYGEE010000095.1:0-8104 GCA_964348765.1 uncultured Planctomycetales bacterium | reverse complement strand
ATTTCAAAATGTGCGAAGGGTTATACTTTTAATGATGCCTTATTTGGTGAGATCGGCGCTTCAAGAAATCTTAAAACATATACTTTTGATAAAGGTTTGAAGGATAATAAGAATTATGAATTACTCCATTAAAACAATGCGCCTAATTGCTTATTTTTGACAATCAAGCATTTGTATGTTATTCTTCCACCATACTCGAAAGAAGATAATCCCCTGATTAAAAAGATGGCAATCAAAATGTCGCACAGGGAGGGTTTGGTTATGGGGAAGAAATGGATCGGCAGTCTTGTTGTGATCATTAGTTTGATCGTTCCGCAGTTCGTTCACGCCAAAATAAAAGTTTCCGATACAAGTGCTGAATCGGCGCAAATAGAAAAGCCGATTGAAACGGTTACCGCTCCAGACCCGGCTGATGTCACTTCAAAAGATCAGATCAAGAAAGAACCTTTAGTTGATAACAGAGAAGGCGGGGAGAATTCCACTCTTAGCCAATCCGGCAGCACTCAGATCCCTAATTTTTCACCCGCGCAAGTTAATGTCGACCCTCAATCCGGCAGTTCTTCTGTCGGTATCCCGATCGTTGTTCCTTCAGGCCGGGGCGGGATCCAGCCAAGTTTAAGCCTTAATTATAATTCAAATTTAAAGCAAGGGATTCTGGGTGTCGGCTGGATGCTTGATGTTGGATCGATCCAGATATCTACGAAAAATGGAATTCCGTCATATACGTCTGCTGATACATTTTCCTTAATGCAAAACGGCAGTCCGCAGGAATTGATCTATGATGCAACCGCCGGGTATTACCGCCCGGAGCAGGAAGGGTCGTTCTCGAAGATCGAACATGTTTCCAATTATTGGCCGCTCATCGATTATTGGCTGATCACGGATAGAAAAGGCGTGAAATATTATTTTGGGGAAACTAATAATTCGAGGGAATTCGATGATAATGACAATGATCAGAGTAAGATCTTTAAATGGAACTTAAGCAGGGTTGAAGATATTGTCGGGAATTATTTGACAGCCAGCTATATCCGCGACGGGAATGTGCTGTATCCTTCACAAATTTTATATACGGGAAATTCTTTGCAAAACTTGCCGACATTTGCGAAAGTTGATTTTGTTTTAGAAAACCGCACGGATGTGCATTTTACTTATATTTCAAAATTTAAGCGTATAACACAGAAGAGAGTCAAAGAGATCAAAGTTTACGCGGATAATAATCTGCAGTGGAAATATGTTATCAATTATTCTTTAAGCTCCGCGACGAAAAAGAGTTTGGTTACATCGATCGTTCAATACGGCGCGGATGAAACAACAAGCCTTCCTACGGCATCATTTACTTATCAGGAAGGAAAAGGTTTTACTCTCAGTGAAGGTAACTCTTGGAAGCCATCGGTTAGTTTTAGTCATAAGGAGGGGTATCGCTGGGTCGATTCAGGCCTGCGTAATGATGATGTCAATGCCGACGGTTTTTCCGATCTTGTGCAGAACAGCACTGACGGGTGTCCTGGCGGGAATGTGTATAAAAATATTTATTTAAATAACTCAACAACAGGGTGGGATCAGTCGACGGCTTGGGCCTTGCCGATGGTTGATCCTTTTGTGGAAAACTGCACTTCTTACGATAACGACAAAGGTGTGCGGATTCTTGATGTTAATGCGGATGGATTTGCTGACCTTGTTCAAAATAGCAGTAGTCGGGCGAAAAAAGTTTTCTTAAATAATAAAACAAATGGTTGGTCGCTGTCCGATTGGACATTGCCGGCAAATTATGAGTTTCTTGCTGAACCCAATAAATTACTGGGCACAAGTTTCGCGGATATCAATGCCGATGGGTTTGTTGACCTTGTAAGGTCTATTAATGACTCCGAAATAAATGGGGAGTTTTTTCATGGCACAGCGCTTCACAATAAAACAAATGGCTGGATAGCCAATTCCAGCTGGATCCCGCCGGATTCAACAGAAACAAGTTTAACGAATAGTGCGACCCGATTAGCTGATATCAATGGCGACGGGCTGCCAGATATTGTCTTTAAGTCAGGAAGGCCTGATGCCAGCATTTATATTAACAACGGAAAAACGTGGGTTCTTGATAATAGTACCCCGTATTCTACTACGTGGGGTGGATATTTATCTGACGGTGCCGGAGAATTGATCGACATAAACGGTGATGGGCTGGTGGATTTTATCCATTTGGTCACGGATTCAAATGATGTTGTCGCTCTTAAAAAGGTATGGATCAATACCGGTTATGGCTGGGATCCTCAGGATGAGTGGGTGGCTAACTGGAATGATTTTAACGGAAACTTCTATAATGGCGGTATGCGAGCCATTGATGTTAATGCGGATGGCTTGGTGGATTTTGTAAAGCGTGATAATAGTAATCCACAAACATTTTTAAATACAGGCAAGATCTCGGATCTGATGATCAAAGTTGATAACGGGATCGGCGGGCTGACAGATATTATTTATACGCCGTCGTCAAAGTATCAAAATACGTTCATGCCGTTTTCGATCCCCGTTGTGAAAGAAGTTGATTACACCAATGGCCTCGGTGATAAATTGATCACCAAGTATGAATACGCAAACGGGCTTTGGAATACAACGGAGCGGGAATATCGCGGGTTTGGGAAAGTTAGAACGATCGATGTCGACGGAAATTACAGTGAAACGATCTTCGCGCAGGATGATGTTAAAAAAGGAAGGCCTTTGTCGCAGGCGAGCTATGCCGCGGGAAACAGCCAGCCCTACTCTAAAACCGAAAACGAATGGGATTATCAGCAGATTGCACCCGGTGTTAACTTTGTTTATTTAAAACGCACGGACAATTATGTTTTCGACGGTGATTCGACGGGGCACCGCACGGCGCAGCAGTTTTTTTACGACGAGGTTCCACAGGTTGGGAATCTAAAGAGAACTGTTCAGCTTGGGGAAGTTGAATTGTCCGGCGATGGCAATGATATCCCCGGAGATTCACGCAGTGTTGAGACGGATTATTTGAATAATCCTAATGGCACAAATTATTTATTGGGCTTGCCCAAAGAAGTCCGCATTAAAGATAACAATGGAAATGTTGTCCGTAAAACGAATTTTTATTATGACGGTCATAGTGATGTCAATGCACTGCCGACAAGCGGATTTCTGACCAAAAAGCAGGATTGGGCCGGTGTTGGAGGAATTGATCCGGTCACACAATATACTTACGATGTTTACGGCAATTTGACAACGACGACCGACCCAAAAGGAAATATCACAAGTGTTAATTACGATGATACTTACCACTTATTCCCACTAAAAACCACCAACACATTAACCCACTCCGTTGAAAGTGAATATTACGGTATCAATGGGGTTGCGCTCGACGATGGCGCGGGCTACAAGGGCATGTGGGGGCAGATCAAATCGACGACGGATCCTAATGATCAAAAAGGCGTCAGGGTTTATGACGCGTTAGGACGTGTTTATAAAACGATCTCTCCTATGGATTCGATCGATTATCCGACGTCGATAACGGAATATTCTATGACAGCGCAATTTATGAAAGTAAAAAGCAAGTCGCGGTTAGTTTCAGGCCTGCCGGGTACGATCGATAGTACGCAATTTTATGACGGATTTGGAAGGCTGATGCAGACAAAAACATCATCTGAAACAGAAGGTGTTTATATTGTTTCGGGGCAAGTGAAATTAAACACAAAAGGCCAAGTGGAAAACCAATATCATCCCCGCTATACAACCAATGGCCTTGATGCTTTTGATGCTGTCGATGAGTCATCACCTCATTCAACGCTTAAGTATGATTCCCAAGGCCGGGTCATCCGATCAACAAGTGCCGATGGGACATATTCCACCGTCAGTTACGATGATTGGACAACGACGACGACTGATGAGAATGGGCATATGCAGAAAAGCTATTCGGATCCTTATGGGCGGTTGATCAAAAAAGAAGAATATTCCGGCGCGGACGGCCACAGCCCATTTTATCCCTATACGCATGGGTATACGTTATATGCAGCGACAAATTATGTTTATGATTCCGAAGGGAATTTAACCGCTGTGACCGACGCGCACGGCAATGTCTCGACGATTTTCTACGATAATTTGGGGCGAAAAATTTCGATGAACGATCCGGACATGGGCGTGTGGAGTTATGAATATGACCTTAACGGAAATTTATCCGCGCAGGTTGATGCGAAAAGTCAGCGTATTGAATTTACATATGATGCGCTAAACCGCTTGATCAATAAGACGGATCATGCGCTTTTAAATGTTAGTTATACGTATGACGCGGGCCAGGGAGCCGGGCAGCCGAATAATCCTCATCAGATCAACACGGAAGGGATCATGAACTTTTCTAAAGGGCGACTTATTCACGCCGACTATAATTTGGGTGATAAGACGCAATTTTTTTACGACCAGATCGGCCGTGAGCATGAATCCATTAAGCGTATCGACGGAACAGATTATTCGGTGTTAAGAAGTTATGATGCGCTAAACCGTTTAGCAAGCGTTCAATATCCAGATCAAAAACAAATGTATTATTCCTACGGTCGCGGCGGGCAGATCGAGGTGGTTGCAGATTATCCGGTGCAGGTTTATGTGCCCGGCGATGATGACGGCGGTGGTGTTACAAATATGCGTAGCGCGCAATTGCAGTATCGGTTAAATGATAACGCAGCGAATACAAGTGTTATTAATACAGGAACGATCACGGGAAACGCTGTTGCATCAACAAACACAGCTAATTTAAGCCAGGCCGGCAAGATCAATCAGGCGTTTGAATTTAATGGACAAGATCAATCGATCGATATTGTTTCGGTTTTGCCTAATATGAAACATGATCAAACCGGGAGTTTTAGTGTTTGGGTCAACGCGTCTGTTACAGCCTCGGGTTCGATCGTTGCTTTTAGCAGCCTTGCGTCTTATGACACGTCATTTCAGCTGAGGGTTGATCCCGGCGGGATGGGGATGATTCAAATCCAGGGATCGAATCAGAAACATTTTATGACGCGTTTTTATAGTTCACTTTTCGATGAGAATATGTGGACACATGTCATTGTCACGCAGGACGGCTCGGATCTTAAAGTTTATAAAAATGGGACTTTACAGCAGCCGGTGTCATCAACCGGCAGCGACCAAACAGTTTGGCTGGGAGATGTCAGCGCCGACGGAGATCCGTATCTGACGACGGCCAATGCCGCCCGTCTTTGCCATGCCGCCAGCGACTGCGTCAATTATGTCAAGGGCAAGATCGATGATCTTCGCTATTACAACTTCGCGCTTTCACAAAAGGAGGTCAACGCTCTTTATAATAATGGCAGCGGCACAGAAGAATTAAATCCGGTTGTTGAAAGCGGCCAAGGCACGGCTCCCATGGGTGGCGAAGGCACGCAGAATATTTATATCAGTAACGTCGACTACAACGAATTCGGCCAGATCACGAGAATAGAATACGGCAATGGAACGGTCACGACCTATGATTATGATCTAAATAATCGAAGATTGACTCGCCTCTTGACCCTAGCCCCTAGCCCCTTAGGAGCTATTCAAGATTTACGATACTTCTATGATTCCGCCGGCAATATCACGGAAATTATCGACGGGGTTAATACATCGACGCAAAGTTTTACGTACGACGCGTTAAATCGCCTCACGCAGGCGGTAGCGGTAGGAAGTTACGGGACGAAAGTTTACGAGTATGATGAAATCGGCAATATCACTAAAAAAGACGAAAAAATATATTCCTATGGCGAAAACGGCGCCGGGCCGCACGCGGTGACGAGTCTTTCCGACGGGACGGTGTTTAGTTATGACGCGAATGGGAATATGTCCCAGATGCAAGAAGTCAGCGGTCAGAAATCAGAATACATTTACGATGTTGAGAACCGCCTGACCAGTGTTAAGAAAAACAATCAACTCATCGCCGAATATCAATACGACGGCGACGGAGGGCGGACGAAGAAGACGGCGTACACGTATTCCGGCGGCGGGGGAGATGGGGAAAAATGGAAATTCCCTCTGCAGTTAGGCAAAGCCTATTTACCGTTTGACCTTCATGATTTTGTGAATTATATTGTCAATAGTAGTGATAAGCTCTTTGGAATAGGGGAAGCACAAGCGCAAGCTGTGACATCGGTGTCGACGATGTTTGTCGGATCATTGTATGAAACGAGCTCCGCGCAACTAGCGACGAACCACATCTTTTTAGGCGGGACGAGAGTTGCATCGCTTGATAACACCGGCAAGCTCATGTTCTTCCACGGTGATCATCTTGGGGGGACAAATGTCACGACGGATATTAATGGGGAGCGGAAAGAACTCGTCGAGTATGAGCCGTTTGGGCAGTTCGCCAAACATGAACAATACGGCGACGACGAGGCAACGGCGCATTATTATTTTGGCGGGAAGAGATTAGACGACGAGACAGGGTTGATAGATTTTGGAGCCCGTCTATACAATCCTCTAATTGGCAAGTTTATAACACCAGATTCTTTAGTTCAGTCCCCGGGAAATCCTCAAACATTAAATCGTTATGCTTATACGTCTAATAATCCGATCAATAGAATTGACTCTGATGGACACTGGTGGTTTATTGTTGCGCTTATTATTAAATTTGCAGTTGCTCATCCAATCATATTCTCTGGAATATTAAGTTCTGTTATTAATGTAGGAACAAATTCCCAAAGTATTCATAGTTTTATAGATTTTGCGAAGTTTGCAGCAGTTGGATACGTAAGCGGTGCGGCTGGTGGTGCTGCAGGATTGGGGGCAGGTGGTGTTATTGGGAAAGGGTTGGGATCCTTTTGGGGTAAATTAGGTGGAGCATTGGCTGGGGGCTTTGCCGGTGGATTTACAGGTGGAATGGGAAATGCAGTCAGTTCAGGAATAAGCATAGAAAATGCGTTAAAGATTGGTATTCAAGTTGGTGCGACTGCAGCAGTGATCTCAACAGTTGCTGTTGGAACTCTGCATGGAGCAGGTAAAGTTGTTGATGCAATTAAAAAGGGAAATGCAGCAACAGCATCAGCAGGTGTTAATAAGCCAATCGGAGGGCAGGCAAATACTTCTGCGAGAGCTGAGAATGTTAATGTTGGTGATGAGGCAAGTTCGAATCAGGCTTTAACGAATCGTAAACCACCAAAGGTTCAGATTGACGTTAGATTTGCTGATGATGTTGGAGAAATATCTAATCCTCCTAATAATGGATTTTTAGGATCACCTGAAAAGACAACTTTACAATCGGGCACTATGATTGATAGGTTTGGTGGATCAGAAGGACAATATGTTTCCCCTCAGGGAACTTCATTTCCTGCAAGGTCTTTACCAATGTCCAAACTGAATTTACCACTTAATACTTATCAAGTAATAAAACAATTTGATGTTTATTCTGGGACGATTGCGCCTTGGTACAATCAACCTGGAATGGGGCAACAATATTACCTAAATCAAAGTGTTCAAGAATTAATTGATACTGGTTATCTAAAACCAGTAAATTAGAAATGGGTGCTCAATGAAAAATGAAATCGAAGCGGTTAAGGAAGAATATTATAAAATAGCTCAAAAGATAAACGCTCCTAAGAAATATATTTTATTTGCTGATGAACCTCAAGACTTTGGATATCCTCATGTAGAATATATAGATGGGATGTATTATTATGTTGTTACTGAGAAAGGGCGAGAACTTGAGCGAAAGTCTACTGTCGATTCGAAAGATCTTCTTTATTGGCTTATATCAAAACTAACCTCTTCAATGGCTGCTGATTATGAATTAAGTCATAGAGATAAGGATAATGATTTTCGTAGATTGTTCTTTACAAAACATGTTGAACTTCTGAATGAGATTGATAAATTATGGGCTAACAAGGAACGAGAAAGATATAATAAGATTTTAATCCAGCATCCTTTTAGCGATAATAAATTGCCTAAGGAAATAAATAAGACGTAGTACCGGTGTAGATTCAAGTCTCTATTGCAACAGTTTGTGAAAGACACGATATTACGGATCCGTTCATTATAGTGATGAAGATAAGTGCTTCTTTGGCAAAATCGAACATAGGGTAAAATTACAAGTAGAGGAGTAAATCACCATAGGAATTCCATTTTTATGGTT
>CAYGEE010000094.1:0-8353 GCA_964348765.1 uncultured Planctomycetales bacterium | reverse complement strand
ATCAAAATTCTCATTCCCTGAGAAATTAGAATGATAAAACTTCTTAATAGAATCTCTCATCTTCTTTAATTTATCTTTATCATGATACAATTGCCCAACTTTTAACGCAAGCTCTTCGGCATTGTCCGGCTCAAAGAACACTCCCGTTTCATCCTCATTAACAATAGACGCCAAGCTCCCAATACGGCTGACAACAACAGGGATATGATACGACCACGCCTTCGCCAAAACATGAGGATAATTCTCATAACATACCGACGGAATAACAATGATCTTGGAATTAACAATATATTCATCTGTTTTATTGCCGTCTATCTGTCCCAAGAACTCAACATTTTTGATCTCTTGAGACTGACACTCTTTTTGCAAAGAATCTAACAGCGGACCTGATCCGATGATCTTAAGAGGAATACCTTTTAACTTCTTCCAGGCTTCCAGAAGAACACTTGGCCCCTTTTCTTCGCTCAACCGCCCGACATACAAAACATAATCACCGGAAGAGTCCTTCGGTTCAACTGTCCGAACATCAAAATTCGGTTTAAAAACAAGTTTTTCCCTTGGGATGCCCATTTCAACAAATTTCTCCAAACTAAATGGTGACAATGCAACATAACGATCCACACTCTTAATCCATGTTCGTATCAGCCAATGATACCGAAGAAGAATTGATATGATCACAGAACCCAAAAAAGAATCCTTGTAACAGCGATGCCTGATCCCGGCGGTCATCGTATCTTTTAAACATAGTTCACATGGATGCCCATCCCGGAAAAAAAGGCCGTTCAAACAGCGCAGGCGAAAATTATGCAAAGTCTGAACAACCGGGACACAATTCTTTACACACGCCTGATAAGCCGAGGGGCTGATCACGAAGAAAATATTATGAAAATGAGCAATGTCCGGCTTAAATTCCTTAATGATCCGGTCAACATCATTAAATGTCTTTCTCGACCAGAAAACATCAAATAACAAAAAGATCCGCTGCAGGAACGAACAATTCACAACCTCCGCATTGCTGCGCAAATACAGAAAAACCTCACAATGATTCTTTCTTAAAAGTTCAGATTCCGCCTCAACAACAGAATCCTCCCCTCCTTTTTGACGATACTGATTATGAATAATTAATATTCGCACAGGATAATCGCTTGTGGCTAGATGCAAACATCACGCTTAAATGTTTGCAAAAAATTATTTCTTAACGCTGTGTGCGAATTATTAGATTCTGTGTCATTGCGAGCGCTTTTTGCGAAGCAATCTTTTAAGATATTCAAAAAGATTGCTTCGTCGCCTTTTACATGAAAACTTTGAAGCTCCTCGCAATGACACAAAGGGAAAAACTCACACACGGCATTATTTCTTACTGATTTGATCTCGATATGCCAGCGTATATCCGAACAAACTCCATATTGGGATAGCCGTGTAAGGAAATTCAAGAATGATCAAGAAATTCGACATGATCCCCCAATATAGGAATATCCCGCACAGGAAGATCCCATCCAACGATCGACAGAGAACAAAATACTTCGTTAATTTTACAAAATAAAAAAACAACAAAATAATAAGACCAAGTCCGATGATCCCCGATCGATAGATCATATGCAAAAATGAATTGTGCGGCGTGATATAACCATCTCTCGTCCACTCATCGTCAGCAAATCCGCCGATCTCGATCGATCTTGATCGCTGAGGCCAGCCCCAGCTTAAACCAAAAATGGCCCGTTTCTCGATCATCTCTCTGAACATATCACTCCAGATCAACAGCCGGAAGGCAATATTATAATATTCGGTCTCAACATCGCGCACAGGAGCAACATATCGGGTCAACAACAAATTCGGCCCTTCATTGATCAATGATTCATTCATTGCTGTCGAAAAAGATTGATGGTGACCCAACTTCTGCTGATCGGCCTTGTATCTTAACAAAACTTGCGCACATAATTCCCGAAGGTCCCCTTCACTCATCTCAATGATCGCCTTCTTTAGATCCCTTAATATGACCTCACTGGTTGGAGATGCCTTATCAGAAAGGATCCCTGCCCGTTGAGAATCCACGAAAGCATTCGCTTTATTAGCAAACTCCTTCTGCTTCTGCGCGATCGCCTCTTTTAAATAAACACGATCCAGCAAATATGTTTTATCTGTCAGCGCCTCTTTCCTCTGAGCTTCAATATTAGCGACAACCTTAGCGGTTGCTTCGGCGAAAACATTTTGGACCTCAATAATATTTTTTTGTATTTCTACTTTTACAAAATCAAACTGTTTTGTCTTATTAAAAGCAAATTTCGCTTGATCACTTAAGAATGATTGATCTTCATCGTTATACAATTTCACCGCTTGGATTTCTTTACGAACATACGACCCTTCTTTTGATCTGATCGCTTTATCTTTATCAGAAAAATATTCTAAGATCTTCATTGGCGTCAAGAAAGTCACCAAATTACTCTTTTTCTGGATATGTGTCGCAAAGAAATAGCCCACTAAAGCGATCAGTAGCAATGATAAAAGGACCTTCATTCGCACCGTCATCTTAAGCCAGCCCAGCAGGATGCAAATACCAATAAATGCTCCAGAGGCCGCAAATGACAAAATATCCGATTTTGAAGCATTTAGAGGGATTTGCTTAACAAGCAGATAAATCCAAAGGATCAATCCCAAATATTTAACCCAAGAATTCCGCACACGCATTAAAAGCAAGAGAAAGATCACACAAAAAGAAAAATTGAAATATGTATAATTCAGATACATCGGCCGAAGAAAAAACGAAACCGTTAAAACACTCAGAAGGATCACAATAATTTTTTGAGTAAAATACTCTTTTTTAAAGAAATGAAATCCAAAGACAATAAACAACGGATAATAAAAAAGCGCCGCGTTACGAAAGGCTAACGGGCCATAGGCCAAGTAACCTTCCAGAGCCCGATAAAGAACCCAAACGACGTAGACAAACAAACCAAGATACCACCAATTAATTCTAAAGGAACTTCCATAAAGATACAGGATCAAAAAGATCGAAAAGATCAGCAAAAAGATCTCACCGACGAAGATAGGAAAATCAAGACCTGGCAACTGAAGATGAAGATGTGCAAAATACCTGGCAAAGATCGCATACAAAAAGCAGCAGATGCCTAAAGAATAGAAACCCACTTTGGAGATCGCGTTAGCCATTTTACTCATGTGCCACCGGTCGTTGGTCCAACGCGAATGCATAAGCCCAAACGATCCCAAAAAAGCTCCAAAAAGGAATGGCATTATAAGGCAATTCCAAAATGACAAGAAAATTAGATAATACCAACCAATAAATAATAGCCGTGCACGACAAGATCCCAATAAGATCCTTCTGCCGGATCACTTGAGCGACCAATTTAAAGAACGCAAAAAAAACACACAGAACAAATATGACCCCAATAACACCGGATCGATAGATCATATGTAAAAACGAATTATGCGGAGTGATCCATCCATCCCTGCTCCATTCCCCAAGCGCTTGCCCTAACACTTCAATGCTTCTTGATCGTTGAGGCTTACCCCAATTGACCCCAAAGAATGCGCGTTCCTGACGCATTTCCCGGAACATATCCCGCCAAATAAGAAGACGGAACATCGTGTTATTATATTCTCCCTCAACTGTCCGTAATCCCAAATAGTTCACTTTATCGGAATACTCCTCGATGGCTGCTTTCAAATTCGAATCAAACTTAGCAGAATTATTGATAGTCTCCTGATGCTTAGACTCTGTCACTGCATTCTCAACATTTTCATTCGATATCTTGGCTTGAACATGACTCACAACTCGTTTAGGCTCAAGATTACTAGACCCCTTCACCGGGACCACAGTTTTCTTATCCTTTATCTTCTCTTCAATTTGGCTCACAACGTGTTGAGGGGTTGCTTCCAAATTATTGGCAACTGGAATCGATGCCAAAGACGCATAAAGATCCGTTATTTTCTTTTTAATAATACCAGCCAGATCATTCAAAAGACGATCAACTTCTTTTCGCGCAAAACCAGAAATATCTTCTATCGAATTCTTCTCATCATTGCTCATTTGTTTTACTAAAGAAGATATCTTCTCCAATCGTTGCTGAGCAATCCCATGAACATCATTAAAAATGGCGTTCTTTTGTTCTGCCGTCAAAGGAACCTTCCCAGAGTTTTTCTCATCGAACAAAGCATATTCATTGATGGTCTTCTCAACAAAAGATTGAACGTTCATTTCATCGGATTGGAACTCATCATTAAAACTACCCAACAAGACATCCCTACTAAAGCTACTCGTTGTCCTAACAGGATCATCCTTAACCACCGACTCATTTTCCACGCTATAGAGGCTCACCTTCAGATCTTCCATGTGATAATATTTCGATCGCAAAGAAATCTCTTTGTCAGTTTCCAGAAAGTAATCTTTCATTTCTTTAAATTTCATCAACGATAAGAACTTCGCTCGATTGACATATTGATGAGACATAATAAAAAACACGATAAGAACAATGACCGTTAAGCCAACTTTATAAAGCATCCGTCCTCTGAATATAAAGAAAAAAGCAACTCCCCATAAAAAAATCATCGAGCTAGCAAACGCTATCAAATGCGACCGTGTTCCCCAATGCAAGTCTTGAACTGGCAGAAAACAACACAAGCTAAACAAGAATAAATATCGAAAAACCTTGTTCTCAGTCTTCCACAAAAGAACAAAGAAAAGGATACAAAAACTCAAATTATAATACGAATATTTCAAGAAAGAATCCCTAACAATAAGAAGCCCCATCGCAAAAAGCAGTAACGAAATGATGACTTGCTGAGTAAAATATTTTCTATTGAAAAATCGAGCTCCAAAAACAAAGAATAGCGGATAATAAAATAATGCAGCTGTCCGAAAAGCTAATGGCCCCAAAGTAACGTACCCTTGGATCGCTCGAAAAACGATCCAACCTAAATAAAGGAAAAGAACAAGGTCATACCGGTTAAGCGCCTGCTTATTTTTTCTTAATTGCATTGCAAATAGAACAGCACATACAAAAAGAAGCATCTCTCCTACAAAGATCGGGAAATTCAAGAACGGCAAACTCACATGGATCTGGGCAAAATACCGATGGAACAAAAAATATAAAACAGAGAAAATCGCTATCAATATAAATCCGCTTACAGCAAGCGGATCAAAAATGTTATTCCGACTATTACTTTTCTCCATCAAACTCTCCCCCAAACAATAAAAACTGTTAAATAAGCTGATTCCTCAAAAACATTTGAGGATTATAGCATATTGACTTTCAAGAACTTACAATAAAATTTGAAATCTAATAGAAAACTTGGCCGACGTACAATAAAATCGAAAAATCTAACCATTCCCTGTTTTTTATCTTTCGAGAAAACAACCGGCAAGTAGTAAAACTTCATTCTTTCTCGAAGATCACGAACAAGCCCCAGATCTCGTTGTTCCGCCATAAAAGCATCGAAATATTTATCAAAAAGACCATAAATATTCTGCAGTTTCCGAGAAGGTTCTACTAATTGAAACTCAAGCATCTGAGATAACGATAAAACATCTTCACTCTTAAGATCCGGCAAGACACTCTTTATCTTCGTCTGAGTAATCCTTAACCGATGGGCTAAAAGCCTAGCCATATCATTTCGGGATTCAGATCGGGGAACAATGCGGTATTTCAATAACGGTTCACCAATGTTCGCGAACTTAACCCCCTTTACGATCAAACGCGACCACAGATCATAATCTTGAGGGAAACCAAAAGGTGAATCCGCAGGTTCACGATAAAACCCGACAGCTCCAAGCACCTCTTTTCGGATCATCACCGTCGGATGAGAAAGGCACCAGTATGTCAGATCACCCGAGCCGGCTAAACAGCACCGCAAACGGATCGGATCTGCCGGCCCTTTAAAGACCCTAAGTTGTTTTCCGTTCTGATCAATATCGATCCTAAAACTTCCCACAACGGCAATATCCGGATGCTTGTTAAGAAAATCATACTGAACCTGAAACCGTTGTGGAAAAGAAATATCATCCGCATCCATTCGCGCGATCAAAAATGCACGGCTATGCTCTATCCCGATATTCAAAGCTTTCGTTTGCCCCACATTGACGGCATTTTCGATCAAGCGGATACGCTCATCTGAATAAGACTTGATGATCTCAACAGAGCCATCTGTACTTTTATTATCAACAATAATAAATTCAAAGTCCGCAAAAGATTGACCCAAAATACTATCCATGGCTTCACGCAAATACTGCTCTGCGTTAAAAACAGTCATCACTACGCTGATCTTAGGCTGACTTTTCATAATTCAATTTATCTTTTTTAAATTGCTCTAAGGCTTCCGAAAGAGTTAAAAGTTTTGTTTTAAACTCTGATCGGAATTTCTTTGTATCCAACCGGATCTTCATCGGATAAGGAACATCAAAAGACGAAACTTCATTTTGCGGAAGGATATAAGACGTGTCTAAACCCAAAGTCTGGCAGGATCGAACGACCCAATCGTAACGGCTGATATAAGTTTCTCCGGCGACATGAATGATCCCCTGATACGATGAAAGAATAAGCTCAACGATCGCCCGAGCCAAGACCCGAACATAAGTCGGTGTCACCCAACGGTAAGCCGGAACAAAGAATTTTTCTTTATCTCGGATCGAGAAATAAGCTTTCATCAACGCATTCGGAGAAGTTGTTGCCGGCTGCCAGCCGAATACGGACATTGTTCGAACGATCACATGATCCTTGAGATTTTTTTGTATCCAGATCTCACTATCCGCTTTGCATCGGCCATAGACATTGATCGGACTTAAAGGATCAGACTCAATATAACTCTCTTTTTTTCCATCGAAAACGCACTCCGTCGAAATATAAAGGAACCTCGAATGATACTTCAAACAATATTCACCAACTCGGCACGTAGCCTGATAATGCGTCTTACTTGCCAAGTCCGGATTCTTTTCACAAAAGACAACCCCGCCTCTTAGATTGGCACAATGAATAACTGCCGTCGGCTGAACCTTCTTAAAAACTTTATCTAGCGAATCTTCATTCAAAACATCTAAAAAAATTAATTGATCATTGTCATTTCGTGTTGATGTCCCAACCCAATCAACCGATCGGCCCAACTCATCGACTATGGATTGTCCGATAAGCCCTGATGCTCCGACAATAAGGATTTTATTCTTTTTCATCTTGGCCAAACATATCTCAAATAGCCCTTTTAGACAACAAAAGCTCTAGACCATTAATATCGTTTATAATATTTTTTTTTGAAAGTTCTCCAAAAGGGCTAGGATATCGTGCATGAACACGTCCAATGAAATCAACACCTGATTTACGAGCGCCCTCTTGATCCGTTGTCGAATCTCCGACAAAGATCACCTCGTAAGGCTTCAAATGATATTTTCCCATGATCTCCCCGATAAGATCATGCTTTAATCGCGGAGAACCGTAAACAGCTTTAAAATATCGATCAAGCCCGCGCGCATTCACGACCCTGATCATCTCATCTTCCGGTGTCCCTGAAACCACGAACAATAAATATTTCTTATAATTCTTTTTCAGAAATTCAGACGCACCCACGACAAAATCAGAATCAAGAACAGCCTGATAAGAATACTCGGTAAACTTCTCTCCTAAATGTTTCGATTGAGCCTCTGTCAAAGGCTTCTTTAAAATATCTTTATAAATGATCTCAAATTTCCTAAACCGGCTCATCCCGCCATTCTGCATGTGAAAAGCAACAATCTCATCGAGATGTTCGGGATAACCCTTAAATAATCGGCGGAAAGCATCTGTTTTTACTTCAACAGATTCGCAGATAACGCCATCAAAGTCAAAAATGATAGCTTTCAACATAAAGATACTCAGCTATGGAACGATTTTATAAATAATGTAGGATGAATTCTCAAAAACCTTGACACAGTTTTTGGGCCATTGAATAAACTTTGAGGAAAAAATATAATCAACCCTTTCTTGTTTCAACAAGGGCTCCCATTCAACAAAAGGCATTTTCATATAAACATCCAATAAATTCTGCCGACGAGCCCATTCCCGCATCGCAACGGTATCGCCATAAGTTCCATTAACATTTTGACACCAAACACTGCGCAGAGAATGATTGCGGAACCTTCCATCACACAGATCCCCTTTCGCTTGCCCTTTCCCGTTTGCGGCCAGAAAAAGATCATCTTTTTGAGTATTCTTTTGAGCCCACTGCCCCGCGTCATACATTTCCCGATCAAAAAAGCCGACCACAGGGATCAAAGGGAAATATGGGTACTTCGATTGATAAGACCGGTAAACCATCGAAGGAAGTTTCAGTAGAACATAAACAATAGTCAGAACAAAAAGGATCACTATTGTTT
>CAYGEE010000093.1:0-8391 GCA_964348765.1 uncultured Planctomycetales bacterium | reverse complement strand
TACATGAACAAAAAGATCATCCTAATCACTTTAACCCTGCTATCAGCGTTTTTGATCGGGCGCGTTTCGTTTGCCGCCGATCCATTAGATGTTGCCCCGGATATGTATAAATTAAAATTCGAAAATGAACGTGTCCGTGTCATGGAAGTGACGTTCCAGCCCGGACAAAAGATCGCCGAACATTCGCATCCCGATCATTTTGTCGCTGTTGAAGAAGGCGGCCAATTGCAGATCTCTCACCCTGACGGCACCGTCATGAATGCTGAGCTTAAGGTGGGCGATATTGTCTGGATCAACGCCGAAACACATTGGGCCGTTAATACCGGAACAACCGTCGTGCGCCTGTTAGTCACAGAACTCAAAGAACCGAAACCTTTAGCCATCGCAGCCAAAGCACCAGAAGCTGCAGCAGCGAAATAAAAAACATCAGGGGCCAATTTCCTAAAAGGAGTTGGCCCCCTTTAATAAAAAGCGAAAGGCGCTTTTACAAGAGACAGGTTAATAAACAATTGCGATCACCATACCGTCCTTGAAAATTTATCTGCAATAGTATATATTTAAATCGTTCTCATTCCCCTAATTCCCCTAAAGCATTAAACCAAATCCCCCAAAGCTTCTTAAATTAAACTTGCACACTAGTAACATATATGTTACCTTATGATCAGAGTCGAAGAATATATTACTGAAGAAGGGAGAAATCCTTTCGCTGACTGGTTTGACAGCCTGGATGCTCATGCGGCAAATAAAGTAAACACCTATTTGACCCGCATCGCCGGAGGCAACACATCAAACCTTAAACCGATCAAAGGCGCTCTTTTGGAAGTCCGCATTGATTGGGGCCCGGGCTATCGCGTATATGCAGGAAAAGATGGCGACACATTGATCATTCTTTTGGGCGGCGGAACGAAACAGCGCCAACAAAAAGATATCGATAAAGCAGCACAACTTTGGGAAGAATATAAAAAACGCAAACGAGGTTAAGTATATGGCGATCACAAGAGACTTCAAAGAAACAGTTCAGGCCAGAGCCTTACATGACCGCAAATTCCGCGAAGGGATGCTTCGCGAAAGCATTGAATGTATGCTTGCCGGCGACCTTAAAACAGGCAAAGCGCTTCTTCGGGATTATATTAACGCAATCATCGGTTTTGAACAATTAGCCAAACTGACAAAAAAAGACCCTAAAAGCTTAATGCGCATGTTAAGCACCGACGGCAACCCGACGGCATCAAACCTGTTTGACGTGATTTACGCTTTAGAAAAAAAAGAAAACATCAAATACCAATTACGACCAGCTCAATAATATCAAAATTTCAATTCTCACCGACAAATCCGTTGCGGGGTGGAGAATTTGTGGTATAAATGATTGGCGCTGAGAATGTTGAATAAAACGTCTACAATTTTATACAATTTTTTTAAACTTCTATGGAGAATTCATTTTTGAATAATTGGAACACTAATAAAGCCTTGGTATTATTTCTTGGTCTTCTCTTTGTTGCAGGATGTTCCGGCTACATCAAAACTACTGTCTCGACATTAAAAGCGGACAGCACTATTGAGCTACCAGTCAATACGTTTGAGATTACTCAGTCAAAAAGTCTCAAAACAGAATATCCAAATCATTTTAGTCCATATCTATTGACTAGATTCATTCATATCCTAGGAAATAAACTGATTGCCAAAGGCCTCAAGTATAACAATGACCCTGACATAGAATTAAGAATTGTAGAATTTAATTTAGTAAACCGTGAACTTGAATCTACAAAAATTGAAATATATTCGGGAAATAACCATTTGGAAACAATGACGTATAGACCACTGGACCTTAGCGATGGAGTAAGCTATTTTAAATGGACCCCCAACATTGATGCGGCTTGCGAGAAGATTGCGAAGAAAATAAAACGTATATTTAATTTATGATTATCGATACCAAAAAAAATATCTTCATCGAAACCTACGGCTGTCAGATGAACAGTTACGACACCGAGCTCGTTAAATCGATTTTGACGAAGGAGAATTATTCTTTTGTCATCGATGAGGATGAGGCGGATATTATTATGCTCAATACTTGTGCGATCCGGGAGAATGCGCATCAGAAGGCTTATGGAAGGATCCATGATATTCGACATAAGGAACGTAAGGGCAAGAGCGAGCCGGTTAAGATCGGGATCTTAGGGTGCATGGCGACGAATTTGCGGACGGAATTGTTTGAAAATAAGAAATTAAATATCGATTTTATCGCTGGGCCGGATTCTTATAAGAAATTGCCGCGATTGATTGAAGAATGTTTCGCCGGTGATATGAACGTAAGGGCGGGTTCTGAACCCGCCCCTACAAATAGACCGTTTGATCTAACATTATCCGAATATGAAACCTATTCGGACGTTTTCCCCAAACAAGAAGGGGTCAATGCCTGGATCGCGATTTCTCGTGGCTGTAATAATTTCTGCACATTTTGCGTTGTTCCTTATACTCGCGGGCGAGAACGCAGCCGGGCGCCGGAGAATGTTTTGGAGGAAGTGAAACTTTTGGCGGATCAAGGATTCCAGCAAGTGACACTTTTGGGACAAAATGTTAATTCCTATCATTATGATCTTAGTGTCATTGCGAGGAGTGAAACGACGAAGCAATCTCATAAGATTGCCGCACTCCCTTCGGTCGTTCGCAATGACACAGATTTTGATTTTGCCGACCTACTCGAAGCAATCTCAAAAGTCGAGGGGATCAAACGTATCCGTTTCACATCTCCACATCCGAAGGATTTCCCGGATTCCTTAATTCATGTTGTCGCCAATAACCCAAAAGTCTGCAAAAATATCCATTTGCCTTTACAAGCGGGAAATAATCGTGTGTTGGATTTGATGAACCGGACTTACACTCAAGAAGAATTCCTAGCGCTCGCCGCAAAAGTTCGAAAGATCAATCCAGAGATCGCGTTGACAACCGATGTCATCGTCGGATTTCCGACGGAAACGGATGCGGAATTTGAAGATACATTAAAAGTCATCAAAGAAGTAGAATTCGATTCAGCGTTCATGTTTAAATACTCAGAACGCCAAGGAACGGTCGCATCCAAAAAATATCCTGACGATGTTCCAGAAGCGATCAAAACAGAACGGATCATGATCCTTAACGACATCCAAAAAGATATCACCTTGAAGAAAAATTCCGCCCAGATAGGAAAAGAGCTCGAAATTTTGATCGAACTGCCGACCAGCAAAAAAGTCACCGATTATTGGCCCGGGCGCACAGATGACAACAAGCTTGTGATCCTACCGCTGGGCGATTATAAGGAAAATCAATTTGTAAAAGTCAAAATCCTTTCCGCGACACCGCACGCATTAAAAGGAGAAATTGTCGGATCATAACACATTATGTTATTTTATAAAAACGTACGATTTATATTGAAATGAAAAGCATTTTCTAGCTATAATCTATCCCAACTTGAGCGTTAAGACTGATTAGCTATCGTTGGAGGTATCGGTAACGTTGGTGTTTAGTTTTAGGTGTCGTTTTTGTTGGGATCCAACAACAAAACCCAGAACTAGAACTAGACACCAACCATGCCGACCCACAAGAACTAAAAAACGCTGTTTTACTGACTCACACTCGACATTAACAATTAAACGATTTTAATAAAAAAGGACATCTATGTTTGGTGATTTTACACTTTTAGGGGCGATCAGGATCGGCGGGCCGGTCATGTATTTATTGATCATTTATTCGATCCTTTCCGCAACGATCATTTTTGAAAGATTTTTTCATTATCAAAAAATCTCTAAAGCCTTAAGAGCTCCTTTCATGAGATCGATCAAAAACGAGATCGAAAAAGGCGACATTAAAAAAGCGGTCACTATCTGCGATCAAACACAAAGCCCTTTTTCCGCGGTCGCCGCGGCAGGCCTTAATGCATCACATCTCGATGAAAAAGAGATCTCGGAAGCCATGGAACGCGAAACGATCATTGAAGCGGATAAACTAGAGAAATTCACCGCGATCGTCGGGACAATCGGAAGCACCGCGGTTTACGTAGGCCTCTTGGGAACAGTCTGGGGGATCATGCAAGCTTTTCAAGATATCACACATCTGCAGTCGGGAGGGATCAACGTCGTTATTCGGGGAGTCTCAGAAGCCTTAGTTTGCACCGCCGCCGGATTATTTGTCTCGATCCCGGCCGTTATGGCAAATAATTATTTCATCAAACGGATCAACAGATTTGTCATGGACATGGAATTATGCGCCTCCGAAATATCCGGACTTCTTCGAGGACAAAAAAAGGTTAAGCATAAGTGATACGAAAATATCGATCGCAAAGCTTAATGACCGAGATCAACATCACGCCGTTTACCGACGTGATCTTAGTTCTTTTGATCATTTTCATGATCGCGACCCCTTTGATCACGCAAAACAGCATCTCTGTCAAATTACCGACCGCGTTAAATAAAGATTCCCTGGAAGACCCTAAACAGATCGCCATTACGATCACCGGAGAAGGGATCGTTTATCTCGAGAATAAAATAGTAACAAATAAAGAGTTAAAGAAAAAAATTGATGTATTATTAAAAAAAGACCCGAGCACTCAAGTTATTGTCTCTGCTGACCAAGCATGCCGTTTTCAAGAGATCGTCAGTGTTATTGATTCACTAAAAGAATCGGGTGTAAAAAATTTAAATATTGCGACAAGGGATAAATAAAAAAACATTCTATGAACCTTTTTGCCACAAAACCGGTTAATACTCTCACGATCGAATCTCAAGCCGGCGAACACACGTTAAAAAGAACATTGGGACCGAAAAGTTTGATTGCTCTAGGAATAGGTGCGATCATCGGCGCCGGTCTTTTTTCCTTAACAGGGATCGCTGCCGCAGAAAATGCCGGTCCGGCAGTCCTCTTATCATTTGTCGTTGCGGCGATCGGCTGCGCCTTTGCCGGAATGTGCTATAGCGAGTTAGCATCAATGATCCCTGTTTCTGGAAGCGCCTATACTTACGCTTACGCCACGATGGGAGAATTAATGGCTTGGATCATCGGCTGGGACCTTGTTCTGGAATACGCCGTCGCCTCCGCAGTTGTCGCCGTGAGCTGGTCAAGATACGTCGCGTCATTTCTCAATGATTTTGGAATTTATTTACCCGCTCAATTCATGGCTTGCCCTTTTGACACGATCACATTACCCAACGGAATGGAAGGTGTCGGGATCATCAATCTTCCGGCGATCTTTATTATCATCATGATCTCGATACTCTTAATGCTCGGTATTCAGCAATCGTCACGCGTTAACGCCGTCATCGTCGTCTTAAAAGTCGCCATCGTACTCATCTTTATCAGTGTTGGATTTCACTATATTCATTGGGATAATTACACGCCATTCATTCCGCCAAACACGGGAAAATTCGGTGAATTCGGCATTAGCGGCATCATGCGCGCCGCCGGAGTTATCTTTTTTGCGTATATCGGTTTTGACACAGTTTCAACCGCGGCGCAGGAATCAAAAAATCCGCAAAGAGATGTTCCCATCGGGATCATTGGATCGCTTGTGATCTGTACGATTTTATATCTTCTTTTCGCATTTGTTCTAACAGGAATGGTCAATTATAAAGCAATGCAAGGAGACGCCGCTCCTGTGGCAACCGCTATTAATTTGACGCCGTATCCATGGTTACAATTTTTAATTAAATTCGGGATCATCAGCGGTTTTACGTCAGTTATTTTGGTTCTTTTGCTCGGTCAATCACGAGTATTTTACGCCATGTCACGCGATGGATTGCTGCCGGCTGTTTTCTCAGAGATCCATCCGAAATGGAAAACACCGTGGCGATCAAATTTGATCTTCATGGTCTTTATAAGTATTTTCGCGGGATTCTTTCCCATCTCGAAACTAGGACACATGACAAGTATTGGAACACTGTTAGCGTTCGTCCTCGTCTGTGCTGGAGTCCTGATCCTACGTCGAACACAACCAAAACTACATCGGCCTTACCGCAGCCCGTGCGTGCCGCTCTTTCCAATTCTAGGAATCGTGGTATGCTTTTCCATGATGAGCGCATTAGATGCCGAAACATGGTTTAGGCTTGCTATTTGGCTGGCCATTGGTTTAATAGTTTATTTTTCTTATAGCCGTCATCATAGTCATTTAAATAGGACGAGTGAAATAATCCCTAAAAAGAGATGAAAGGAACATCATGAACAAGAGTTTAAGGAATCGATTACTCCTAGTTATTGGAGTTACCCTGGTATCACTCTATTTTACTTTTCCACTTGAAAAGCATATCAATCTCGGGCTTGACCTAAAAGGCGGAATGCATCTTGTCCTAAAAGTTGAAACGGAGAAATTAAAAGAAAGCTCCAGAAACGACGCGGTCTTAAAAGCCATTGAGATCTTACGCAACCGTATCGATGGAATGGGTGTCGGTGAAACAGTGCTCCAGCGTCAAGGTGAAAACCAGATCCTTCTGCAATTGCCGGGTGTGACCGATCGTGAAAAAGCACTCGCCATGATCGGACGCGTCGCGCAATTAGAGTTTTATTTAGTCAGTAATGATGACGCAAAACTTCAAGCGGCGATCGCGGGAAATGTCCCGAAGGGATTTCTTCTTAGATATTCACACCAGGAAAATGATCTGCCCTTTTTACTTGAAGAAACCGTCGTCGTCAAAGGCGAAACTGTCGCGGATGCTCTCGTGAACTTTGATTCAACTGGAATGGGTCAGCCGATGATCTCTTTGAAATTCAATGGTGAAGGAGCAAAATCATTTGCTAGCGTCACTCAAAATAATGTGGGAAGAAGGCTGGCGATCGTTCTTGATGATGACGTTCTTTCCGCTCCCAATATCAACGAAGCAATTTTAGGCGGAGATGCTCAAATTTCAGGACAATTCACATTTGACGAAGCATCTCTTTTAGCATTAGCACTTCGCTCCGGTGCGCTTCCAGCGCCAATGCATGTCGAAGAAGAAAGGACCATCGGCCCACTTTTAGGACAAGATTCTATCCAGGCGGGAATACGTGCTTCAATGATCGGAGCTGGACTTGTCTTTATCTTTATGGCCATTTATTATCTTTTCTCCGGAATTATTGCCGATATCGCTTTAGCCATCAACATGCTGATCATCTTAGGTGTTATGGGCCTGCTTAACGTTCTTTTGCCCGGCTCACAAATCACGCTAACATTACCCGGAATTGCGGGGATCATCTTAACTCTTGGCATGGCAGTTGACGCAAACGTCCTTATCAATGAACGGATCCGGGAAGAATTAGCAAATGGCCGTCCGCTATCGGCAGCGATCAATACAGGATTTAATCGCGCCTTCGCCGCGATCTTTGATTCGCACATCACCTCGTTACTCGCGTCATTTATTTTGTATCAATTCGGGTCCGGCCCCATCAAAGGATTTGCCGTTACCCTGGCCATCGGTATTGTCACAAGCTTATTCACAGCGATCACAGCAACAAAAACAATGCTTGATCTATTGCTACATTTTAAATTGATCAAAACATTGCCCATGTTGCATTTATTCCAAAATCCCAAGATCGATTTTATTTCAAAAAGAATGTGGTTCTTTGCTTTTTCCGTGATCTTAACAATCGGAAGCATTGCCACGATCGTTCTCAAAAATAATTCCGCGTACGGGATCGATTTTACAGGTGGACAAGTCCAAGAATATAAATTCGAAAGAGCTGTTTATTCTGAGAATCTTCGAAAACACATCAAAGAAGCTGGCATCGAGGATGTTATCATTCAACAGTTTGAAAAAACTCCTGAGATCATTATGCTTCGTTCGAACGAAGACACGTTCAACAAAATCACAGAAGTTTTCAAAACAAAAATGGCTGATAATAAATTCGAAGTCATGCGCATTGAAAAAGTCGGCCCAGTTGTCGGGCATAACTTAAGGATCAAAGCTCTAGCTGCGATCGTCCTTTCTTTAGTAGGGATCTTGATTTATATCGCCTTCCGATTTCGGCATTTTGATTTTGCCATCGCTGGGGTCATCGCTCTTTTGCATGACGTTATTATGGCGGCAGGGATCACCGTGATGCTCGGACGCCAGATCGATCTCTTGGTCGTCACAGCGCTCTTAACGATCGCAGGATACTCAATTAGCGACACGATCGTTACTTATGACAGAGTACGAGAGAACATGGCAAATCCAAAGAATAAGAACTTATCCGAAATCATCAATTTGAGCATCAACCAAACCTTAGGGCGAACAATATTAACAGCAGGGGTAACACTTCTAACTGTCATCTCGCTATTCTTATTTGGCGGATCAGTTTTAAATACATTCGCACTTTGTCTTCTCATTGGATTTTCTTGCGGTGCGTACTCAACGATCTTTATCGCCTCGCCGCTTGTCTTAGCCGGGGCGCGGGCCTGGGGCGGCTACCTTC
>CAYGEE010000092.1:0-8468 GCA_964348765.1 uncultured Planctomycetales bacterium | reverse complement strand
ACTTATTACTATTAGAATTAATCTTATACAATAATTATGAACACTCCTTTATAAAGAAATGCTCTTTCTATTAATATTAAGAAGGATCCCCAACATGATCATAAAAACCAAAAAGGATGACCGGCCGTAGCTTACAAAAGGCAACGTTAACCCTACGATCGGAAGGATCCCGATCACCATTCCGATATTAACGATCACTTGAACTGCCAATATCGAAACAAGCCCAACAGCCAGCAAGGCGCCGAATCGATCTTTCGTGGATGCAGCAATATTCATTCCCAAATGAATAATATAAAAATAACACACCAACAGAAATAAAACGCCCAAGAATCCCCACTCTTCAGCGATCACCGAAAAAATAAAATCTGTATGCCTTTCCGGCAAGAAATTTAGCTGATTTTGAGTCCCAGCCAGCCAACCTTTACCCAATAACTGCCCCGATCCGACGGCGATCTTTGATTGGATGATCGTATACCCGGCTCCCAACGGGTCTTTATTAGGGTTTAAAAAAACCAGCAACCGATCTTTCTGATATGACTTCAGAACATGCCAAGCAAAAGGCATTAAAAAAACACTCACCGAAATAAAACCAACAAAAAACCTCATTTCCAGATCATTCACAAAGACCATCACAAGAAAGATCGCAAACAATAAAAGCGCACTCCCAAGATCCGGTTGTTTAAAGATCCAAAACATCAGTCCGCACGTAAAACAAAATGGTATGATCAATTCTTTCACAAGGACTGTTAAACGGCTCCTAAAATCAAACGACAACATTGGCCGTCGATTGCTTAAATATCGAGCCAAAGTCAAGATCAAAGCGATCTTTGCAAACTCCGAAGGCTGAAAACTTAAAGTCCCCACCTCAAGCCATCTTCTTGCCCCCAGAGCATGACGACCGGCGATCAAAACGCCCAGCAAAACAATGAACATGACCACATAAAAGGCATAAGCCCCATCATACCATTTTCGATAGCTGATAAGACTGCAAAGATACATAACAACAACTCCCGCTACTGCGCATAAAACCTGATCAAAAAAAACCTTCTGAGAAACACGAACATTATCAAACGACGCACTATAAAGCGCGACAAGCCCAAAGACGATCACTAATATCGTAAAAAACCATATCTTTTTTTCTATCTCTTTTTTCATAAATTAACCCGATGAATAATTATTGACGCTGTGTGCGATTTTTACCGTGTCATTCCCGCGAAAGCGGGAATCTAGATCCCCGCTTTCGCGGGGACAAGGAAATATAAAAATAAATAAAAAATTCGCACACAGCGTTAATGATTATATCTCTTCAATAACACTAAATTATTTTCTCCCTCTGCATAAAGAGAATAAGTTCTTTAGCCAACAAACATGAATTATAACTTGATCCGCCATTCTCCAACAAAACACAAAAAGCAATATGCTTTTTTGTTGTCTTTAAATACCCGGCAAACCACGCATGATTGGGTTGATTCTTAGCCGCCTGTGCCGTCCCTGTTTTTCCTGCAATACTAAGCCCTTCAATATCCAAAATATGAGCTGTTCCTTCAGGATCAGTAACAGCAGCCCGCATTCCTTTTTTTATAATACTTAAATCTTCCGGATCAAATGATAATTTCTTAACATCATGAAATTTATCAACCTCACTATAACCGATCGCTTTTACCACATGCGGATGAACAACCTTTCCATCGTTTGCGATAATCGACATCATTAAAGTCAACTGCAAAGGCGTTGACTGCATCTCTCCCTGTCCAATAGAAAAATTCAAGGTGTCTCCCAGATACCAACGTCTCTTCCGCTCGATCAAGCTCATTTTTGAATTCGGAACAAACCCCGCATCTTCGGATGGAAGATCAATTTGCGTTTTTCTGCCCAGCCCGAGAAGATGTGCATATTCAGAAAGCATTTCCGAACCCAAGATCTTTCCTGCATGATAAAAATAAACATTGCAAGAATGCGCGATCGCTTCGATCATATTCTGGCTGCCATGGTTATGAGTACAACCGAATTTTGTTCCACCAACTTCATAAAACCCATCACATATGAATCTCGTATAAGAATTTATTTTCTTACTTTCCAACGCGCATAAACTCACTACGATCTTAAAGACAGACCCCGGGGGAAAAGCTCCATGAATAACCCGATTAATTAGCGGTGACTGAGGGTTAACAAATAATTTTGAGATCTCCAAATTAGACTGTTGAGAAAAAATATTTGGATCAAATCCAGGTGAACTTGATAACCCCAAGATCTCTCCGGAATCCATATCCATAACAACAATAGCCCCCTTATTTTCAGCAAGCAGATCTGCTGAAACCTTTTGGATCCGGCTATCGACCGCTAAAGTAATATCCTGCCCTTTCCCCGGCTCCTTGATCCCAAGCAAACGAACCTGCCTACCGCGGCTATTAACTTCGATCTGAACACCTCCCCCGACCCCCTGCAAATAAGGATCATAATATTCTTCAACTCCAGAATACCCTATAAGGCTGCCCATGGAATATCCATATTCTTTTAAGTCCTCTAATCTTGAATCATTGATCTTGCTCACATACCCCAAAACATGAGCACTGTCTCGTCCCTGCGGATAAACCCTGCGGAAACTATCCTCGATCAATATCGCCGGAAAAAGATATTGATTCTCCTCAAGCGTGATCGCCTGTTCCCGCGTGATATTCTCAGCGACCAGAACCGGGGCAAAAGGCGTCATCTTCCGTCGGCCATAACGACCAGCCAGAACATTCGGGGCGATATTTAGATCTTTACCTAAAAAAGAAAAGACCTCATTGGGGTCTTTTAACTCCTGCGGAACGATCATCACATCGAAACTATGATGATTATCCGCAAGAATGACACCATTTCGATCTTTAATAAGGCCGCGAACACCTTGTAAGGGGATCACACGAATACGATTATTCGAACTTAATCTAAAATAATAATCTCCCCGAATGACCTGCAAATAAAACAGGGCAACTAAGATCGCGACAAAGAAGATCCCAACTATAACACGAAGAATTTTGATACGCATTTTCTTAAGAGATCAAAAGTTATGGATGTTACTAAAATAGTCGTGGCGATCTCAGAAAAATAGATCAACCCTAACGGCTCACCTTGTTCAACATGTTTTAACATTAACAACAGAAAAAAATTGATCAAAACATGTAAGACACCAACAGACATCACTAAGATCACTCGAAACCACTGCACGCTGATAATATAGATATGTTTTCTCAATAAAGTTGTCGCGTAAGCGCAGAACATCAAAGTAAAAATATTAACACCCAAGAATCCCAAGCCAAAACTATCTCTTAGCAATCCCCCCAGCACCGCCGTTAAAAGGCCATAACGGATCCCTAACGACAACGTAAAGAACATCGTGACCAAAAGGATCAAATTCGGCCTTAGCCATGGTGCGATATTCAAGAAAACAAAATACTCAACAAAAAATGCCAGAAAAACAAAAACAACAATGAAAGAAATTTGACGCATAGAATAAAGGATTTATTATTTAAGAATAACCAAAACTTCTTCTAATTGTGAGAAAGTAACTGTCGGATGAATACTAACATTCTGCTGCTGGCCATTGGCATCCTCAGTGAGATTGTCCACCTCACCGATAAGCAATCCTTCTGGAAATGAAGTGCTTAACTTCGACGTGATCAGTTTATCTCCCATTTGAATATCAGAATTCTCTTTAATAAAACGCAATCGACAAGTGCCATCCAACGAACCCGTTACCAAGACCGTCTCACGTGAACGTTGGACCAGCGCCGCAACACTAAACTGAGAATCCGTAAGAAGAATGATCTTACTCGCTCGTTCACCAACTTCGAAGACTTTTCCAACGACCCCAAAAGAATTAATGACAGGCAATCCTTCTTTGATCCCATCCCGACGTCCTTTATCGATAATAATAACAGAATTCCAGAAAGAAGGATTTCGAGCGATCACATTGGCAAGTACTGAGGAAAAAACCGACTTTCGTTTAAAATCCAGAACATCCACAAGCCTTTTATTTTCCTGAATAACTTCTTCCATCCCGGCTATCTGAGCCTTCAAAAAACTAACTTCCTTATTTAATCTGCGATATTCATCAAAAATCCGATGATAATAAATGATCTTTTTCATCTCTAATAATGGCGAGGAAAGAAATCGAATAGGCCCTGAAACAATTTCAACGATATTAAATTTAAAAGGATAGAAAAAATTAGAACGGCTATAGAAGGTGAAAAAAGCGAGGATAAGAATACCGAGATAGATTAAATTCTTTTGCTTTATTTTAAACACATCGAGGAAATGATAGGGCTAAATAGAAATTTTAGACTAAAAATCAAGCTTCGCTGGAACAAGCATTCTCCGGCGTAATCGAGGAGCCATATTGAGCATCATTCCAGTTCCCATAACAACAGCCGTAAGAGGATCATCTGCAACATGAACCGGCAAACCTGTTTCTTCAGCGATCCGCTTATCAAGCCCGCGCAATAACGCTCCACCGCCAGCCATAACAATACCTCGATCGATCAAGTCAGCCGCAAGTTCTGGAGGTGTTTGCTCAAGCGTTGTTTTTGACGCATCAACAATAGCCTGGACAGGGTCGTGTAAAGCTTCGCGAATTTCCACAGAAGTAATATTGATCGTTTTAGGCAGCCCAGAAATAAGATCTCGTCCTCGAACATCCATATTCAATTCTTCTTCTAAAGGATAAGCACTTCCGATGCGGATCTTGATCTCTTCAGAAGTACGTTCACCAATCATTAGATTATAAGTTTTCCTTAAATATTCAACGATCGCCTCATCTAACTCATCCCCGGCGATACGGATCGATTTAGCATAAACGATCCCGCCTAAAGAAATGACCGCGAATTCTGTCGTTCCACCGCCAACGTCAATGATCATATTCCCAGCTGGTTCTTCAACCGGCAATCCAACGCCAAGAGCCGCTGCTTTAGGTTCTTCGATAAGTTCAACACTACGAGCACCCGCACGCTCTCCAGAATCCCTTACAGCACGTTTTTCAACCGCAGTAATCCCCGAAGGTATTGCAATGATCATCGCTGGACTTAAGAATTTTTTCCGTTTATGAACTTTCTTAATGAAATATTTAAGCATCGCTTCTGTAACTTCAAAATCAGAAATAACACCATCTTTCATCGGACGGATCGCAATAATATTCCCAGGGGTCCGGCCAAGCATTCGCTTTGCTTCATCCCCAACAGCAACAACGCGATTCGTATCTTTTTCGATCGCAACAACCGAAGGCTCTGAAAGAACGATCCCTTCGCCTCTTACATAAACCAACGTATTTGCTGTCCCCAAATCGATACCAATATCATTGGAGAAAAGCCCCATAATATAGTTGCTGAATTTCTTAAAGAGTTTAGCGATTTTCTGCAACATGAAGAATTCCTTTGGGATAAGAAATTTTTAAAATTGCTAAATGACAATTATTAACAATTCAAAATTACGGGTTTCATACTATATGAAAAAAAAATGCCTGTCAACCGATTTTTAAAAGTACGAAGTGCGAACACAAAATATCCTAGAACAAAAATGACATAACCTTATTAGTAACAGCCTTTTTTATGCCTAAAGATGAGCCTAAAAGCAAAGAAAAATGCAAAAAATGCGTCCCCTAACTACTTTGTTTCATTAAGAAACGGCTTTACCACCTAGAGATTTAAAATCAGCGAGGAATTTAGGATAGGATTTACTAATACAGCCAATATCTTTAACCTGCACAGGAATTTTTAATCCCAGAACAGTAAAAGCCATCGCCAAACGATGGTCATGATGCGGATCCAATAGACAATTCTTCTTATACTGGGATTTTGGAAATATCGTTAAACTGTTCTTGCTATCAACAATATGCGCACCGACTTTTCGCAATTCTCTTGCCAGATCGCCCAATCTGTCCGATTCCTTAACCCGTGCATGCGCAATATCTATTAGTTTTGTTTTACCATGCGCAAAAAGCGCAAGAACAGCCATGATCGGAACAAGATCAGGGCAATCTTTCAGAGAAAATACCCCTCCCTTGATCGTAAATGGTCCTTCCATTTTTATTGCAGATGACGTTCTTTTAAAGTTAATACTCATTCGCTTTAAAAGATCTAAGATCCTTCCGTCAGCCTGGATCAGCTGATCATCAAAATACCCGTTCAAAGTAATTTTCGATTTCACCAAAGCTCCACAAGCCATTAAAAATGCGGCCAACCCATAATCCGACGGAACATGAAAATCTTTCAAACCTTGAAATCTTTGCCCTCCACTTATCTTATATTGACGCAAACCTTTACTACGAATAATGATTCCAGTCCGCTTTAGTACTTGCCGGGTCATAGTAATATAATCGGAAGAAACAATTTTCCGCCCTGTGATCTTTAAGAATGTATCCTCCTTGATCTGAGGGCAAGCGATAAGAAGGGCAGAAATAAATTGAGAACTTAAGCTGCCATCAATATTGAAACTCCCTCCCTTTATTTCGCTGGGCCCGATCTTAATCGGAATACTTTCTTTTTTCCCTGAGCCGCTGATATCCATTCCCATCTCTCGAAGAGTAGCTATTAAATGAAAATTCGGCCGGCCGTTTAATGTCCCCTTTCCTGAAACGATTGATCTCTGAGCGTGAACTCCCAAGAGCGGAAGAATAAATCGCAGAACTGTTCCTGATTCTCCGACGTTAATGTTCAAAGCACTCTGAGAAATAATTTTCTTTGCTGCAAGAACTTTCCAACTATTCTTTCCAGAACGAACGACCTTCGCTCCAAAGAATCCTGCAATATCCCTTGCAACAAGGGCATCATCACAATCGGATGGGGCAATGATCACAGAATTTCCTCCACAAGCAGCGATCATAAACGCACGAATAGAATAGGACTTCGAAGCAGGAAGCTCGACCGAACCTTGCAGTTTTAAGACGGGAGAAACTTTAATAATCATTCTTTTTTAATAACGACTTGATCATTCTTGCGGACAGTTCGACTGGAAAATGGAGGGATCAGATCCGCGGCAGACATCTCCGGCTGCACACGTGTGATCTTAATATCCCCAAGGTATTCGCTCCCACGATAAACACTCATCATCATTCCGACATCAACATCATTTTTTGAACCTAAATTAATGATCACAAATTCTGTTTCTGCATCAACACTTAAGATGCGGCCTTCAGACTTTTTTAAAAGATCTTCCGCTTCTTTTTTGGCTTGCGGGGACACAATGATGTCATCTAATCGAACAATCTTTGACTTATCAGCTAAGAGGCCAGCAGTAACTTCATCTTTAAATGTTGGGGACGGAACACTCGGATCGTTAATATTCACCGCAGAATTCTTTGCACTTTCCGCAGCAGCATCCATGATTTTCTTATTTATACTCAGCTGTTCCTTCAACTGATCCTCGAGACCTGCAATCTTTTGCTGAACAACCTTTAATTGTGCAGATAATTCTTCTTTTGCCTTTACTCCCGCCTCATATTTCTCCTTTAAAGAAAGGTTCTCCGCCTTCACTTCATTCCTTAATCCGGCTTCCAGATCGATCTCGTCCATCAAACCATTGATCTTATCATCAGCTTCCTTGTTTTTTTCCTGAAGCAGAAAATTCTGCTTCTTAAGGTCCTTGATCTCATTCTCATATTTTTTCTCAACAACCCGGCTGTTCTTAAGATCAACTTCCGTCAATTTTCTTTTTTCTGTTTCCATTTGAAAAAAGAAAAAAGAAATCGCCGTCAGCGAAACTAGAAGGATCGCCCCAATGATCAAAAAAACAGCTAAAACTTTTCCTGAAGATTTATTCAAAGTGCCCATGTTAAAGATTTGTTAAAGATTATTATTACTTCCATTATATTCAAAAAATTAAACAAGTAAAGGTGGGAATTGGTTTTCGAATTTGGTTTTTGGCCGCGAATTTTTTTCTGGCTTATTTGCCGTTACAGCCATGCTGGTGTGCTAGGCATTGAGAAAACGCTATCGATTCTTTATTCTGGCGTTTACTGTTGCGTGTGTCCTCGCATCCAGTTATGGATTCCTCCAAGTAGTTTGGCCATTTGGGATAATCAAGGTGATTTGGTCTATCGCAGCTCTCAACGCTGGCGACTTATTAAGAATTGAAGCTTATGCTCATTGAAGCTCCAAAGTACATGCAGAGATATCAGGATTATCAAGGATTTAAATAAAAAATGAAGCTTCCTGTCGTCTATTTATTCGCCCGCCAGATCTATGGAGGAGCATTTTTTCCTTTTCCTCAGCTACAATCTGTCCTTCCTTATTCATAGATTTTGCCTCGACTATAACTCTTGATGAAAAACCTCCGAAAGATCTTTTCACAGTTCCGTTTAAAATGAGATGGACCTGATTCTCATATAATCTATGAGTGACGTTGGTATATTTCAGAATGCTTTTATTCTTCTCATTAAAATTAATTTTAACATTATGAGCTTGTGCATGTTCATCCGTTAGCTTTGTCGCCATAAT
>CAYGEE010000091.1:0-8668 GCA_964348765.1 uncultured Planctomycetales bacterium | reverse complement strand
GTCTCGGGCGGAGACTTTGATGAATGAATTAAAAGAAAAAAAAGAATATTCTTATATTGTTGAATCGGTTGATGAACAAAATAGAAAACTTTATCGTGTCCGTGTTGGACAGCTGGCGTTATTGAATCAGGCCAAAGAGTTAAAGATAAAATTAGCTGGTCAAGGTTATCCCGCTCAGATCTTCCCTTAATTTACTGATGGATCAAAAGAAAATCATTTTTATAGTTGGCCCGACCGCTATCGGTAAGTCTGAAGTGGCGTTTCTTCTCGCGCAGAGGATCAATGGTGAGATCATTTCCTGTGATGCCATGCAGGTGTATAGGGAGATCTCAATTGCAAATAACAAGATCCCAGCCGCATATTCGAAAAAGATCCCGCATCATTTGATGGATATTGTTTCCATCGAAGATGATTTTAATGTTGCGCGCTTTAATGAGCTTGCGATCGGATGTATCGATAAGATCCATAAAAAAGGCAAGACTCCCATTGTGGTTGGCGGAAGCGGGATGTATGTGAAAGTCCTTCTGGATGGAATATTCGATGAGAATGGTGAGGATGCGGGCTTACGTGAGAAATTAAAAGAGATCGCGGCTCTTAAGGGCAATCAATATTTATATGAACAGTTAATGAAATGTGATCCAAAGGCGGCAGCCAAGATCCATGCTAATGATCTGCGCCGAGTTGTTCGCGCCTTGGAAGTTTATGAAGTTAATAAAACGCCGATCTCGCAATTACAAAAAAAGAAGATCGGTCTTTGGGGAAAGTTTGATATTAAGATCTTTGGATTAAATAGCGATCGGCAGGTCCTTTATGAGCGGATCAATAAAAGGGTTGATGAGATGTTCGATCTGGGGCTTGTTAAAGAAATAGAGAATATCCAGAAATTATCTTTAAGTAAGACAGCGCAAGGGATGATCGGGATCAAAGAAGTTTTGGGTTATTTAAAAGGGGATCTTGATATTGAGAAATCTCGGGAGATGATGAAATTAAATACGCGCCGTTTTGCCAAGCGGCAATTGACATGGTTTCGCGCGGATAAAAGAATTCAATGGATTTTGATCAAAGAAGACGGATCTCTTGATACAATCATTAATGATATTTTACAGAAGGTTTTATAGTTAAGGATTTCTTTATGAAAGATCTTGTTAATATCCGTAAGGATGAATTGGAACGCATCCTTCTTGTTGTTGTTGAGCTTAAGAAGGAAAAAAAGACAGCTTCGACGGAAGAGATCACGGAAGAATTAACTGAGCTTGTGAAAGCCTGCTTGGGGGAGGTTGTTGAAACGATTATTTGCCGTGTTGAGACCCCGACAGCAACGTATTTGATAACGGAAGGAAAAGTCGAGGAGATCGCAGAAAAGGTCAAAGAGCATCATATTGATACGGTCGTTTTTGGGCATGATCTTAAGGGAAGTCAGCAGAGGAATTTGGAAGAGCGGATCGTCGTTAAGACGATCGACCGGACACAGCTGATCCTGGATATTTTTGCACGCCGGGCAAAAAGTAACGACGGAAAGATCCAAGTTGAACTTGCACAGCTGCAGTATTCTCTACCTCGGTTGACAGGCCATGGTAAGGAAATGTCGCGATTGGGCGGCGGGATCGGGACTTTGGGGCCGGGGGAAACAAAATTGGAAGTTGATCGAAGGCGAATTTCTCAACGCATTGATACGCTTCGAAAGAGTTTGAAGGATATTGAGCACAGCCGCACATTGAATCGAAAACGAAGGAAAGAAAATGGTATTCCGGTCGTTTCTTTGGTCGGTTACACGAACTCCGGGAAAACAACGCTGCTTAATAAACTTACCGGGGATAATCAGCAGGTTGAGGATGCGCTTTTTACGACATTAGATCCGATCTCTCGGATCTGCATGCTTTCTAATCGTCAGAAGATCATAGTTTCTGATACCGTCGGATTTATGCGCGACTTGCCGCATCATTTGATAGATGCTTTTAAATCCACACTTGAGGAAGCTCATGAGGCGGATCTTTTGCTGCATGTGATCGATATCAGCAATCCCAATTTTCGTCAGCTTTATGAAGAGGTCAATAAAGTTCTTAAGGATTTGAATGCTTTCGAGAAGAAGACGATCCTTGTTTTAAACAAGATCGACAGGATCAATGATCCGCAATGGCTTGCTTCTATTAAAGATAATTTTAAGAATTCGGTTTGTATTTCAGCGAAGGCAGGGATGAATTTGGAAGAGCTTTACAGTATGATCGCGGCTGTTCTATCGACGATGATCGTTGAGATAAACGTTGATATCCCGATCAATCGGATGGATCTGATCAACCTTGCCCACAAAGAAGGCGAGGTCTTGTCGATCAAATATTACAATGACCGCATCAACATCCGCGTGAGTTTACCCACCAAGGTCGCTGACCAGTTTTATAAGATCGGTTTATGATGTGCTTATTTAGGTGGTCGTGAAAAATGGGAAATTGGATTTTATAACGGCCAATTAATTGCTAAACTGATGTTTATGGAAAATCGAAAATTAAAATTGTTCCAGCTATTTTTTGTCGGGCTCATTGTGTGTTCTTTAACGCCGAAGCAGTGTGCCGCGAAGTATATCGAGGATGGATTGTATCAGGAGTTTTACGCGACCGGCGAATTGCGCCGGCTCATCACTTATAAAAACGGCGTGCCCAACGGCGGGTTTAATGTTTTTTATAAAGATGGAGTTTTAGTTTCGGAAGGTTTTTTTGTAAACGGGGCTATAAACGGGAAAGCCATAAATTATTATCCTGATAAAAAGGTC
The DNA here is from genome assembly GCA_964348765.1 of uncultured Planctomycetales bacterium. Taxonomy (GTDB): domain Bacteria; phylum Omnitrophota; class Gorgyraeia; order Zapsychrales; family Zapsychraceae; genus CAYGEE01. The sequence continues at coordinate 5,904 of CAYGEE010000091.1, read as the reverse complement.
CGAATGGAACAAACTTATAAGAATGGCCGATTGTCGGGTCCATTTAAGTTTTATGATCGGGCAGGAGAATTGCGTTATGATACGGAGTTTTACGATGGATTGCTTGATGGTTATTTTAGAGAATATGACAAAGACGGTCATTTAAAATTTGAGCGGAATTATCGTAATGGTAAAGAAGAAGGTCCGGCAAAGGAATTTTCTCCGGAAGGATATCTTTTAAGGAAGACAAATTTTAAAAAAGGTGTTCAGCAAGGTTTGATACAGGAGTTCGATGCCGGCGGGAATTTAATAAAATCTTTTAAGGCTTATGCGGGAATTCCTTATGGTCTAGAAAAAGAATTTCCTCGGATGGAGGATATTTTAAGTGAGCGGGATAATTTTCAATATCGTTTTTTATCGGACGGAACTTTTCAAACGATGGATCCGGCTGGCGAATTCTTAAGTCAGACAGAGATCAAAAGCGGGGCTAGGGAAGGTGCATTCCGTGAGTTTTATTCCGACGGGACATTAAGATCAGTTGGGCAGTATTCAAAAGGCAAGCGTACCGGAACTTTTAAGACATTTGATATTAAAGGCAATTTACAGAATGAAAGTGTTTATGAGAATGGCCATCGTACGGCAAGCAAGAATTTTCAAGATGGGAAAGAGATCCCATTTGAGCGGGAATAGAGTTGTTTGAAAGGTTGATATGATCTTTATGATTGGGGTTGCTTTGATCGTCAGCTTGATATTGGCGATCATTTATTTGACGCATCAATCTTCCGGATCGAAAAAGAGCCGGGAAGAATTTTTGCGTGATCTTCAGCAATATGTTGAAGGTCGTCAGGAGGTTATTTCGGCGGAAGATGGATCTTTTCGGATCATTTATGATCTTGAGAATGTTGAATTTTTTTTTGTGGATATTTTCGTTAAAGGATTTTCGCAAGAAGGGATCAATAAAGCGTTCTTAAAAGTCGCAACGAAAACTCCTATTACGATGAGTTTTCTGGAAAGGGATTCTAATCAAAAGATCATAACCGGAGAAGTGCGGCTGGCTTCTAGGATGTCTAAAGAGGCTGACCAATCGGCTGCGATGGTTGTGATTCCTAAGGTGCTAAAAGAATTCAAAGTTTACTCAAGTCATCCGAATATTGCGAATAAGTTCTTAGAGGATAAGAAGGTTGTCGGTATTTTATCAACGTTTAAAAATTCTGATCAAAGAGGGTTTCCTTCGCTATCTTTTCGGGTCTCTGATGGGGTGATCATTTTGGAGTTTAGTCTAGGACCTGCCTTTAGGCCGAATCTGCAGAATTTAAGAACGAATGTGGCCTCTATCGAGGACTTTTCGGATAAATTGCTTTATCTCGCTCAGGTTCTTGATCGGCTTTATGACAAGGATCAGCATTGAGCCGAGAAGATTTTCATAACTATCGATGGGGACAGGTGTTTAAGCTTTCTTGTAATTTGTGTTGTTGACAAGAAAAAGAATTTTGCTATAATTTAACAATTAGCATTCAGTCGCTAAGAGTGCTAATTTTTTCTTGTTTAATCTTAAGGATCTCTATAGTGCTTGTTTAGCTACAGGGAGCAAAGATATGGTTTCTAAAAAAGAAGAAATGGAGTTACGAAAAGACCGGATACTGGCCAAGGTGATCGGGCAGTATATCCGTACGGTAGCGCCCGTAGGCTCAGCTTTCATTGCTCAGGAATTCGGTTATGAGGTCAGTTCGGCAACGATCCGTAATATTTTAGCGGAATTGGAAGAAAAGGGCTTTTTGACGCATCCGCATACTTCAGCCGGACGCGTGCCGACTCAGCGCGGATATCGATATTATGTTGACCATTTGATGGATGAAATTCAACTTCTTCGGGAAGAGCAGGAGCATATTCGAGTTGAATATGAAAGAGAGAAAGTTGAGCTGGATAATCTTTTAGAGATGACATCAGTCATCATTTCAGATATTACGCATTATACGGGCATTGTTTCTGTTGACGGTTGGGATAATCGGCTTTTTTGCCGCGGAACGAATTATGTTGTTCAGTATCCCGATCCTCAGAATGTTGAGAAGATCAGTAATATTTTGGAGGCTTTGGACAAGAAGCAGAAGGTTTTAGAGGTTATTAATAAAAATCTTGTGAATAGAATCGATATTTTGATCGGCCATGAGATCAACTTTGAACCGATCAGTGATTGTTCGATCGTTGTTTCACAGTATAAATTAAAAGAAGGCCACAGCGGACGGATCGCGGTTCTGGGGCCAACGAGGATGAATTATCAAAAAGTTGTTTCAGCGTTGATGTATATTTCAGAATTAATGGAAGAAACAGCTTAGGGTTAAGCATATGAATAATAATAAACAGCAAGGAAAGAAAGAAGGTGTAGAAGCATCCGATATTCAGAAGGATCTGGACGTTTCTGAAGAGAACCTTATCCAGATCAAGGAAAGTGAATATCATAAAATTTTAAAAGATGTCGAAGATTATAAAGATAAATATGTTCGTATTCTTGCGGAATTTGACAATGCAAGAAAACGCATGGAACGCGAGAAGTTGGAGTTTCTAAAGTACGCGAATGAGGATCTGATCGTCGAGTTTTTAGAGATCTTGGATGATCTGGAGCGTACAGTCGCTGTTGCGAATGAGAAGCATCAGGATTATGACGCTTTTTTAAAAGGCGTTGAGACCGTGATGAAGCATATTGATGATGTTTTTAAAAAGAATGGTGTAAAACCTATCGAAGCTAAAGGCAAGGCATTTGATCCGCATTGCCAGGAAATGTTAATGCAGGAAGAAACGGATGTGGCTGCAGAAGGGATTGTATTGGAAGAATTTCAAAAAGGATACATGTTGGGAGAAAAAGTTGTAAGAACGGCTAAAGTAAAAGTTGCACAGAAAAAGACATCATAAGAAAAACAAAAATATAAAAATGAAGTCTGAAGACTTCAGAGAGTAAGAAGGAGAATACTATGACAAAAGCTATTGGGATCGATCTAGGAACATCAAACTCAGCCGCCGCAGTTATGGAAGGCGGACGTCCGCGTATTATCCCCTCGGCAGAAGGCGCCGGTGTGGCATCCGGAAAAGCGTTTCCGTCGTTTGTCGCGTTTACCAAAGACGGACAGCGTTTAGTTGGCGAACCAGCCCGACGGCAAGCTCCTGTGAATTCTGAAGGCACGATCTATGCGGCCAAAAGAAAAATGGGAACGAATCATAAATTCAAAGTTTTTGATAAGGAATTCACGCCTCAGCAAATCAGTGCGTTTATTTTACAAAAGATTAAATCAGATGCTGAGAAGTTTTTGGGTGAAACAGTTGATGAAGCTGTTATTACGGTTCCTGCGTATTTTAATGATGCTCAGCGTCAAGCGACGAAAGATGCTGGGGAAATTGCCGGGCTTAAAGTTCTTCGTATTATCAATGAACCAACGGCCGCATGTTTGGCTTATGGATTAGATAAAGCCGGCAAAGAACAGCAGATCATGGTTTTTGATCTGGGCGGTGGAACGCTTGATGTCACCATCCTTGAAATGGGTTGGGATGAATCACATAAAGCGGCGACATTTGAAGTTATCTCGACAAGCGGGGACAATCAGCTTGGCGGCACCGACATGGATAATGTTATGATCGATTTTATTATCAACGAATTCAAAAAAGAATCCGGGATCGATCTTAAGAATGACAAAATGGCTTTTCAGAGATTGCGTGAAGCGGCTGAAAAAGCGAAAGTAGAATTATCAAGCACCGTTTCGACGGATATTAATCTTCCCTTTATTACAGCGGATGCTTCAGGACCGAAGCATTTGAATTTAACGATCCAAAGAGCAAAATTAGAAAGCTTGATCGGGCCGATCGTTGCACGTTGTGAAGGGCCTATTCGTCAGGCTTTAAAAGATGCTGAATCAAAATTAGGTAAAAAACCAACGATCGCTAAAGTTGTTCTCGTCGGTGGGCCAACTCGTATGCCGATCGTTCAGGATTTTGTCGAGAAGGAAGTCGGACAAAAGATCGAACGCGGGATCGATCCGATGGAATGCGTTGCTTTAGGAGCATCCATTCAAGCTGGTATCATCAGAGGTGAAGCGAAAGAAGTTCTGCTTCTTGACGTTACGCCGTTAACTCTTGGCATTGAAACGATGGGCGGTATTTCAACAAAACTTATTGAAAGAAACACAACGATCCCAGTGCGAAAAAGTCAGATCTTTTCTACGGCTGAAGAGAATCAGACAGCTGTTACGATCCGTGTCCTTCAAGGCGAACGGCAAATGGCGAGCGGCAATACCGAACTTGGACGATTTGATTTGGTCGGTATTCCTCCAGCGCCGCGTGGCGTTCCGCAGATCGAAGTGACCTTTGATATCGACACTAATGGTATCGTTCATGTTTCCGCGAAGGATAAGGGAACAGGAAAAGAACAGTCGATCCGGATCACGTCACCGACGAAACTTTCTGATGAAGAGATCGATAAAATGGTCAAAGAAGCGGAAAAATACGCTGATACTGATAAGAAATTAAAAGAAGAAGTGGAAATGACAAATCAGGCCAACAGCCTTCTTTACGCGACGGAAAAATCGTTAAAAGATTATGGTGACAAAGTTTCCGCTACTGATAAAGAGAACATTGAAAAAGAATTAGCAAAATTAAAAGACGCGATCGCTAAAAAAGATCCAGTCGCGATCAAGGACACCATGGATTCTGTTCAGAAAGCAAGCCATAAACTTGCCGAGGAGATCTACAAAGCTTCAGCGGCCGCCGGAGCAACAGCCGGTGCCGGTGCTGCGCATGGAGAAGGTGCTCAAGGCGCAGAATCTCAATCACAAGAATCATCTGGCGGACAATCGAAGAGCGGCAAAGACGATATCATTGACGCTGATTTTAAGACAGAAGATGATAAGAAGTAATATTGGATTGGAAAATTAGAAACTAGAGGCTAGAAGTTAGAGGTTAGAAGTTAGATTTAAGTGTCCACTGTGTCATTGCGAGGAACGACCTGCCTTACGGCAGTCAGGAGTGACGAAGCAATCCTTTTAAAAGATTGCTTCGCCGTCGACAGGAAAACATCTCGCAATGACACAGTTTTTATGATTAGCGATGTTTTAATAAAATGACAAAGAAAGTAATAAAAATTTGGTTCGACAAAGAAGGTGATTATTTGGAAGTCATCTTTAAAAGTAAAAAAGGTTTCTTTCGTGAGACCAGCAATGACCAGGTTATGGAAAAGGTTGATCAAAAAGGGGATATTTTGGGTTTCTCGGTGATGAAAGTAAGTAAGCTTCAAAGAAAACCGCTTGAAGTGGCGTTGACGTAAGCTCGGAGAGGTAAAAAGGTGTCTTACGCAGATAAATTATTAATTCTATGAAGAATATTTCAAGTATTTTCCAAGGTTATGCAGATTTTATAGGCAATAGATCCTCAGGCGATGCTTTGGGTATGCTTTTGGGCAGACCAGAAAATGAATTGCCTTATAAAAAAGAAATTATTGAGCAAGTGTTGGAGATTTATGTTTTGGAATCAAATATTGAATATTTAAAAGTGAAAAGTAAGGTAGCAGAGGACTGGAAGAATTCTATTGAATGTTTATATTTAATCTTGGCTGAGTATGTTTCCCAAAATGATGTTCAGGTTCAAACTATTGGCATTAATAAATCGTTGAGCGAAAAAATTGTAGAACTCGTTGGGAATAGTATTGATGTAGAGAAAATTTCTGCTGTCGTTACTCATAATATGGAAAAATATATGCAGAAAATCAATGAATTGAGAGTGCTGTCTTATGAAAGTATAAGAAGTTAAAGAAAAGTACAAAGTATCGTAGAGTTTTAGATGACTATAAAAATATCAAATAAAATAACATATTCAATCTTAGGCGGCATTAGTATTGCTTTAATTTCTTTTCGAGTTGGATTGAATTTTCATTACAATGCTTTTAAT
>CAYGEE010000090.1:0-8706 GCA_964348765.1 uncultured Planctomycetales bacterium | reverse complement strand
CGCTATGACACAGTTATGAAATTTTTTAAGAAGATGATAAGCTGCGAGTTTTAAATGAAAGAGAATATCGTTTATTTTGCCCACGGCAAAGAAAGCGGGCCATGGGGGACGAAGATCGTTGCGCTTGCGAAAGTCGCAAAGCGGCTTGGGTTTGACGTTCAGAGCCCGGATTATTCTATGACGATGAATCCGGATGAACGGGTTAAAATCCTTTTGGATCTTAAGCCGAAAGCGAAAAAGAATTTGGTTTTAGTTGGTTCAAGTATGGGTGGATATGTTTCGACGGTTGCTTCGAGAAGTTTAAAAGTTAAGGGATTGTTTTTGTTGGCTCCTGCTTTTTATAAAATGAAATACGCAAATCAGGATCCTATTCCGCATGCAAAAATAACGACGATCATCCATGGGCTTAATGATGATGTTGTTCCGGTCGATCATTCGATCCGATTTGCAAAACAATATAAAGCCCAATTGATCCTTTTAGACAGCGATCATCGTTTAATGGATGCTTTACCAATTGTCATAAAATATTTTGAGATCTTTTTGCGTGAAATTCTAGGAAAGCAAGAAAAGTAGGGACAGACACCACTTTTCTTTAAAAATGATAGAAAAGTGGTGTCTGTCCCTACTTTTCTTCACTGTTCCTAACTTTCTGGCAAGATGAGGAGGAAGATATGGTTAAGATGAGTATTGTTTACGAGGGGAATTTGCGATGTCAGTTGACGCATGCTCCGTCTGGAAGTCATATTCAAACGGATGCACCGGTTGATAATATGGGTAAAGGCGAAGCATTCTCTCCGACGGATCTTGTGGCCGCGGCTTTAAGCAGTTGTATGCTGACGGTTATGGGGATCGTTGCACAAAGAAATCAGATCGATCTTATTGGAACGGAAGTGGCGGTTGAAAAAGAAATGGTGACTCAGCCGATCCGCAGGATCGGGAAGATCTCTGTTGTTTTTAAGATGGCTAAGGGAATCGATCATGCTAAGCGCGAAATGCTGGAACGTGCGGCGCATACGTGCCCGGTCCACAAAAGTCTTCATCCGGATGTGGAAACGCCAATAACGTTTCAATATCCCGATTAAGCTTTAAGAAACGAAAGATCCTTTTTCATTCGAGCTGATTTTATGTTGTGATACAATGCCAATTATTGATAGGTGAATAATAAGATCAATCACATCGAGGAGGGGTTTATGAAAATCTTAGGGAAAAATGTTAAGGTTTTTAAAATTCAGAATCGACGAGGGTATGCTGCTATTTGCTTGGATTGTTTGACGGAAGGTGCGACGACGAATGAAGCTTTGGCGAGGATGACGAAGGCGTTGAGGAGAGTGATGAAAAAGAAGAAGTAAGAGGCTAGACGTTAGAGGCTAGAACAACTTATAAGAGATGGGATTTTAAATGCATTTTGGGAATGAACTTGGCGTTATTTTTGTGATGTTGGCCTTAAATGCTTTCTTTTCGGCTTATGAAATGGCATTGGCTTCTATTCCAAGGGTCAAACTGTTGGCGCTTGTACAGCAGAAAAAGCATGGAGCTCAGGATTCTTTGTTCATGAAGGATCGAACAGAAGCGAGTCTTGCGGTGGTTCAGGTGGGTATTACGATTACCGGTTATATTGCTGCGGCAACTGGGGGGTTAGGCGTTACGGAGACTTTAGTGCCTTTTTTGGAAGATCAGATGGGATTAACACCGGTTTTATCAAGGATCGTGGGGTTGCTTGCCTTGATCGTTCCATTAAGTGGTTTAACGATTATTTTTGCCGAACTGATCCCGAAATCATTTGCATTAAGAAATCCGACGTGGGTTTGTTTGAACTTCTCAGGTATTATGAAGATCTTGGCGCTGATCGGTTATCCGGTTATTTTTGTGATGGAGGCGATCGTTAAATCAGCTGTGGGATTTGTCACTAAAAAAGCTTTTTCAAAGACTGGCCGTGATGATCAAAGCGGTTTGCATGAATTAACAGCGGCAGTGTCCTTGGCACGAACGTCCCGGCTTATCGGCGCTCGTGAAGAAAAGATCGTACTTTCTGCCGCGCAATTATCGGTGCGTCCGATCAAGGATATCATGCTTCCCAATACGGATATTTCCATGATCCTTTTGACGAACACATTATCAGAAGCCTTGGTCAAGGCGCATTTAGATATGCATACACGGTTTCCTGTTTGTGCGGTTGATGGTGATTCTCAATCTATTCAGGGATATGTGAATTTCAAAGATATCATTGCGGCATTAAAACTTAATCCCGCGGATCCGAGTATTAAGGGGATCATTCGGCCGTTGAAAACATTTGACGAGGATATGCCGATCTCTCAGGTTCTTGAGCAAATGATGAATGAGAAACACCATATTGCTCTTGTTGCCAGTAAAGATCAGCATATTGTCGGGATGGTCACACTGGAAGATATTATTGAAGAGCTCGTCGGAGATATTGAGGATGAATTCGATCGTTTGCCGAGCCATATTCATCCTTATGGTGAGAATAGCTGGATCGTCGGAGGGGCGGTTTCGATGCAGGTGATCGTTCAAACAACAGGAGTGCTTTGGGATTCTTTGGCGGATGGGGATCTTAATTTTAAATTAGCAGATTGGTTCCGTAAGAAATATAAAAATCGTTTATATGGCGGTGAGATCGTCGAGTCGCATGGATTGCAGGTGATGGTCCGGAAATTGAGACGGACAAAATTAAGTGAAGCGATAATCAGTATTGTAAAAAAGTAAAAACAAGAGATGATCATGGGGAATATTCATTATGCGAAAATATTATAATATTGTAGACGGAAAGATCGTTGAGAACGGTGCGGATGTTTGTCCGGTGTTGGTATATATCAATCCTGACGAGGCAGAGAAGAAGCATCTTATTGATGATTTTAGGATCGATGATCACAATATCAATTCTGCGTTGGATCCTAATGAGATCGGCCGCGTGGAGTTTGAAGTGGATCACACCGTTTTGATTATTAAGCGGCCTAAGCGTTATTCTTCAGAGGATAACTTTCAGCTAAAGATCTCTTCGATCGGGTTATTCTTGTTTTCGGATAAATTGATCGTTTTAGTCACCGAGGAGATCGAACTTTTTGATGGGCGCTCATTCGCTCGTGTCCGTTCGATCCAGGATCTGTTCCTTAAGTTAATTTACCGTTGTATCTTGCATTTTGTCCAGCATTTGCAGGTTGTTCATACGATCTCTGATGAACTTGAAGCGGAGATCAATAAAGCGATGAGCAATCAGCATTTGATCAATATGTTCAATCTTGAGAAGAGCTTAGTTTATTATTTAAATGCGATCAGTTATAACGGTAAAGTTGTTGAGAAGCTTCGGGCTAGTCAGGCAAAGTTAAGTTTAAGTGTTGAGGAAGTTGAATTCTTGGAAGATCTTTCGATCGAAAATAGTCAGTGTTATGAGCAAGCGAATACATATTCACAGGTTTTATCTAGCATGATGGATGCTTGGGCATCTGTCGTCAGTAATAATTTGAATATTTTGATCAAGAAGCTCACTATTTTGATGATCGGTATTATGCTTCCGACGCTTGTTTTAAATATTTTTTCGATGAATTTGCCTTTACCCTTTAATATGGAGGCGCATCCTTATGCTTTTTGGATCGCGATAGGGGTCGCGGGCCTTTCGATCTTTTCTGTTTTTGTTATTCGCGAGCACAAAAAATGGTAAATGGTTCTTTAATATTCATTTTCCATTGATTTTAGGATATGCATTCGATATATTAAACGATATTAATGTGATATTCGGAAATCATTATATTGTATTAAGGGAATAATTTTTATGCCATCTCAAGAAAAAAAAGCCGAACCAAGCCTCATAGAAAAAACGCTGATCGAGACGATCACGGCTTCTTTTAAGAGTAAGAGCAATTTAAATTTTTCACAGGATCCCGATTCCTCCGAGAAGAATGTGATCGAATATAACAGCCGGATGAGGGTTTTTGGATTAGAGAAGTTTGATGGGCCGTGTTTTCTTTCTGCGGTTTCTTTCTATGCTTCTCAAAAACACCTTGAGGATCATGATCCTTGCGGGGTGATCGTGGTTTTCTTAGATGAAGAAGCTGTTCTTAAGATCATGAAGGGCTTTGGGAATATGACTCGTGCTGATGATGAGGAGACTCTCATGGTTGGATGCGGCGAGTTTTGTAAGTTGATTGCAGGTGATTTTCAGAACGCAATTGGCAGTTTAGGTTATCGGAATTTAGTTGTGTCCTCACCCATAAATTATAAGAATGATGCTCCGGAGGGCATTGAATTTCCTTATAGTGAATATAAATTCCATGAAGCGAATTTCTATCTTTGGAAAAAGAAAACGATGGTTGTTAATGTTGTGCTTGCTCCACCTCCACGTTAGATCGTTTTAACCAGAATTTCTTCCGTAGGATTATCGGTTAGTTTTTGATTTGGCCTGAAAATCAATGAGTAATATATTTTTTAAAAATATCTTTGCTATGATTTCTTTCATGGAACAATGATCTCAAAAGGGGTGTTTGATGAGGAAATTCTTTTTAAAGTTTGTGTTTGGCCTGAGTCTTCTTGCCTTATCATCATTCGTTCAAGCGCGTGATATGACGATGCCGATCTATAAGGGATCAGCGGATCTAGAGCGAATGAAGGGTCTTATTGGAGCATGGCAGGGATTTGAAGAAAAAGATGGTAGCAAGGAAGATGTTTTTGTGGAATATTCTGTTTCAGCGAACGGCAGCATTGTTGTTGAGAAGCTTTTTCCGGGGACTTCTAAAGAAATGATGACCGTTTATTCTGATAAAGGCGGAAAAATGACTTTGACGCATTATTGTATGCTTGGGAATCAGCCTCAGATGGAGCTTATTTCTTCGGATGACAAAAAAATGGTTTTTGATCTCATTGCCGGTATCAGCATTGATCCTTCGAAAGATACGCACATGCATTCTCTTATTTTAAATTTTCCATCAGAGAATGAGTTGACCCATGAATGGACAATGTATGAGGCTGGGAAACAATCGTCGATCGTAACGTTTCATTTTAAGCGTAGTGGTGCATCAGCTGTTTCGATCTTAGGTGCGGAAGATGTTAAGCCCGGGCCTTCTCCGGTTATCATTGAGAGAGTTGTAGAACCGATCGCACAAAGTATTTGCGCGAAGAATATAATTTGCGACGGGCCTTGTGAAACGCCGATCAGCCGCATTCATTTTGATCAGCAGTCAAAAGAGTGCAAAGTTGGATCTTTTACAGGATGCAGCTGTTCGTTCGTTTTCAAAGATATTGAAGAATGTCAGAGTGTTTGTCAGGGGAAGTGATGGGTAAAGATCAATTTATGGATTTGGCCTAATGAAAAATAAATCGATCGTCCTAAAGAGTTATGGCCCGTCAGTATTTCTTCTAGCTTCAATTTTCTTTGGTTCGTGCTTGGGTTTGATCCTTAAAGAAAAAGCTATTTTTCTTAAGCCGTTTGGTGATATCTTCTTAAATCTTCTTTTTACCGCTGTTGTTCCGCTGGTGTTTTTTTCTATTTCTTCTGCCGTTGCGAACATGTCCGACTTGAAAAGATTGCGGAACATATTTCTTTGGATGTTGGTTGCTTTTATTTTGACCGGGATCGCGTCATCGACATTGATGGTTTGTGCGGTCAAGATCTTTCCTCCGGCGGAAGGATTGAATATTGCTCTTACTCAGAATGTTGAAGTTCAGCACAATGATGTTGGCCAGCAGATCGTTAAGGCTTTTACAGTTTCTGATTTTATTGATCTTTTTTCAAAGAAAAATTTGCTGGCTTTGATCTTGTTTTCTCTTTTGTTGGGTGTTGCGACATCGATGGCGGGTGAAAAGGGAAGGGCGTTCTCGAATTTTTTGAATTCCGGGAATGAGGTTGCCATGAAAGTTGTTTCTTGCGTGATGCTTTACGCGCCGATCGGGTTGTCAGCGTATTTTGCTTATCTTGTTGGTGTTTTCGGTCCGCAGTTATTAGGTTCTTATGGACGGGCGATGGCTGTTTATTATCCGGTTTCGATCCTCTATTTTTTCATTGGGTTCACAATATATGTATACATCGCAGGTTCAGTAAAGGGTGTTAAAACATTTTGGACCAATATTATTCCGGCGGCTTTAACAGCGCTTGCAACCGGAAGCAGTGTTGCGACGATCCCTGCAAATTTAGAAGCGGCTCAAAAAAATAGGGTGCCCAAAGATATTAGTGAGGTTGTCATTCCTGTTGGAGCAACGATCCATATGGACGGATCGTGTTTGTCGGCGATCTTAAAGATCGCTTTTTTATTTGGGATCTTTCATATGGATTTTTCATCTCCGGCCGTTATTTTTACGGCTATTGGTGTTGCGATCTTAAGCGGGACAGTAATGGCTGGTATTCCCGGAGGCGGCTTTGCGGGTGAGGTTTTGATCATTTCCCTTTATGGTTTTCCCGTTGAGGCGTTACCGATCATTTCCATGATCGGCACGCTGGTTGATCCGCCAGCGACGATGGTTAATGCGATCGGTGATAATGTTTGTAGTATGCTTGTTTCTCGTGTTTTGGGTGGAAAGAATTGGATGAAACATGAAATTGAAGTTTAAAAGTATCGTAATATTTACATTTTGTATATGTGTGGCAGTAAATGTTCATGCCGGCAATGGGAATTTCGTTAATGTTAAAGCACTTTTAGTATCACTCGATCCAGTTGTCAATCAGGCCGTGATCGTTACTCAGCCATTGTTTCCGGGATTTGCAGCAAAAGTGGAAGGTTGGGATAAAGCTAATGGTCAATGGCAAATGGTTATGGATCCTATGGATGCGGTCGTTGGACGAAATGGTTTGGCACCGGTTAATGAAAAGAAAGAGGGTGATGGACGGACGCCTTCGGGAATATTTAAGGTCTATCGAGCTTTTGGTTATAAGAAAGATGCTGATACAAAGTTAGAATATAAGCAAGTTACTGAAACCGACTTTTGGGTCGATGACACATCGTCTTTAGATTACAATCAGTGGGTCCATAAGATCGCCGAAGGCACAAGATCATTTGAACGGCTAAAAAGAGACGATGATCTTTATGAATACGCGGCGGTCATTGAATATAATACGGATCCTGTTGTTTCAGGGAACGGAAGCGCGATCTTTCTTCATGTTTGGCGGAGCCCTGATCAGCCCACGTCAGGCTGTGTAGCGTTGTCACGGGAGAATATCTTGAGAATATTAAAGTGGTTGGATAGATCGCAGAAACCGGTTGTTGTGATCATTAATGGATCTCATTAGAGATTTTTTCTCTAAAGTTTTATTAATCGAGGAGTGTAAATGAAAAAAATATTTTGGATAATTATGGGCTTGTCGGTTTTTTCATTAATGACTTTCGGTGTTTTTGCGCAGGAAAACAAGGCAGCGAATAACGAACATCTAGAAAAGGCAGTTTTTGCCGGCGGATGTTTTTGGTGCATGGAAACACCGTTTGAGAAAATTACAGGTGTTAAAGAAGTTATTTCCGGTTTTACGGGCGGAGGAACGGAAGATCCGACGTATCGCGAAGTATCCTCTGGGCGGACTGGCCATTGTGAGGCTGTTGAGGTGATCTATGATCCGCAACGAGTCAGTTATTCTAAGTTGTTGAATATTTTTTGGCACAATATCGATCCTACGGATCCGGGCGGACAATTTAATGATCGAGGCAATCAGTATCGGACAGAGATTTTTTATTTTTCTGAAGAACAAAAGCAATTAGCGGAAAGATCCAAAAAAAAACTTGAGAAGTCAGGTGTTTTTAAAAAAACGATCGTGACGAACATTACGCCTGCAGCGACATTTTATCCAGCGGAGGATTATCATCAGGATTATTATAAGAAAAATCCCATTCAATATAAATTCTATCGTTTTAACTCTGGCCGAGATCAGTTTTTAGATGGAATCTGGGGTAAGAAGAGAGAACATTAAAGAGTTTTATGCAGACGATCATTTTGTTAACGATCTCGAATATTTTTATGACGATCGCCTGGTATGGGCATTTAAAATATAAGAATTCTCCGCTTTTTAAAGTGATCTTGATCAGTTGGCTGATCGCTTTTGTTGAGTATTGTTTTCAAGTCCCGGCAAATCGGTTTGGACATGCTCAATTTAGTGCATCACAGCTTAAGATGATCCAGGAAGTGATCACATTAGTTGTTTTTTGTGTCTTCTCCGTTGTCTATTTGAAAGAGGATCTAAAGTGGAATTATTTGGTTGGATTTTTATTTATGGTCATTGCCGTCTTTTTTGTTTTTAAGAAATGGTGATCTTGTGAAGTTCAAAGCTAAAAAATTTAATTATCTATTGGGCAATCGACGTTTGCCCACAGGGAAATGGGTTAAAGTTGATGTTATTGAGCATCCGGGTGCAGCATTGATAGTTCCTTTTTTAACGGCTGATAAGATCGTTATGATGCGTCAATACCGTGCTGTGATCGAAAAATATCTGTATGAGTTACCGGCTGGGACATTGGATAAAGGTGAGAATCCAAGAGAGTGTGCCAAGCGCGAGATCATGGAAGAGATCAATTATAAAGCGGGCAAGTTGACAAAAAAAGGTTATATTTATCCTGTACCGGGATATTCGACGGAAATAATCTATATTTATAAAGCCGAAAAACTCACTCCGATGGTTAAGCCAAAGGATGAGGATGAAATAATTACTCCGATCGTGATGTCCCGGGCGCAGGTTCGGAAGATCTTTCATTCCGGACAGATCCAGGATGCGAAAACGATCTG
>CAYGEE010000089.1:0-9049 GCA_964348765.1 uncultured Planctomycetales bacterium | reverse complement strand
CTCCGGCTCCCGATCTTTCTCTCGTCAGATATTGACGTCGGGTTGCCGGAACAGCAATTACATCTTGTTCATTAACAAATAAAATTATAAGTAAATTAATCTGGAGGAGATATGTTTAAGAATTTAATGAAATCGTTATATGTTTTTGTTTGTGCCGTTATTATCGTTCAGCTAGTCGGCTGCGGAACCATTTTTTATCCGGAACGCAAAGGACAAAAAGCCGGGAATATCGATGTGGGTATTGTTCTATTAGACGGGATTGGGTTATTTTTCTTTTTGATCCCGGGAATAATCGCTTATGCGGTCGATTTTAGTAACGGGACAATTTATCTTCCGGGAACATCCAGAGGTTCTTTAGATCTGAAGAATATCAAACAAGTTAAATTTGATCCTAAGCACACGACTTTGGCCGGGATCGAAAGGATCATTAAAGCGCAGACGGGTTACACCGTGCAGATGGATCAATCTCACATGCGTATCGCGAAATTACGATCGACGAATGAGATGCTGGTCCAATTTACGCAAGTTTTACCTGGCATGCGCAATGACAGCGTTGCCTTGAATCGTTAAAAATTCGTTTTAAATGAATGAACTGTCCCCGCCTTTTTAGCGGCGGGGCAGTCATTTCAAGAAACGGGAGAAATTCAATGACTACAGAAACTTTATTTTTATTGATAGTGATCGCATTAGTTATCGGAGTTTTACCTTCATGGTCTTATAGCAAGTCATGGGGTTACGCTCCTACTGGGGTGATGACAGTTTTATTGGTCGTTTTTCTTGTCTGGGCTCTTGCGGGAGGCCGTCCGCTTTTTAGGAACTCAGGGACGCTCCATGACGCCGGGCAAGATATCAAATCGGCGGGCCGAGATGTTGCGGATTCCATCAGGCATGCCGTTCAATAAATGGATTTGTTGGGAACGAGGTATTTCTCCTCCCAAGGGTTCCTTCGTCCGCATCAAACGCCACCCCTTCGGCAGCAGCAAGTGCCGGCGGGGCGGCTGAACGAAGGATTTTTTATAATAAGGGAGCTGTCTGCCGCTACTTATGAAAAAAAAGGAGAAAAAATGAAAAAGAAGATGATGATTGTTATGTGTTCTTTTTTTCTTGGTATGCCTTTTTTAAGTTTTGCCGAAGAGAAGAATGGGCCTAATCCCAGCGCATCAGCCTATGAACATGCTAACGAAAATGCGAAATTTAAACGCGATGGGGAAGTGTTCAATACTAAAGCGAATAAAAAAATTAGAGCTAAAAAGTTAACTAAAAAGAAGAAGGCCCAAGCAAAAAAGAAAACAGAAGAGGCTGAGGATAAAGGTGAGGGGCAAGTTAAGGTGAAGTTTTAAAACAGTTGTGCCTTCTTAACAGAGTGAAAATGTTGTAGATCGAATTCAGAAAGGAACGTGTTCCATGAATGTAAATTATTTTAAAGTGATCGCCGCGGTTATCACCGCTGTGTTATTAACCGGTTCTCCTGTGCGTGCCGCGGAGGTTCCGGTTGTGCATAACGTTTCAGGAGAGATCGGATGGGTTGATGTTCAGCAGGGTAAGTTAGAGCTGAACAGACAAACATCAAAGGGGACGGAAACAACAGCGTACAGGATTACGCAAGATCAAACGAGGGTTACTGACCCTGCAGATAAGAAATTCTTGAGCGTCGATGATCTACGCGCTGGCCAAAATGTCACGGTTAAAGTGGCCGACGGGCAGGAAGATAAGATCGTTTCAGAGATCATTGTCGACCCAATACCGGCATCTGAGTATCAGCAGGCTTATGGTGAGCTCAATGCTGTCGATGCTGGCGCTGGAACACTCGCCTTGGAAGAAAAAGTAAGGATCGGCCAAGAGGAAAGAAGCAGAATCTCTTATTTTGTTTTTGATCCTAAAACGGTCGTTGTGATGCAAAATCCAAGTAAGCAGCCAGTAGAATTGGTATTAAAGCCCGGTGATGTTGTTAAAGTCGAATACGTCGCGGCGGATGGGAAACAGCAGGCGCGATACATTACGCTGTACTCACCTGTGGTTACAAAAACGACCACGACAGTAACGACAACAACGACACAATAAAAGTATGTGATGTGAAATTGTTGTTAGTGCCGAACTATAGAGATAGACGGGCAGAATGAGAAAGAAAAATCATAGAGACAGCAAGAGGCCTTCCATGCAAAGGCAGGCTTCTAAGTCCTTGGGCGGGTGGACAAGGGCCAGGAATCGCCTGGTCGCCCGAAAAATGATGTCCCCTTAGGGGGCTTTAATGATCACTATCCTTCGTTCGGTAATGGAGGATGGTAAGTATGAAATGAGAATGATGGGCTTATATTATTTTCGTGGTGATATTCACCCTAAAGGATCCTGGCATGAGAAATAGTGTAGATCAATATCAGAAGACAAAAGAACATGAGTTCCAGGAGTCTCTGGATAAGAAGCTGGCGCAGGACCTGAGGCGTAAAGACGATGATGGCATTGAAAGTCAGCCGGAAGCTCAGGATTCAGATTGCTGGATCGATCTATGGCGGCGTATCAAGGCCAAAGGTGCTCAGTTCTTCAATAGGAATAAATAAGATAAACAACCTGTTCTCGTGGTCTGTTTGGGAGGAGGGCATATGGGCGGGATCTTAGGGCTTATCATTTTCATCTTAGACATTATCGCTATTATTGATGTTTTGAAAAGTTCGATGGATACGAATAAGAAAATATTGTGGAGTGTCCTAATAATTTTCTTGCCAGTGATCGGGATGGTGCTTTATTTCGTCATGGGCAAGAACAATAATCTGTCATAAAGCAGGGCTGAGGGGGAAATATGAAAAGAAGTTTATGGATATATACTTTTGTTATTATGAGTTTATATGGATTTCTTTTGTCGCCTCTATATGCTCAACAAGGAAAGGTTGAGGTTTTTCATCAGGATAATTGGGAAGAGGTGACTGGAAAAGTTGAGAGTTTAAGCCTTGAGTCTTCGATAATGGTTGTAAAAGTTTTTTTAGATGAAGGGAAATCAACTTATCAAGAATCCACGATCTCGGTCATGAAAGAAGCCGAAATTCTCCGGGAAGGCAAAGTGCTTGCTTTAAAGGATTTAAAAATAGGAGATAATATCGCTGTGAGATATATCCTTGCCGCCGGCGGGCAGAAACAGGCATATTTTATTTGGCTGAAATAAATTGTTTAAAGTTTTCTGATCGAGATGAAGAATCCCAAATGACACTTAAGAATTAATATGAGTTTTAAAAAAAATATTCTTCAATATCTTATTGCGGGAACTTTCGTCGAGGCCATAGATTTTAGTATTTATTATTTTTTGATCGGTTTTTTATCATTTAGCTTTTCTAAGGGGATCGCTTTTACTTGCGCGGGCATTGTTGCTTATTTTCTGAATAAATATTGGACGTTTTCAGGCAGTCCGCCGGCATCGTATCTTGAAACAGGCCGTTATTTGATAACTAACTTTGTGGCATTAGGAATAAATGTTTTGACTAATCAAAGCATTCTCAATGCGTGGCCTAATACTGTTTTTGGGGCGCTGATCATTGCCTCGATGGTCACTGGGGTGTTGAGTTTCGTATTTTTTAAATGGTGGGTTTTTAAAGTGCCATTAATAAGGTTTGATCATTAAAAATTTTTTTATGATCTTCGGATCAATAGAGAATGATCAATGATAGAAAGACGGTGTTTGTTCTATGTGGTGGAAATGGTTTCCGTGGCGATTTTTAGTAAGGGATGCTGCGCGCCGGCATGGCTTTTTAGATCCGATTAGAATCCTATCTCAATTACAAAATTTTGCGCAGCCCTCGGAGGTTGCGGCTCCAACGGAACTGTTGCGTTCAGGAGTTGTTTTGCATGCCCGCGGGCTTATGAATAGTTTGGCCATACAGCATAATCTTGACTGGATCTGGCCGTTTTGGGTGGAATGTCAATATGATCCGCATAATGAGGCGTTTATTCCGAGGTCTTTTTCGTTAACTCAAATTAATCTTACTCATCGAAATTGGACAGCGTTGGGAATTCCCGACGGTATGGAATTCCCTCTTGTCGATCCGCGCGGATTAATCACTCCTCACTACGATGGCTGGTCGATAGATGCTTGGATCATTCCCAGCGAAGGGGAGCCTTTGATCCCGTCACGACTGCCTAACGTATCACAAAATTTAGTTATTAACGACAATCTATGTGTGATAACCGAGTCTAGTCTTGGTCAATTAAAGATCCGATCGACAGCGCAAGTTATTGGTTCAGCTCAATTGCCGACTTGTCAGATAGAAATTACGGGTTTTGCTCCTGTAAAAGCATGGTTAGTTATTTCTATCCGGCCTTACAATCCAGAAGGTGTCAGTTTTATAAAAAGTATTGCCAGCATTGCTCTTTTAGAAGATGCGATGGGCTGGAAAGTGAATCAAGAAGATTTTATCTATTTTAATAAGCCCGCCCAGCAGCATGTTTTTTCTGATTATCATCGCGGCGATGTTTACAGTCGTTTGCCGTCCGCAGCTGCCATTGGGCGAGCGAAGCAAGATAGCGGCGAAGTGCCGAATTCAGTCCATTCGGCGCTAGAGGAGGAGGAAGAAGTGTCCTGCAAAGTCGGCATGGCGACGGCAGCTGCTTTATACCCCATAGATGCTGGAGAATCATTAGATGTCATAGTTTATCTGCCTTTGGAAAAGAATAAGATTGCAAAAGAGATGCCCGAGGGTAATCGAAAGACTGCTCAGCTGGCGTGGAAGAAAAGTCTTCAAGAACAATGTTTATTGCAAATTCCTGACGAGCATTTTAAGTTTCTGTATGACGCTGCTATCTATACCATGATTTTGCATTCTCCTAAGGAAGTTTATCCCGGGCCGTATATTTACCGGCGGTTTTGGTTCCGGGATGCGGCTTTTATTCTGCATGCGTTATTATGCGTCGGGTTAAAGGATCGCGTTCGGCGGGCTTTGGATTGTTTCCGCTCCCGTCAGACAGCACAAGGTTATTTTCTTTCTCAAGAAGGCGAATGGGATTCTAACGGCGAGGCTTTGTGGATCATGCGTCAGTATTGTGAAATGACGGGGACTGTTCCGCCGAAAGAATGGCAAAAATCGATCAAAAAGGGCGGCAAGTGGATTTGTAAAAAGCGTTTGCCGGATAATTTGCAGACTTCGCACGCGGGGTTATTGCCGTCGGGATTTAGCGCCGAGCATTTGGGGCCGAATGATTTTTATTATTGGGATGACTTTTGGGCGGTGGCAGGATTAAAAGCAGCCGCTTATTTATGTGCGGCTTACAAGGATCATAAAATGGCCGGTCATTTTGAGAAAGAATCAGAAGTCTTGCTTAAGAATATCAATCAAAGTTTAAAAAAAGTCGAAGAACGTTTAAAGAAGCCTGTTATTCCGGCTTCTCCTTATCGGCGCATGGATACGGGAGCTATCGGGTCAATAGTTGCGAGTTATCCTCTTCGTGTTTCTGAGAAAAATGATGTCAGGGTTTTGAATACAGTTGAATTTCTAATGCAAAATTGTTTAGTACATGGCGGATTTTTTCATGACATGACTCATTCGGGGATCAATCCTTACCTGACGTTACATTTAGCTCAAGTCCTTCTGCGTGCGGGAGATCCGCGATATTTTGATTTGATGACGGCGGTTGCTAAATTAGCATCACCGACGGGGCAATGGCCGGAGTCTGTTCATCCTCGGACTGGTGGCGGATGCATGGGAGACGGACAGCATGTTTGGGCGGCGGCGGAATGGGTTTTGATGATTAGGAATTGTTTTGTTAGAGAAGAAAATGAGCGGTTAATTTTGTGTTCTGGGATTCCGCGAGAATGGATTGATAAGAAACAAACGATGATTTTTGGCCCCGCGCCGACGAGTTTTGGGGATATTCAAATTTCCATAAAACCTCACGGGCAAAATATTCTTGTCGAATGGCACGGACAATGGTTTACGAAAGAGCCGCCCATTGATATTCAATTGCCAGGTTTTGCACATGTAAGGATATTTCCGGGAACGAATTCTCTTGAATTGGAATCTGAGGTTGGTCAATGACAGAAACTTTTACCGATAAATTTAAAATAGGGCTTTCGCATTTAGTGCCATTGCCTGCCCTGGCCAAGAAAAAACAAATATTTGGCAGGTCAGGGCGGGCGCTTTTTGCGAAGTCCGTCTCGCTAAAAGAGGGACGAGATCTCGCCTTTGGCGGACAATCTCATGAAAAGATTGCTCCGTCGCAAAAACCGCTCCTAGCAATGACACAGGATGGTATTCAACCAAGAAGATTTTTTAAGAATTTTATTATATTGAACTCGGGGAAGAGGATTTATCCGAAAGAGATCGAGGAAGCTTATACAAAAATTGCTCCTGTTAAGGAGATGTGCGTCTTTACAGTCGCGGGAATGAAAGGCGTAAAGAAATCAAAAGTGCTTTGGGGTATTATTCAGCCGGATCTTGATGATTTTAGGGAATTCGATGAAGTGAATTTACGTTCTGTCATTAAAGAGAGATTTGATAACGCTTCGCTATTGCTTCCATCCTATAAAAGGTTGAAAGGTTTTACTATTACACTTGATGATCTTCCGCATACTTTGTTTGGTAAATTAAACAGAGATGCCATTAAGAAAATATATGAGTCTCGCGTGATCGCCGGGATCGAAGGAGCTCTTCCGGTATCCAGAGAGCTTTCGGCAGAGGATCGGTTGTTAATAGAATCTAAAGTTGGCATAAAGATTTTGGGATGTCTCAAAGAGCAAAGTGGCATGGAAAGGCCGATCATTCTTGAGGATTCTTTAGAATTGGACCTCGGCGTAGATTCGTTAGGCCGGATCGAGCTTGCCTCGTGCCTTGAGTCAGCTTTTAGCGTCGAGATCAAAGACGAAGCGATCTCGAAAGCTTTTAGTGTGAAAGATCTTATTCTGGGGATAATAGACGCGCTAAAGGGAGCTAAAGATATTTTTTCTGAAGATGAAGGGACCGTTTTAGGACCGGACTATTGGAAAGAGCATTTGCGGGTGCTGCCGAAAAAAGAAAATTTGGAATTGCTGGAATTAGGGACTGGTTATTTTGCTTGGTTATTTCGATTTACTTTAACGGCTATTAATTTCCTGCTTATGAAATTATTTTTCAATATTAAAGCTGAAGGATCAGAGAATGTTCCTAAAAGCGGAGCTTATATTTTATACGGGAATCATACAAGTTTTTTGGATGGATCGGCTATTGGCGCTTGTTTGCCGCGCCGGCACGTTTTTCAAATATTTTATTTTGTTTTCGGGCCGTATTTTTTTAGGCCGTTCGTTAAGAATCGAGTTCTGAGGAATTTGGTCAAGATGGGAAGATTTATCCCGTTTGATTTCTCAAAACATTTTTTAGAAGCGTTGCGTAGCTCTTTCTATGTGTTGCAGCACGGCAAAGGGTTATGTTTTTTTCCGGAAGGATTGCGCAGCAGTTCCGGAAAGATCGGAGAATTTAAAAAAGGATTTGGCGTCTTAGCTAAAGAGACAGGCGCCATGCTCGTGCCTGTGGCGATCATTGGAGCGCATGAGGCTTGGGCGAGCACGGCAAAATATCCTAAGTGTCATCCGATCAGGGTGAGATTTGGCAACCCGCTTCTGCCTGAAGATTTGGAAAAAAAAGGGTTGGCGATGGGTTCAAAAAATGGTTACGACGCGATATGCGTGGCGGCTCGAAAAGCACTTATTGAATTAAAGACCCAAGCTTAATGTTTTGTCATCCCCGCGTAAGCGGGGATCTAGATTCCCGCTTGCGCGGGAATGACATAAAGTGACGAAGGATAAAAAATGAAAATTCTCATGATGACAAACACATATGCGCCCATGGTCGGAGGGATAGAGGAGTCTATTCGTTCTTTTACAGCTGAATTCGAAAGATTGGGCCACGAAGTTTTTATTGTCGCCCCCGAATGTGAAGGCGTGCCACCGGATGAAGTTGGTGTCATACGTTTACGGGCTATTCAGAAATTCAACAATTCTGATTTTTCAATGGCCCTTCCCATGTCGAGCCTTTTGCCGGAATTGATGAAAAATTTTAAGGCGGATATTATTCATTGTCATCACCCTTTTTGGATGGGAGATATTGCATTACGCCTAAGCAGCCAATATAAGATCCCGCTTGTTTTTACATATCACACGATGTTCGAGCAGCACATGCATTATCTGCCGATCCAAAATGATGGGACGAAACGTTTTATCATCGAGCTTTTTGCCGGGTACGCGAATTTAGCGAACCAAGTGATCGTCCCCAGCGAAAGTGTCCGCGCGATATTATTGGAACGAGGGGTTAAAACATCAATGGAGGTTGCCCCGACGGGTGTGGATTTACAAAAATTTTCTAAAGGAGATGGGACAGTTATTCGAAAACGTTTAGGGATTCCTGCTAATGCGGTCGTTATCGGCCATGTTGGGAGGCTTGCTTTGGAAAAAAACCTGGAATTTCTAAGCCGCAGTGTCGTGGCATATTTAAAGAAAGAAAAAGATATCCATTTTTTGGTAGCAGGCTCAGGTCCATTGGAAGACCTGATCAAAAAAATCTTCGACGAACAAGGAGCCGGGAAGAGGCTTCATTTGGCGGGTGTCCTTAAAGGCCAAGATCTGGTTGATTGTTATCACGCGATGAATATTTTTGCTTTTGCTTCTTTAAGTGAGACCCAGGGGATCGTTCTGGTTGAAGCGATGGCCGCCGGTGTTCCGGTCGTCGCTATTGATGCTTCTGGTGTGCGGGAAGTTGTTAAAGATGGTTATAACGGGAGATTGATCTTTGAAGAGAATCAAAATAATTTTTCAGAAGCCTTCGCGTGGTGCCTTAAGCAGTCTGCTAGCGAATTTGAGAAGATGAGAAAAAATGCGATAGCAGCAACAAAAGAATTCGCTGTTGATCTTTGCGCGAAGAGGATGCTTAAGATCTATCAAGACGTTAAGATGAAAGAATATATTTCCCCTGATCGTAAAAATAATGCTTGGGATTCTCTAGCCGGCCGGTTAAAAAATGAATGGGATATGTTTAAGAATATGATGCAATCCGGCGGCGCGGCCATAGCTGATACGACAAATTCATCAAAGCCGATAGTAAAG
>CAYGEE010000088.1:7903-9054 GCA_964348765.1 uncultured Planctomycetales bacterium | reverse complement strand
ATTCTTGATAGACATTATTTCAAAAAGAATTTAGAATGTACTTCAATAATTTCTTGGAATATAAAGGAGATCTTTTAATGCCGATCGTTATTAAAAAACCGATACAGATCAAAGCGGCTGGGAAGAAGCTGAAGATCATTAAAGAATATGTTGGCAGAATCAATACGAAAACTGAATCTATTAGTATCGCACAAATGATCAGCCCTTTAGGATGGTCTGAGCCTTTTCAAACGCCTGAATTTGATGAATACACACTGGTTTTAAAAGGGCGATTGAAAGTAAAAACGGATAAAAAAGTTTTTATTGTTAAGCAGGGTCAAGCAATTCTTGTTAATAAAGGTGAACGCATACAATACAGCACTCCTTATGCCGGCGGAGCACAGTATGTGGCGATCTGTTTGCCTGCGTTTTCTCCGTTAACTGTCCATCGTGATGAATAAATAAGAATGAGAATTTAGTGATATGAAAACGATCCCAGATCTATTTCAAGTTTCCCGCAGGGCCGGCCAAGCGATCATGGATTTTAAGATGATCGAAGCCGGGGATAAGATCGCTGTCGCGGTTTCTGGCGGGAAAGATAGTATTTCTCTTTTACACGTCCTGCGGCATCGATTGAGGATCTCTCCGGTCAAATTTGAATTCACCGCTGTGCATATTGATTTTGAGTTCTCTGATTTTTCTCCGGAGAAGCTCATTGAATATTTTAAGGCCAATGATTTTCCTTACATTATAGAAAAAGTAGATTCATTGAAAGGTGAGAAATGGGAGGAGATCGATTGTTTTTGGTGGTCTAAGAATCGGCGTCGAGCGCTTTTTGAGATCTGCGGGCGTTTAGGTTTTAATAAGATCGCTTTTGGCCATCACATGGATGATATTGTTGAGACGATCCTTTTAAATCAATTCTACCGTGGAGAGATCGGCGCGATGAAGCCGAAACAGGAACTTTTTGACGGGAAGATCACCATTATCCGGCCGTTGGCTTACGCTCGGGAAGACATGATGCGTATTTTGGCTGATAAATTAAACATTCAATCGATCGGCGGGCAATCGAAGTGTGCCAATGACGATACGTCGCATCGGATCAAGATCAAAAAAATGCTTCGTGAATTTGAGAAGGAAAATCCGCAGATCATTATCAATATCTTTAAAAG
>CAYGEE010000088.1:0-7803 GCA_964348765.1 uncultured Planctomycetales bacterium | reverse complement strand
AAGATTGAGGAAATTTTAGATTTCTGGTTTGAAGGCCTTGATGATTCTTCGTTGATCGATAAGAATGTTCCAGCGGTTAAGAAGTGGTTCGTCAAAGATCCGCAGTTTGATTTACAGATCAAAGAAAGATTTGAAATTGATCTTATCAAAGCTAAAAAAGGTGAATATCGATCGTGGCAAGGGTCATTGAAAGGGTCGTTATGGCTTATTATCCTTTATGATCAATTCTCGCGGAATCTTTATCGCAATACACCGCAAATGTATGAAGCGGATCCTTTGGCTCGTGAGATATCTTTGGATTTAATAAGACAGAAGAAGGATGAGGGGTTTTCTTTGGTCGAGCGGATCTTTATTGATATGCCGTTGATGCATTCTGAAGATATTAAGGATCAGGAATTTTCCATAAAATGTTTTACAGCTCTTCGAGATGTTGCGAAATTGAAAAGTCCGCAAAGTTCTTCGTATTATGAGTACACTTTAAGATTTGCGCAGTCTCATCATGCGATCATAAAAGAGTTTTCTCGTTTTCCACATCGTAATCATATTCTGGGAAGAGAATCTACTTTAAAGGAAAAAGAATTCTTGAATAAAAAAGGATCTTCTTTTTAGGAATGGTTTTATATAAACGTGTTGAATAAAGTGATAAATATAATATGCCGTGTCATTGCGAGGAGCGCTTTTAGCGACGAAGCAATCTTTTTAAAAGATTGCTTCGCTTCGCTCGCAATGACACAAGATTTGATGCATCTGCATTAGTTTGTGCTTGTGACGCGTATTTTTTGTTAGTAGAATGTCAATGAAAAAATTTCCATAGAAAGCCTTATGTCAAAAACAACTTTCATTCGAGATCTTCAGGATAAATTCATTCTTTATTTTGGCCGAAGTATCCTCTTGTATATCGCCGTCGCTGTTGTTGTCTTTTGGGGCGTGCGGCAAGATCGTTTGGCGTTTACAACGATGGATTATCTGAGTTCTGTGCCGGCGTTTATTCAAGAGTACGCCAATCAAGGGATAGCTTCTTCTTTATCGGCTCCCAGTGAATTGCAGACATCACGATTGTATCAGTCGATCCGGTATTATAAGAATGTATTGAAAGTTTTTCCGGATTCCGCGGTTTTTCACAGCATCATTGGTTATTGTTATTATTATTTGGGAAATCATCAGAAGGCCATTGATTATTATCAGCGGGCGATCCGGTTAGATCGTAATTTATTTGGATTATATTATAATTTGGGATTGATCTATTTTCAGGATAGGGATTTTCCTGCCGCGATAGAGAATTTTCAGAAAGCGATCAAGACGACTCCGGTGAATACGGTGCTTTTTAGAGGGATTGTGATGGACCCTTTTTATAATCAGGCAAATTATGATCATTCGGAGAACGCAGGGTCAAGAAATGCTTCTTTAAAAGAAGGATATGATCAGTGTTATAAGTTGATGATCTTAAGTTTTGATGAACTTAAGGATTATCAGTCGCTAAAGGAAGTGGCTGCTTATTCTTTAACAAGGATCAATTCTGAACAAGAATTCTATTCTTTTTACGCCGGGAAAGCTTCTTTTTATTTGGGAGATTATCGGAATTCATATGCATTATTAAATGCGGCCGTTGTAAAAGATCCAGGATATGTGGACGCATATGAGTTGATGGCGCAAAGTATTGAAAAGTCTGATCTTAATAAGAATTCAAAAGAAAGCCAAGAGCGGATCAAGCTTTTAAGAAGTAAAAGGGAAGGGAAACTGCAAAAGGAAACCGTAGTTTCAAAGGTTTTATATTTTTATTTTTTTGATATTCGAAACTTGATGTAGTTTTTTTTAGAATATTGATCACAGTGAGGTTTGTGATCTTGATAAATCAATAACTTTAGGAGGATCAGTGAAAGATAAAAGGATCTTTATTCCCATTGTTGCTGTGCTAATAGCTTTTGGGCTTGTTATTTTCTTTTTGGAAAGACATCATCAGGGATGCGAGATCTGTGCTCATTTGAAGATCTTTACTCCGGATGTCATTAAGCATTTCATCCTGGGGTTTGGGGCGTGGGCATTGGCGGTGTTCATATTTTTATATGCGCTTAATACGATAAGTATTCTTCCTCCCATCGGCATTATGTCGCTTGCGGCAGGATTTATTTTTGGACCGTTCTTAGGAACAGTTGGGATTATGACCGGGGCGCTTATTGGAACGAGTGCGACGTTCTTTATTGCCAGGATCTTTGGGCAAAATTATGTTGAAGGATTGCTTAAGGGGAAAGCCAAAGAATTTGAAGAGAAGCTAAATCGCAATGGATTTGTGACGATCCTTTTTCTGCGCCTGATCCCGTTGAGCCCGTGGGAAGTCGTCAATTATGCCGCGGGGTTGTCGAAGATAAAATATCAGGATTATATTTTAGCGACGATGATCGGGATCCTTCCTGCGGTATTGATCCAAACATTTTTTGCCGATAGTTTGACGGATTTTAATGTTCGGGACCCGCAATTCATCGCGGCTGTCAGTGCCTTTCTTTTATTGCTTTTTGTCCCTGTGATCTATCTTGCGATCAATAAAAAGAAATTTGATCTTAAAAAATAAAATTATTTAGTAAAGTACTCAATGCCTAAATTTGATTATGATCTTATTGTTATCGGCGCCGGCGCTGGCGGGCTGACGTGTTCTACGGGAGCTGGATCTTTGGGCGCGAAGGTTCTTTTAGTTGAGAAAGAAAAGAAACTTGGCGGAGATTGCCTGCATTATGGTTGTGTTCCTTCTAAGTCTCTTATCAAAAGTGCTTACGCTTATAATTTGATGCGCCACGCTGAGAAATACGGCCTTCCTAAGATCGATCTTAAACCGGTTGATTTTCTTAGCGTTGCCGGGCGCATTCGAAATATTATTGATACGATTCAAATCCATGATTCTCCGGAATATTTAAAAGATAAATATAACGTCGATACAAAATTCGGGTTTGCCAGATTCCTGGATGATCACACGATCTCTGTTGATAGTGTAAAAATTACAGCAAAAGATTTTGTTGTTTCCACCGGTTCCTCGCCATTGATCCCGGCTATTGAAGGCATCAAAGATGTGCCGTACATAACCAATGTTGATATCTTTTCTTTGGAAAAGTTGCCGGCATCGTTGATCGTTCTTGGCGGCGGGCCGATCGGGCTTGAAATGGCACAGGCATTCGCGCGGCTGGGGTCGAAAGTGACTGTCATTCAATCAGGAGGACAACTTCTGCCCAAAGAAGATGAAGATGTCGCTCAATTTGTTAGGGCCAAATTAGAACGGGAAGGAATTGTGATCCTTTTGAACGCGAAAGCCAAGAAGATCACCAAACAGGTCAATGGCGTTGAGGTCCTTGTTCATCAGGAAGAAAAAATATTAAAGATCTTCGGAGAGACGCTGCTTGTTGCGGCCGGGCGTAAGCCGAATCTTGATGGGCTGGACCTCGAAAAGGTTGGCGTTGTTTACGATCGATCAGGGATCAAAGTCGATAATCGCATGCGGACTTCGACGAAGAATATTTTTGCCTGCGGCGATTCTTCCGGCGGATATCTTTTTACGCACGTTGCCTCTTATGAAGCTGGCATTGCGATGATGAATATCCTTTATCCGGCGATTTCGTTCTTTCATTTGCCGGTCACGGCGGGCTATTCCAAAGTGCCGTGGGTGACCTATTTAGATCCCGAGGTCGCTTCCGTCGGATTAAATGAAAAACGGGCGAAAGAAAGTGGGACAAAATATATACTGCACAAACAAGAGCTTAAAAACGATCGGGCTCTTGCTGAGTCGGAGAGTGAAGGATTTATTAAGCTTCTTATCAATGAACGAGGACAAGTTTTAGGTGTTCAGATCGTTAGTTTTCACGCAGGAGATTTGATCCATGAGTGGGTCGCGGCGATGAATGGGAAGATGAATGTTTTTGAGATTGCGAACTCCATCCACGCGTATCCGACGATGTCCGAGATTAACCGCATGGCAAGTTTGAATTACTTTGCCGCAGCTTCTCATTTAAGGAAATTGAGGATGTTGTTGAATATTTGAGGGGATGAAAAAAGAGGCTTTTTTCTAAAGTTAGCATTTTACTTTGTTTTTTTATCGTGGTAACATTTTTTACTGGTAAGCTTAATCAATTCTATAACAGTCACATATGGGAGAAGTTATGAAAATAAAAACATTCCTCGGGTTTCTGGCAGTTCTTTTTGTTCTTTCTGTTCCTGTTTTAGTATTTGCCGGTGAGGCAGATCTTGTGATCCCTGATCTTTCTTCAATGCATATTTTAAATACCGACGGACGCTCGCTTTTGACGTGGGGGATCTTGCTCTGCGTTGTTGGTTTTGCTTTTGGTTTGGTCCAGTATAGTCAGATCAAAGCGATGAAAGTCCATAAGTCGATGCTTGAAGTTTCTGAGCTTATTTATGGAACTTGCAAAACATATCTGATCACACAGGGAAAATTCATTCTTATCTTGGAAGCGCTCGTCGGTGTTATTATGGTCGCTTATTTCGGATGGCTTCGTCACATGTCCTTTGATAAGGTTGCATTGATTTTATTTTGTAGTCTTGTCGGTATCGCGGGAAGTTATTCTGTCGCGTGGTTCGGGATGAGGATCAATACATTCGCCAATTCACGTTCTGCTTTTGCCAGTTTAATGGGAAAGCCGTATCCAGTTTATAATATTCCGTTAAAAGCCGGGATGAGTATCGGGATGATGCTTATCAGCCTTGAGCTTTTTGTTATGCTTATTATTTTGCTTTTTGTTGATTCGCATTACGCGGGGTCGTGCTTTATCGGTTTTGCGATCGGTGAATCGTTAGGTGCATCCGTTTTAAGGATTGCCGGCGGGATCTTCACGAAGATCGCCGATATCGGATCGGATCTGATGAAGATCGTCTTTAAGATCAAGGAAGATGACGCGCGAAATCCAGGGGTTATCGCGGATTGTGTCGGTGACAATGCCGGCGATTCCGTTGGGCCGACTGCCGACGGATTTGAAACGTACGGCGTTACGGGTGTTGCGCTTATTTCTTTTATTTTATTAGCCGTCCATGAGCCGAGCGTTCAAGTTCAGCTTCTTGTCTGGATCTTTGTAATGCGTTTGATCATGATCTTGGCCAGTGCCCTTTCTTATGGGATCAATTCATTTTTTGCGAAAGCGCGTTATGAAAAAGCGGATCATATGAATTTTGAGTTGCCTTTGACAACACTTGTCTGGCTGACATCGATCGTTTCGATCGCGCTGACTTATGTCACATCATATCTTTTGATCCCATCATTAGGCGATGGAACACTGTGGTGGAAACTTGCATCGATTATTTCCTGCGGGACAATTGCCGGAGCGATCATTCCTGAGATCGTTCGGATCTTTACTTCGATGGACTCTGATTATGTCGACAATATTTATCATTCTTCAAAAGTCGGCGGCGCTTCTCTTAATATCTTAGCTGGTTTAACGAGCGGAAATTTCAGCGCTTATTGGATGGGGCTTTGCATCATGACGTTAATGGGCGGAGCTTATATGATCAGTTTGTTTGGGCTTGATCAGCTGATGCTTGCTCCGGCGATCTTTGCCTTCGGTCTAACGGCGTTTGGATTCTTAGGAATGGGGCCGGTCACGATCGCGGTCGATTCTTACGGACCGGTTTCGGATAACGCGCAGTCGATCTATGAACTTTCTTTGATCGAGCAGATCCCAAATATTAAAGAAGAGATCAAGAAGGAATTTGGATTTACTCCGGATTTTGTAAAAGGAAAACAATATCTTGAAGAGAATGATGGCGCGGGAAATACGTTTAAGGCGACTGCGAAGCCAGTTTTGATCGGAACGGCCGTTGTTGGGGCGACGACTATGATCTTCTCGATCATTGTGATTTTGACACACGGGTTAACAGAAAATATTGATAAACTCTCGATTCTTTATCCGCCGTTCTTGCTCGGGCTTGTCGCAGGCGGGTCGATGATCTATTGGTTTTCGGGCGCTTCTATGCAGGCTGTTATCGCGGGAAGTTATCACGCGGTTGATTTCATTAAGAAGAATATTAAACTTGAGAATTCCACGCGGGCTTCCGCGAAAGATAGCCAAAAGGTCGTTGAGATCTGCACGGTTTTTGCTCAAAAAGGGATGATCAACTTATTTTTGGCAACGTTTTTTAGCACACTTGCTTTTGCGTGCTTGAATTCCTATTTTTTTATCGGTTATTTGATCTCGATCGCTCTTTTTGGTTTATTTCAAGCGATCTATATGGCGAATGCCGGCGGGGCTTGGGATAATGCGAAAAAGCTTGTTGAGGTTAAATATAAAGAAAAAGGGACTCCGCTTCATGACGCGACTGTCGTCGGAGATACTGTTGGTGATCCTTTCAAGGATACGACATCTGTTGCGATCAATCCGATCATTAAATTCACGACACTGTTTGGATTATTGGCAATTGAGATCGCTATCGAATTAAGTCAAACGCTTAATTTTATTCTGGCTGGAGTATTTTTCGCGGTTGCTGTTGTTTTTGTTTTGAAATCATTTTACGAGATGAGAATTAAGTCGTAGCAGCAACCTGTTGATTTTTTATTAACATAAATTATCAATTTCTAGAAATTTCTTGAAATTCTTAACAGATTAGTCATGATATCGTTATGAAGAGTAATAAAGAACAATCGATAACTGATCGCATTGAGCCATATGCTGGTGAGTGGGTGGCTTTAACAGCTGATCAGACTACAATTTTGGCGCATTCCAGGAATTTAAAATCAGCCCTTAAACAAGCCCACAAGAATGGTGAGAAGTTTCCCCATATGATCAAAGCCCCTAATGGGGCAACAGCCTCCATTATATATTGAACCAAATATTTACTATTCCTTATAAAAGAATTCACATCCCTTCGCGAGGAGACTTTCCCCCTCAAATTAAATATGTTCCTATTGTCACGGCTGTTTAAGAAAATAGGACAAATCGTCTCGATTTTTCTTTTGATTCTATTATTGATTCTGGAGCGGACTACTGTGTTTTTCCAGCCCAACTGGGAGAATTGATTGGGTTGAATGTAGAGTTAGGAAAAAGATTGCCGACTTACGGCGTCGGTGGACAAGAGATCTTATATTTTTATGACATCAAGGTTACTCTTATCATCAAAGGAGAGTCTTGGAGTTTTCCGTGTTTTGCTGGATTTTCAAAAAAGATGAATTATAAAGGTGTTGGTCTTTTGGGACGACAAGGATTTTTTAATTTGTTTAAGAATGTTGAATTTTTAGAGAATCAGCGGAAGTTAATACTGACCGCAGAAAACGGCCAGTTATTTTAAGGTAGAAGGCCTTGGTGGGCTTTTGGTTCATCATCTACCCGACAAATACGTTAATGCGGGAGGCATTTGGAGCGATCTGGGAACATACTCTTTAAAGTCTTTTCAACAAGTCCTTAACAAACCTGCTAAATCTCGACGGTTTTTTCAATCGCTATTTCGTTAACTAAAGATTTTTAAGAAATATTTTTGTCCCTTCAACTAAAATAAAGATCTTCAACGTCAGTAAAATCAAACATGTGCTCCCAATAGAGCTCATCACGTATGAGGCTCCCGAAAGAATATTCATAAGCCGCGGTTTGATGATAAGGATAATGGATGTTACGGCGATAATGAGCATGCTGATCGCCGGTGGATCGATGATCTATTGGTTTTCAGGTGCCTCGATGCAGGCAAGAACTGTAACGGAAATCATCCGCTTCGCCCAGAAAATGAGCGTCACTTCCTCTTTAATAGTAGTTATTCTTAAGTCACTTCACATTTAGGATTGACATTCCCGTCGGTAAAGACCAAGATTATACCTTAGTATAATTG
>CAYGEE010000087.1:0-9366 GCA_964348765.1 uncultured Planctomycetales bacterium | reverse complement strand
ATACAACTCTTTATCCAGAGAGCAACCTGACTTTAGGAAAAATCAGGAGCTTTGTTTTCAAGATCATTCTTCTTGATCAAATAATATATCCAACCCCTTTGACAACTTGGAAGTTATCCGGCCTATTTTCCCTTTCGCAAGAATCTTTCCCTCGATCATCGCAACAGGCATGATCCCATGCAGTGAATTTGTCAAGAATATCTCATCACTCTCCAGAAAATCTTTCTTGTTCACTTTCACCTTACGAACAAGAATATTTTTCGATCTTGCTATTTTTATAACTTTCTTCCTTATCGTCCCATCTAAACAGCCGCAAGATATATCCGGGGTCATGAGAGCCCCCTCTTTAACAAAAAAAATATTGGACCTTGACCCTTCAACAACCATCCCGCCTTTATTAAATAACACCGATTCATCCGCGCCCTGTTTTTTAGCCTCAAGAAAGGACTTCCTGCAAACAGAATAATCCAATGTTTTTAAATGCGAGAACCTCGTTAGCTCCTTATTCAAATTTGAAATAATGACTTTAAACTTTTTTGCTCTCTTATAAGGCTTAAAACTCTCACAAATAACCGCCGATCGCTGTTTCTTTCCCTCCTGCCAAACCATGACCCGCACTTTGGCCAGTTTTAAATGATTACACTTCATAAGATCATCGATCGAATCTTTTATTTCTTCAACTGAGATAGAATCTTTAAGCCCCAACATCCTTAAACCTTTTTTCAATCTCCGCATATGCTCAAGAAAAAAATAGATCCTTCCCGAATCCGCCTTCATCGTCTCAAAAACACCCTTGGCCTTGATCACTCCCGGCGACAATGAACGAAGCAACTGGGGGTCGGCTTTCACGAATTGATCATCGATAGCAATAATTATTGAGCTCATAAGAACTTTTATGTTTTATTTAAAATATTCTTTTCATGAAACAAATATTCCCCCGCTAAACGCATCGCTTTTGCTTTTGACAATGTTTCTTCATATTCCAACTCCGGGTCTGAATCCGCAACGATCCCCGAGCCCGCATGAAAATAGATCTTCCCCTTGGAAAAAAGCATCGAGCGGATCAGAATATTAAAATCCGCATTCCCCGAAAAACTCACATAACCCAAAGATCCCGTATAGATCGACCGTTGATCGGGTTCTAATTCATTAATAATTTCCATAGCCCTGATCTTAGGACATCCCGTGATCGAACCGCCGGGAAAACACGCTTTCAAAACATCAAAACAATCTTGACCGGCCCGCAACCTACCGTCGATGGACGCGGTCGCTTGGAATACTGTTCGATATTCTTCGATCGTTCTTAATTCTTTGACTTTGATCGACCCAAAATCGCAAACACGGCCGAGATCACTGCGCATAAGATCGGTGATCATCAACAGCTCTGCTTTTTCTTTTTGACTTTGAATGATCTCCGTTTTAAATTTCTGATCGCTTGATGCATCCTGCCCCCGCGGACGAGTTCCCTTCATGGGACGAACTTCAATAACATTATTCTTGATCGATAAAAATCTTTCCGGCGAACTACTTAGGATCGAAAAATCTTCCGCCCGAAAGAATCCCCCGAACTGGGTCGGAGATAAACGTCGCAATATTTTGTAAAGCTCGATCGGCTGAGCATCCAAAGCCGAAACATTGATCTCAAACCGCTGCGCCAAATTGATCTGATAAACATCTCCCACGGCAATATGATCAAGGATCTTTCTGACGGCTTTCAAATAATTCTCTTTCGTAAAATTCGACCTGATCGGACACAAAAGATCTTTTTCATCTAAAACCTGAAGATCACGATCGTCCCGACGTTTGAAGATTCTTAGTTTTGACAACTCATGGGCCGTTTGATCTAACCGTTCCTGCGCTCGTTTCTTACGAAGAACGAGGTTCTTCTCCGGCAATCCCGTCGAGGTTATGGTGATCTTCTTTAATAAATGGTCGACGGTCAGAATCGTATCATAAAACCCGAAATAACAATCCGGCACATGAATATCCCGCTCTTTTCGGCTAATGATATTCTCTTGTTTTAATCCATGCTCGTAAGACAAATAACCAACAATGCCAGACGAGAACAAAGCCAATGAGTTCTGGTCCTTTTCATAATAATTTTCATACTTCGCCTTAAGGACAGTCAAAGCATCAGCCTGATCAGAAGAAAAAACATCGAACGGTCGATAGCCTAAAAAAGAGAACCGTCCCCGCTGTGGGTCATAGAGGCTGCTTTCTAAGAGAAAGAAGTTCGGTTCATCCTTGAACAATTCAGCCATATCCATGACCGTATGTGAAAAATCAAAACTTTTTGATAATAAAACGCTCATATTCTTCAATTTTTTCTCGTCACTGAATAGGACGGCAGCAGCATGACCGGATGAAAGGACATTTTTGTTTTATTAACATTCTCTAATTCGAAATCATCCATCACATTAATGAACCGAAGATCTTTAAGCTTAGGGTCACGGCAAAACTCCCGAAAAATAAAAGTTGAAATGCCCTTGAGTGATAAATTCGCGATCTCAAAAAGAACACAAAAAGTCTCATCATTAAGCTTGTAACCAAAACTATACGCTTCAATACGCTCATTGACTTTTACGACCCGCCCGAGAAGATCGAGATTTTTAAAATGTTTCATACAAACCTCATGAACGCTGCGATTATCTTCGATCATCAGGTGAAAAATGTCTGAAGAATATTTTTTCTTCCGGCCTTCGGCCCAGCGTTCATAAAGAGCCAAACACTCTGCCGTCATTTTATCTTCAAAGAGGTCAAAACTCCCGCCGTAATGCGACGCAAAATGATTATAATCAGACCGTTTAGACTTATAAGCATTTCCCTTTAATTGGATCAGATCATTTTTAAAATAACAATACTCATAACCCTTCTTAAAGAACGAAAATCTTTTTTTATCAAAGATTTCTAATTGGGACTGAGAGACATTCTCGATCCTAGAAACACCATTGCCTTTATTTTCCTTTTCCATCAGATCAAAGCAGGACTCAACAACATCACCATCAATATTCTCCCCCAAAGGCGGCAAATATAAAAAGACCCCGACAGGGTTTCTGGCAAAAACACACAGGTTGCGCTTGATGACCCGAAATTCAAACTCAAAAAAATCTTTCCAACTGAAAATGCTGACAAAAGAGAACGCCGACAGTTTTTCCGGTGTTTTCTGAAGATATTCTTCAACCAGCTTCTTTTTCGCAAGAAGTTCGATCATGGGTCCACTCTCTAAAGATCAACCTTAAACAGCACGGCTATTTCATCTTCGAATCCATGATAATCCGTCGCTAAATGTAAATTGCGCTGAAGGAACTTATGGATATTCTCTTGCGAAAAATACCCTCTTAAAGTCAAAACGAACGCCTCAAAAGCATCCCGGCCGTATTCGTTCTGAATAAACGGACAATTTAAATGCACGCCGACAAAAACCTCTTTCTCCTGACGCATAAGTAAAAAAGGATACAGCGCGCAATCAAACGGATGATCCTCATAGATCTTGCATAAATTCGCCTGAAGATCAAAATGGACACATCGGCAAACGCCTTTTTCGACAACCGCCTTCAACTGCTTTAACGTATCCAATTTATCTTTTGCAAAGATCTTATCGGTCAACTTTAGATCCGAATCGATCTCATCAGCTGAGATCTTCGGCCGCCATAGGCTCTGTTCGTCCTTAAAACGGCAGCAACCGTCGCAGGACACGCAGACTTTTTGCGGAACAAATTGTGGAACAGTAAGATCCATATCCATCCTTTATTTGCCGATATTCTAACATAACCTCTCTTTTGCTCAAAGTTCCTTGTCAGAGCCCGGCAGAAATCGGCCAAAGGCAATATTCCAATAAAATTAACATAAAACACTCATTGATTTTGTATACTAACAATAACCAAACGGTCAATGCTCATGGAAAAAAGATCCTCCGAAAAAAAACTCGAACCATTTCTTTTCACTCTCCTTATTCTCATTGAGCTCATTATTACATTCTTTCTGATCAACGGCCGCCGCATGGGCGGGCATGATACATTCTATTATTTCAGCCTCCAATATTATTTTTTAAACAGCGCCGTCACCTCCGGAGAGATCCCGCAGTGGATACCCTATCTCACCCACGGAACAACAGCCAGCTGGTGGTACAACATTCAAGGCGTGATCGGACTTTTAACGCCATTATTGTTGATGATCGCAAAAACACTGCGATCGATGAACTTTCTGGATATTTTCCATGTCAGCATCTTTTACGAAAAGATCTTCCTGTTAACCGGCATCTGGCTTCTGGCAAAACGCTTCTATTCGTCGATCTTTACCGTTTTTTTTGTCGCTTGTTCTGTCCTGGGTTCCTGCCTTTGGATCTCTCAACTCCATTTTAATTTTCACTTTTACTACTGCCTTCCGCTGATCCTATATTTCTTTCATCGATTCTTCGAAACAAAAAAATGGCTTTTCCTTTTCTTAGCCACGAATCTTTTATGCTTTCAAACCCTCGGCAATGTCGCGTATTTTCTTCCAGCCGTTACTCTGATCATCTTCTTATATTTCACAACATTCTTTATCTTTCTAAAAGATAAAAAATCCTTTTTAGTTGATCTTTTCCCGAGAAATGCGGGTGATTATTGCTTCATCCTGCTAACGATCGGAACACTTCTCTATTTCATTCCATTCATGAAACTTAGCATGGACCCGCAAATATTCAATCTTAGCGATGGACGGTCCAACGCCGGAGACATTTCCCTGACAGATTTTCTACATTACGGCGGTACAATAAAACCCCTCATGTGGCTTGAACTTTTGATCGGGATATCGCCGGGCCTTGACTACAATCTTTACATCGGGCTCCTCCCGCTTTTCTTTATCTTTCTAGTTCCAATAAGAAGGACCTCGCTTCACTTTATCGTTCTTACAATATTGATCATCCTATTAGGTAGCGCATCGATCTTCGCAACGATCTGTTATCACATCTGGCCGCTGATGACCTATTACCGGCATCTTGGATTTTTCAGCATCTTTATAAAAATATTCCTCTGCTTCATCGCCGGATTTGGTTTCGAGCGTTTCTTGCAGGAGATCTTTAATCGCACAGATCAAAGACCGAATAAAAATTTTCTGATCATCACCTCTTTAATATTCTTCTGTTTTACTGCCTTCCTTTCCTACTTGTTAACTCATAAAGAATTTACTTTTGATCTGATCATCAATAAAATGCCGCAACCCTTTTCGATCCACATCATAAATCCCCCCATGATCCCTGTGATGTTAAGAATCGGACTTACGTTATCATTATGTTTTTGGGGATTATTATTAAGTTTTCATTATCTGCGAAAATACCAACTCTTCATCTTAACAATGATCCTTTTCGCTCATTGTTTGAACATTTATCAATACAACATTGTCATGACACAGATCAAATCATTCTCCCTGCAGCCAAAACAATATAAGATCTTATCCTTTGAACCGATCCCTTTTGTAAAAAGCCGGGATCCTAAGATTAGTGAGCGAGAAACAAACTTTAATCTGCCATTTCTAAAAAAAATAAATGATTCCCTGATCCTAACAAGGATCCCAACGCCCAATGAAGGGATCTATTGGACAGAGAATGCCTTTCTTTTTGAGGACCGCCTCGGAACAAGAAAAAGGATCCAAGCCATTCAATCCCCTCTTATTCAATATCTCAAAGCCTATGAAGGACAGAACATTGATGATCTCAACATTCGTCCGCACGCACTGGCAAAGAATATTTTATCTCTGCCGGCTGATATTCCATCGCTGTTAAAGATCTCGGGGGTAACGGATAAGATCCAATTCTTTTCAAAAGTTTTCTTTACCGATAATGATCAAGAAGCAGCCAGTCTTATGAGTAACCCCAAATACCCTGGAAACATTCTTTTTCTTTCCAAAACGAATACTTTCACCAAAGACAACGTTGACTTTCCGTCGTGGACGACCAAAGAAAGTTTATCTTTAAATACTCGATTGGATCTACCTTATCACGTGACGGATTTTGACAGCAATAATCTAACGATCACAGTTTCTGTCCCAATAGAAAATAGATCGGCGTGGATGTTTTACAGCGACATTTGGCATCCGCAATGGCAGGCGACGGTAAACGGCAAACCGGCAGAAGTTTTTAAAGCGAACTTAGCTTACAAAGCCGTTTTATTAGAGGCGGGAGAAAACAAGATCCATTTTTACTTTAAGTCAAAATGGATATCATTCTTTTATTTTTTAACAGAGATCAATGCCCTATTTTGGCTGATAGCGATAAGTTATTTATTGATCGTGATCGTGCGCAAAGAATCAGGGAACCGATTAGAATAAATTAATATCCTATTTCGCAATACTTCCCAAAACAACAGCCCGGTCCGGAGAAAGAACACAAATCCCCTGTTCATCCGTTGCCGCAAGCATCATCCCGCGAGATTCCTCTCCACGGATAACCGCCGGCTCTAAGTTCGTAACAACGACAACATAACGGCCCATCAATTGCTCTTTTGTATAAGACTTTTTGACTCCCGCAACGATCTGACGCTCTTCCCCGCCGACGTCGATCTTAAGGACATACAATTTGTCGGCGTTCGGATGATCTTTGACTTCTTTGACCTGAGCGATCTTTAATTCGATCTTTTTAAAATCTTCGATTGTGATCATATTATCTCCTTTTTTATAAAACGATTATTGTCTGAAATATCAAAATTAGCAACATTTGATTTGCAAAACGACCATGTTGCCATAAAATCTAATTATCATATCTTTTCGAGATCACTCATCAATGTCAAAAAACAAGATCATTTTTTTCATTCTCACCTTGATCTGCGCCTTCTTCGCCTTAAAAGCAAGCGTCAATGTTCAACCCTCTCTTGCAACCGGAGATCACGGCCGCGATTTTTATTGTTTTGAACAGATCTTAAAAGGATATTTGCCATATAAAGACTTCTATTGGGTCTACGGACCGCTCATGCCCTACTATTATGCTATTTTTTATAAATTCCTCGGCGTGAACATGCTTTCCATCCGGATCGGATACTACATCCTTATCTTGATCTCAACGGCTCTGGTTTACTTATCACTGTCAACCCTCACATCCCCGCTTCTAGCATTCATCGGCGCCATCTGGTATCTGAATTTCCGTCCGGATTTCTTTTACACATATAATCACGACGGAGGAATTGTTCTTGGACTTTTTGTCCTGTTCTGTCTATTCCTTTATCTTAAAAAACCTCTCATGAGATTCCTTTATTGGGCGCTGATAGCGGTCTTCTTATTGTGCCTCATCAAGATCAACTTTGGGATCATACTGCTTTGTGTCTCGGCCGCAAGTGTTTTCCTGATCGATCGTTCCAACGCTGTCCCATTTAATACACAGAAAAAAAATCTTTGCCTCCTGGCTTTTGTCCTTATGCCTGCCGTTACGGCTATTATTTACTGGCTGCTGGTCAAAGACCTGCCTCTTTATGCCATTGGACAATGCCTTCCCTACTTCTCGAATAGTCAGCTTTATAATACAACATTACTGAAATCATCTTTTTCATTAATTCAGAACATCTTCGAAACAACAAAACTTAGCTGGATCAATCTTTCTTTGAGCATCCTCATCATTTTATCGGCCATTCAATCATTTCTCTTGATCATAAAAAGATCCCGAGAGATCAAAACAGGAAAGATCTTTCTGCAAGCGTTCATCATCCTATTATTATTCTATTTCGGATTCCTTCACGAATACCTTAAAGGCGGTTTATTTTACCGCACGTTCTGGGCAACACCATTTGCAGTACTTCTGATCTTCACACTGATCTATTACGCCACAAGCCAATTCTCGCAATTTATTAAATTCTTATTATATTCATCATTATTATTCTTCATTTTCAATGAAACACTTAACAATATTATGATCTCCCGATCGATACAAAGATCAGCCTATCGTTTTTCGCATGATCGAGTAAAGATCTATCTAGGATCTTCCCCTAAGCATCTTAATACGATCGGTCAAACAGTGAATTTCTTGAACACAAATCTCAAGCCAGGTGAATTATTTTTTGCCCTTCCCTATGATCCTCTGTATTATTTTCTAACAAACAAAAAAAGCCCGACGTGGGAGATGATCTTTTTTGACCACATCAATATCCCGACGGAACAGGAACGGTCGATCATTGCAGAATTAGAACAAGCGCATGTTAACTGGATCCTTATCTCCAGCCGAGCGAATTCCAAAGAACCCGGAATGGGGATCTTCGGCAAAACATATTGCCCGGTCCTCGGTGAATATGTCAAAGATCATTTTGAAAAAGTCGCTCAATTCGGCGACTGGGCCAATCCGGCTGGCTGGGCGTGGAATCACGGGACAATGATCTTAAAACGACGAGTGCCGCTTTAAAGATCTTTAAAGTTCCATCAAACTTATTGTCAATCTCCATTAAAAATCCCTTTACAAATTTCACCTCAGCGAATAGACTATTGTTCAACTTTGAAACATCGACTGTTCTTATCAAAAATTTTGGGGTTGTAGTTCAGCCTGGTTAGAACGCCTGCCTGTCACGCAGGAGGCCGCGAGTTCAAATCTCGTCAACCCCGCCATTTAACCCGAGTTCGTTTAACGACGACTCGGGTTCTTTGTCGACGATAAACCAACCCCTCTCTTCTCACAAATGGTTATAAAAGGCGCATTATCCAAAATCACAGATTAATATATTTTGATACATTTTACCCCTACTTATGGCAGAAATTAGGCAGAAATTGGATTCGACCCCTTTGATGGGGGGTAGGGGTCTCTTGACTCTATATATTATATTCTAAATCTCATTCTAAAATCGCTTACAAAAAATAGAACATCACGCATGTAAAGAAAGAAAATTAATGAACGAGCTCATAAAAATGGGAATTTAATTAAGTATTGAAATTAAGAAAGGCATAAATTATACTTTAGTAACATGCAAAAGCCTAAGCCGACACTCTTATCAATGGTTATTTGTGATTCTGTAATTGATGACAGAACCACTGGAAAAAAATCTTTAATAGGTATATTTAACAATATCTCTAGTAGCAATGTGCCTTGTATCCACCCAAGATT
Source organism: uncultured Planctomycetales bacterium (assembly GCA_964348765.1). GTDB lineage: Bacteria > Omnitrophota > Gorgyraeia > Zapsychrales > Zapsychraceae > CAYGEE01. The sequence goes on along the minus strand of CAYGEE010000087.1, from coordinate 314 downwards.
AAATGTTTTCGTGGTTTTAACCGAAGGTCACGGAACTTATAAAATGCAGTTACGTTGTTTAAAAATTGGTGAAGAAAAACAACTCCTGAAAATGGAAGGGAATGTTTCCTTTACTGATCCAATGCAGATAGTTGAATTTAATTGTGAAATAGTTGGTCTTAGTTTTCCCGATTATGGAGACTATAGATTTGAGGTGTTATTTGATGATATACTTATTGTAGGAAGGAAATTCGGGGTTTCTAAAGATAACGGCTAGAGGATATTATGACAAAAACAATTGATAAAGAAGAATTGCTTATTTTTCATTTCGGGAT
>CAYGEE010000086.1:0-9421 GCA_964348765.1 uncultured Planctomycetales bacterium | reverse complement strand
GTATTAGCCGGCGCAACATCATGTTTTTTATCTATTCTTCCCTTATTACTTATCGCCATCTTCACAAAATTATCCAAAATTTTATAGCCATAAGGATTACGAACCGCAAACCCATTAGCATTCCATTCCGGATGGAATTGGACACTGTAAATAGGATACACCGGATGGCGCATCGCCTCAACGCGTGTCCTCGCTGATCTTGCGGTAATGATCATTTCGCCGGGATCCTCTACTTCCTCGCCATGCGCTTCAAAGGCAATAAACCGATCAGAGAGGCCCTCAAAAAGTTCATTACCTGGATCAACCTGCGCGCCTGATTCATCAGCAAGCATTATTTCATCAGTCCGTAAATCCATCGAATAATCAAATGCTTGACGAGACTTTCCACCAAAAGTTTCAGATAATAAATGATGACCAAAACAAATACCCAAGATCGGAATGCCTTTTTTTGCAGCTTCATATATTAAATTCTTTTCGTGTTCGATCCAAAGCTTGCCTCGATTCTCCCGGACATTATATGGTGACCCACTGAGGATCAGAGCATCATAAATACCGAGATTCCCTGGAAAAATATCATTCCAAGCATCAAAAACATCAACAACGATATTCTGATCAGGCAATAATGCGTCCCGGATCATGCCGGAAGTAATAGAATAGGGATGATTCTTCAAAACAGCGATACGAAGCTTCGAAATTTGAGACAATAAAACTTTATTCCCACCAAGAAATCTATTAACTACCAATGAAATGATCCCGCCCAACGAAACAGAATGATGATCTTCATTGCTATTTTCTATTATGTTTAGATCGGTAAAAGAAGAATCTGAAGAGGGCAACTCCAGGCGGGATTGTAACTGTGTGAAAATATAAGCGAGCGAAACTTTTCTGGCCATGAAATATTCCGCCGGTGGAGCTTTATTTTTTGAAGCCATCCATCCCAAAGCATCTGTTAAGATCTCATCATGAGCATCAACCGCCCAGATCGGCACGTCGATCAAAGACATATTCGAAAGATCAATAACACCCCAAAGTTTGCCTTGACGCTTCTCCCATTCCTGAGTAAAGAACCGCGGTAAAGCAGCCCAAGCCAATGGCGACGGCCGTCCAGAGCGATGCGGCCCCGTCTTTCCGGTCAAATAGTCTTTAGCTTTTTGATGATCACGATGCGCAGCCTTTTCTAATCCGGCCACCCATTCTCTAGTCTTCTCTTCTTTACCGATCGAACGGGCATGATCAAAAATATATTTCTTGATCTTCCACAAAGGCCAATCCAAACGGGCTGTCGACATGAACTGATCAAAACGATCCTGAGCATACCGGTCAAAATAAGGCGCTTCTGATAAATATAAACAATGCGCTTTAACAAATTCCTTGATCTCAATTCCCATGATCCTTGATCCATTTAGATCATCATTAATCCTTAATCGCGATAAAAGTTCTTTTTTATATTCGTCATAACCAGCCATCGAAAGGGCTAAGATCACTGACAATAAGCTAACACTCTGATGCGTGCCAGATCCTTGATCGTCGGATAGATCTTCTAAATGCTCGCGTACTGTTTTTCCGTTAACGATCATTGTCCACGGCAAACGATCCAATAAATTTCTCGCATTGTCATTGTTTCCTTCTGCTAAAGCCTGCATTGCCTGAGCGGCAAGACACATTAAAGGATCGACTGTCGATTCTTTAACAATAACAGCAGGTTGTATTCTTGACATTCGTAAATTCACAACGCCTATCAAATTATCCAGACGATTTTTACAAGAACGACTGAATTGATACCGCTCCGATACTTTTAAGCCTTCAATTAAACCGAGTGCTTGAGTCAGCACTTCATATGATTCACGCTCGCGCCCTGTTCGGTTATAGATCGTATCTAAAGCGATCAATCCATAAACTGTCCCAAAAGAAACATGGGTAAGATCTATTTTCTTAATTAATGCTTCAGCTTCTTTCCATAATTCACGTTTTATCAAAGACCGGACGCTCACTTCAATTCCTCCCCACTGAGCAGGAACATTGTTATGTTGCCGAGCCCGTTCCAATTGCCGAACACGCAAATGAGCCACATCTGGACCTTGACGATTGGAGTTAAGCCAGATCGCATCATCTCGGCCGGTAGCCAATTGAAGCTTTTGTAAAATTTCACTGGCTTCTTGAAAATAATTGATCGCTTCTTCTCCTCGGCCTTGTATTTCAAAAATCCGACCCAACAATGTCAACGCTCTTACCTTAACTGACGGCATCGCCTGACGTAACAACAGCTTAATAACTTTGCGCGCTTCTTTAAAATGACCCTCACTAACTAAACGATCGGCACGATCAAGCATTTCCCCAAATTGCCGGCCTAACTTACGACCATCATTTTGACTTCCTCCCTGACCAGAAACCGCGGCCATCGCAAAAACCACTCCGTCTGAATTATTTGAAAATAAAACCAACACGGCCATAGACATTCCCATCGAGAAGAACAGTTTCTGATCGATCGTCAAAGATTTCCGCATTGAGATCATTGCGATCGACCAGATCGCAGTGACGGCGATCAGCTTAATAAAGTCAATAGAATTATGATCCTCCGTCGTTCTTTTCTTATTAAGCCGATAACGCAGCCTATCCATATCCGGATACGGCAAAATATCGGGCATTTCATCTTTCTTTAATTGTTCAACAACATTATTCCAATAATCCGGCCGATATAATTCAGGATGAACGGCATGGAAGGCTCCCCAAGCATTAGTCTGCCACATCTCAAGCGCACGATAAACCGGCCAGATCAAGTCATCGATCAAGACTTCATCCTCTTTTTCCGTTATTCTTCTATATTCCTCAATAGGCGCATCTTCCGGTCTTTCAATAAACTTATATTTTAAAATTGATTCAACCTGATCCGCGTCAAAGAACACAACACGATCAAACCGATCTTCATCTTCAATAACACCGATATTATCCAGCTTCATGTCTAGATCAATCAATCCGGAAACAGCAAATTCGCGAATAGCCCAACCTAGATCAATAAGGACACGCAAAGCGCGAAGCGAATTCTTATGATTTCTCAAAAATATCTTTATCGGGACAATTTTAGCTTCCGTATACACGGATCTTAATAAAACATATTCTTCTTTTGTCTGAACATTGCAATAAACAACGACTGTCCCTGGAGACTTTCTTTGTAATTCAGCCAATAAATCATCAGGAAAATATTCTTTCTTTAGTTCTAAATTAACAAACAATGTAGCATCCACAAAACGCCCGACCCGTTCTGTCTCGTGGATAAAACGATATCTTTGCATGACTAATTCCGTAGGGATCGGTTTCGCCGGATATTCAAGCCTCTGAATCGTCATTAAACCTTCAATATTATGTTCCTCAACAACGACTGGTTCTGGTTGAGGACCGTCTAAAACCTTATCTTCCCGGATTACCTTAAAGACCTGCGGAAATCCCGGCAACGTAAAAACAACCATGACCGTCCCTGTGGCGCCGACAGCTGATTGAAACTTCTCTTTTGATGCAGTCAAATATTTACGTAAACTGCGGATCAATGAGATTTTCCCGTGCTGCGGATAACCAATTGAATTATAAACTTTAGCCACATTCTCACCTTGAACAATAAATTTAAGGATATAATCGGCTAATTCACGATAAATTCCATCGGTATTAACCAATAAATTCGACCGGGTTGAAGAGAATATTACCCTCCGCATACGGTCACGACCCATCAAGACAGCATCAACACGAATACCTTCTTTTTGATTCCTATTTGTTACTGCTAACGCAAAAGGAATGCCAAAATCCTTATCTCCCATCATTCCGCGGTCAAGACGCAAACGTCCGATAATATAGATTTCTTTATTTCGCGGAAAAACCGGTCCGATGATCTCAATAGAGCGCACAAAAGTAGAATGGGTCCATGAGCGAATGTTGCGTTCCAGCCGATCATAAGTCTTGCGTGCAGCTTGACTGACAAATTTTTCATTAAAAGGCAACCCTGAATCGATCAAAACTTTTTCAATAGCTGATTCCGTTAATCGACAGTCAGGCAAATCATATACTCTCAAGAACGCATCATATTTTCCTGTCGAATAAGCCGAAAGACCGTCATCATCATACTCAACCGGTAAGCCTTCTTCTTTAAAAATCCGGCGCATAACAGAATAGAAAAATGTCAATGAAGTATCATTGTTATATGCTTTTTGTTTAGATAATATCTGCAAATAACTTTCACGAACGCTCAGCCAAAAAGATAGCTCTCCTAGGTCATCACCGATGATCGACACCAATGATCCTTGTTCCTGGCCAGGATTATTCCCGCCAACAAGGGAATCAATATATCGCCGATAGATCTTTTTATAACGTATATCTTCTTGTTGACGCTTACCCCATTGACGGTTAATAAAGATCTGCGGCGCCTCTTCTTTTATTTCTCTAATTTCGCGCGCCATGATCTCAAAAGAAGAATGGATCCTTTTAGCAACTTCATCCGCTTTCTTTTCTTTTGGAATAGTTTCCCATCTATCACTTTCACTATGATCCACCGCTCTACGTTTATGCCAGATATTATTTTCCTGATAAGCTATGATATCGTTACGAATAGAATGAATTTTACTTAACAATCCAGCTGATAATGATCTGATCTTACCATGAGCCTTTTCGATCGACCGGATCTCGCCATGCGATAAACCGAACATCACCGCCATGATCTCATGGGCCACATGAGCAATAATAACCCGATGCTCGATAAGTAAAATAACCGAATGAGCACTGTCATCCGTCCAATTTACCGGCCCAATAAGCGGATCCCAAGAAGAAGGCAAATACGAGATCCTGGCCTTTATGACATATATAAAGATATTCATTAAAGTTTCTCTAGTCTCGATGTCACGCTCATCTATTCCCAGATCAACCATAACTTCCTGCATGCTTTGAACAAAAAATTCATGAGTCTTTAAATGGGAGATCTCTCGGCTCTTTAAAATTTTCCGCATGCCGCCGACACGTTTAATTTCTGCAGCGATCACATGATCCGGCAGTCCGTTAACGGAATGATCTTTAACATTCTCTGAGCGTTCTTCCATCCACTCTTTAATGCGATCTTTTATGATCCCTGGAAAACCGCTAACCAAGATTAGAGCGATCGAACCAATTACAAACCCCAATAAAACCCCAAAGAGCGCCGCATCAAATTCATCTGCCGGAAGGATCCGCACCGACGCCAATGCCGAACTAGAACTTAAAACATTAAGCACCACAAAAACCAAAACCGCTCCCAACATCACAACACCATGAACTGAAGAAGATCTCTTCTCTGCATATTGTGCCCATAAACGAACATGACCATTAGCTTGAGTACGGATATCGCCCTGCGTCATGCCCATCCGTAAAGCGTTGTAAGCAACTTCTCTATAAATATCTTTGTTAAAATAATCCCGCGCGGCCAATTCCAATTGAGCAACAAAAGATCCCATACTGGGTAAATATTCCCCCTCAGCGGATGCTTCTTTGCGATATTCAACCAAATACGCGTTGCCGCTGACAATTCTTCCAGCATTATCTCTAACGACCGGGCGCATACGTTCCATCAAAACCCCGTCGGGCGTTCCAAAACTCGGCGCGGCATTCTGCGAAGCATTGGTCGGGCTCGTCGGGCCGGCTTCTTTGTCTTTAAAAGAAAGCATCCCGCCGAAATCTGTTCCCTGCTGAATGATCCACGACGTCGCGACATTGTGGTCGTGAACCCAGATCAAATGTTCCTTCACTCTCGCATCAAACTGCCACAACCCCTCAACGCGCGCGTATTGAGCTTCATAAAAATCACTGAACCGTCTTCCGCCAAGAACGATGATCGCGCCGGAAGCAATGATCCTTTCTCTTAATTGTGGATCAACAAACGCATCAATGATCAGATTCGCGCATTTATACTCAACGAACCGGCGGACGAACGTAAAGACCGGCCGATCGATCCAACGCGTTAACGGCCCTTGCAATCTTGTTTTAAATGTCCCGCGGATAAGTTCATGAATAAAGAAACTCTTCTGCTCGTATTTTACCTTCAAAACCTCATTCATAAATGCTGTGCGCAAATGTTCATCGTGATCCAAAATATTAAAGAAACCTTCCGGATCAGTGGCTTTCGCCATGCGCATATATTTTTGAACAACTTCACGTAAGCCCAAGCCTTGCCAGCGATCCAACAATGAACCTTCGCTGTTGCCAAAAAGATCATCTTCAATAACCTTTTCAGAGAATTCACGGAAAATATCATTTCGTAATTTCACGGTATGCGCCGTCGAACATCCGGAGATAAGATCACTGGTCACCCCTGTCAAACGCACGAGATCAACCTTGCCGTCATGAACAAAATAACGATCATAGAATTTTTTCGCCATTTTAAGACGCCCGAACATCCAATCCGGATAATTCGGCATTCCCGCCGGAACGATCGTGTGATTATAATGATGAACGATCAAGTCCTGAAACAACGGATCATGCTGGAACTCATCTTCGATCGTAGATGGAACAACGAGTGTGGTATTAACCTCACTGGTAGTAAACAACAACTGAGTACCGATCTCTCCTCGAGCAGCGAGATCCTTAATAAAACGTAAAGATATCTTGCGGTACAATAATGTTTGCGTAGCCCGAAAATCATCATTAGCATTTCCCGGATAAGCCACATGAAAAACTTCCGGGCAATACATCCAATATTCATGCAATTCTGAAAATGGATTACGGAAAATAGTAACGTTAACTTTCCACTCTTTGTCATGATTTACAGGGATCGGAATATCTCTATAAGTCACAACCTCATCTAAACTTTCCAAAGCCGTCTGCATAAGCGAAGTCTCAATAAGATCATCACCCGATTGTTTCGGGTCTTGTCTCTGCCCGCGGATCATTGTCGAATACAACACCCCAAAGACATTAAGACGGTTGCGGGCTTCAATCGGCCCCCACTGATCTTTCAAAACTTGATACCAGCCCTGAACCAGATCAGGTTTGAAGCTTCCCAGTCCGCCAGCCATTAATGTTTTAGCTAATTCTCCGGTCGCCGCGATCGCTCGCCGGTGAGAGAAATGCTTGAATCGGACAAGATGTTCATAATAACTTTGCAGGAACTGAACAGAGAGTTCATACTCCATTTGGAAAACAAAAATATCACGCCCGCGCAAAGCTTGAGCCGCCTGATTGACCGAGTGTTGTTTAAATAACCGTGCAAAATGTTTATCAACAACAATGCCTTCTGTATCTTCTTCTCTGTCTTGAGCCCGAATGATGCGTTCAATAAATGATCTTACATGCTCATCACTTGAAACGGCCTTCAAAGCTTGCGCTTCAGTTAACCCATTTAAACTCTCGATTCTTTTACGCAGATCACCATTTAAATTCAATGACTTCGGTAAAATGATCATCCCCATCATCAGGATCGCTGGATAACCATGAATATTGGTGTGAAAACCAAAATTGCACATAGATGCGATAACAGAACCCAGAACTAATAAGCCGATCCAGAACAAACCGTTAAATATTGATGAAGATAAATGACGTAATGTGCTCGAAACTTTATTCTTGATCCCCAAATAATCCACATCTGCGATCGCAACCGCCATGACAAAAGCAAATAAAATACCAAGCAATAACAGGATCACGAACGCGGCATTCTCAATCAAATACCCGACGACCTGGCCGGCCATGGAAAAGAATAATGGGTTGATAATATTCATTATAGCCATGACATTAAACGGTGTTTTATAACCAAAAGAATGCGCCAGCGACCAGAAAATGATCGTTGGGGTTAAAAAGATGCCTACAGATACGAGGACAGGAACAACGATGGCAATGACTTTTTGAATTGCACTTAAGTTAGCAAAAAAACTTCTAGCCTGTTCTCCATCAGGAGTGATCGGGCCGGCCAAGAAATTCTTTTTAAAGAGAGAAATAACATTATTTAAGATCACACCCTTTAAAGAGAACATGATCGCGTAACTCGCCCAAACAATACTGATCACATGGATATAATACATATATTGACCGACAGGGAATTTCAAATAATTCACGGTCTGCCCAGCATAATTTCCCGGATCTGACATCAGATAGAGAATTCCGGGAGCAATGATAAAAAGGATCCAGGACAATCCGCCGGCAATAGCAATAAAATAACGCCCGAGAGTATTGGAAAGGTCGCCAAATAAGACATTCGCCCCGCTTCTTTGATCAGCACCAATTGCTAAAAGTTTATATCCAAGCAAAGTACCAATAACGCCGTGTCCTAGTTCATGCACAAAATTACATGCTGTATCCATAAAATACAAAGCAGCAATATAGGACAAGACAACAAAATCAAACGCTAAAATCAACTTCCATGGCGCGACACACCAGATCGCGTCCACCGTTGGCATAAGCCCGGGGTTAAGTAAACTGACAACAAAAACACTGATGACACCTGATAGAACATGAATATCAAAATGTTTAAATCCATACAAAAGCGCCCAATAAGCCTTATTCTTGTTCCTTAATTCATCGACTTTGGGAATAAATCGTTTTCTTTTCGAAAAATTTACTTCTTCTTTCTTCTTTGAATTGTCCAGATCGAGCCATCGTGTTGCAGCCAAAGACCATCCGATAAGTGTCAAAACCAAGGTCGCGACACAAGCATTCTTTGAATTAACAGCGACTACTTTTTCAGACCAGAAATTCATAGCAAATAAACCAAAAGAGCTGAATATTACTGACATAGCAACTTGAAGAAACACAGACAAACTACGCGAAACATATTTATTAATCAAAAATGGATTCTTGTTTTTATGGATCGAATAAAATCCAATCACAATGACACATGGAACAATTAATAATGTAAGATAAAAAGAAACGAGTGTGACTAATAAATTTAAACTAATAACCAAATAATAAAATGTTTTCACAGAGAAAACTTCTTGCGCGGTTGTGTCCGCCGCCCAAGTATTTGACGCAAACAGCGCCAAGATAAAGACCGGCAAGAATATTTTATTGACATAGCCAAAAGCCTTTGCTAAATTCATCCCACTAAACAAAGCCCCTTCTGATCTCCCCTTCAAAATAAAAGGAGCTGGTATGGAAAAGAAACCTGTCAAAAGTAAAACACCATTTACCCAAACCGAAGTCGGCGCGCTCATTGAAGAACTAAGAAGTGATTTCAGAGTCTTTAACGATGAAATTAAAACAACTAATAGAAAACTCGGTAACGTCGAAATAAGCTTAGCAAGATCGTGGGAAAAATTAACCACAATGGATCTGAGATTAATTAGCGTAGCAAAAGACACTGCCGAAATTAAAAATTCCGTTGAGAACCATGATAAACGCATCGGCCATCTCGAAGAAATTTCCCCGAAATAATTTCTTAAATTTCTTCCACTCGAATAAACTACAGCCGCAAGGATCCTTAACC
>CAYGEE010000085.1:0-9492 GCA_964348765.1 uncultured Planctomycetales bacterium | reverse complement strand
TAAGTATTTTATCTTAAGGAATAAATGAGATGTTTTAATCCATTTGCGAGGATATGTAAAAATTAGTTTTTATCTGCAAATTATTCCTCAGCTTTTGCTGATGCTGTCGTCGAGCTTTGGGTGATGAAAGCACCGCTGATTTTTACAGTAACAGGGGCTGTGCCGGTATTCACGATGTCCATTTTGGTTTCTGTTCCGTAAATATCGCACGCGAATTTAGCAGGCACATCTATGGAAGTATTTGCCAGAACAAAATTAGTTTTGGTGCCGTCCATTTTACTGGTAACACGAAAATTCTCATCGGGGAAGATTCTTGACTCTACGGAGACTGTGAGATTGAAAGATTGTCCTGCCTGCTCGGTGAATTGAACAACCATAGAGTTAAATTTGCTTGTGTCAATTGAATTAACACTAATGATTTGATTTGGGGGAATGGTGATTGCATCGACCCAAACAAACCGATTAAATTTTCCCACCTTTTCAGCGTTAGCACAAACTGGCATAAGAAAAATACAAGCTAAAAGCAGTGATGTTAAAAATTTTCTTTTCATTTTCTAACCCCTTCCTTGAATGGTTATCTCTTCCAGTGTTTTTAGATTGCAGACTATCGTATGTTGAACCTTGGTCTACATGGTGAGAGTGTACACGCTATGAGAGAACATGGCAAGATTAAAGTGATAAGAGAGGCTTTGGGGGTAGTTTTAGGCAAAGAAGTTTACTGCCGATTTTTGTGGACAAGAAATTTGATCCAAAGCTGAGAGCAAGAGCCATGATGGCATTAGCAAAAAGTGGGTATATTGATTCTGGTTACGCAAAGATTCAAGAAAAGGATATCGAACGATATTTAGAATTAATAAGCGATGTTTACGCCGATTTTAATCTAATTGCCCCAAAAATCTTAATTGACAATCTTTTAGATAAAGAAACGACAAAAGAGGGGGACAAAAACACCCTGTACACATTTTCCAAAACTCCGATAGTGTAATTTTTATACTATATCTGCCCGTTGATTCTTCCTGCCCTGCGGGGCCTATGGCTATGCAGTGCCGCTCACGCGGCACTGCTCACTTTGCCGGCATGCGTATTTAGCGGGATTTATTTTATGACAGGCAAGGTGTGATTCTTATAGGATACTTTACGGATTGTTTTGATCATAGGTTAGAAAATATTCCACAACTTAACAACTCGCTCCTTGTGCGTGGCGGCTCTTTGCTTGAGTTACGGCTCAATATTTGCTTAAACATCGTTTTCGGCTTAAACCACACGCCCGCTTTACTTAAAACAAACAACGTTTTAAGAAAAGCGGGCTTTTTATCGCTGAGTGCTCTGACTTTTTTCCTTCAAAAAGTTCAGCACCCAGACGTTTCCATGCCCTGGTTATTGGCGCCATTGGAAACTAGCTTCGCTTTTCTTCTCCCAACCTTCGTAGCCGTCCCACAGCAATCGATGCCCGCTTGGCAACCCGTGTAAGGGGAGCCGCGTTCTTTTAGCACACCTGCCGTTACCTTAAACCATCCCGTTGACCTGAAACAGTTTTGTCTTAACTTTTCTTTTTCTCAGGCAAACGGAGCACTAGCCAAGCCACAAAATATTTTAAAAAAATTTCACAGCACTATTATGTGACTCTTTTGACAAGAGTTTTGACCCCAAATTTTTTAAAAATATTTTTACCATCGCCTTGACTGGTTGCAACCACCCGTCCGGTCAAACAGGGGGTTGAGCCAACCGCGCCCACTGCCTAATGAAGCGGGCAGAGCCCCGCTTTCTAGGACTGGTTCGAGTTCAAATTAACCTCATTTCAAAAGTGAAAGTTAAGACTAACTCGAAGAGAAAAGGAGGTGGGAAAAATGGTCAATCAATCCTGCATTAAAACTCATGGGGATCGGGGGAATCGTTAGGGGGTATGCAGGCGAGCTGGGTATCTCGGAAAACTACCCACTAAATTAAAAAATCAATCATTCAAAAGGAGAAATAAAATGCCTACTTTAACTCTCAACGACTTAAATCAATTCTGTGGAACGGAAAACTGGTACAGACATCTTACCGGAATTCTTTACACCGACGGTGTTAAATTCTTAGCCGAAGAAGCAGGTGCTTTTTGGTTGATCGATGAGATCGGACACCATCAAAAGGAATTCGGACATGTTCCATTTCAACTCTGGAACTTGCGCTTATCTCAAGAACATGAAGCCTTCTTAACAATGAGAGAAGATTCAGATGCACCAGCCTTAGTTTGCAAAAAGATACATTACACGACGTTTCCTCTTAAAGAAATCGATCTGTATTTTATCAACAACGTTTTACACCTACCAACGGAATACTAACTAACCCCGAGCTGGGCATCTCATAAAACTGCCCATTAACCTAACCAACAACAGAAAGGAAATCACCATGGAAAAATCAACGCAAATTACCACAGAAGAAACAGGATCCATTCGAGTTCAAGTTCAGCGGATCTACAAAATGCAAAGCGAAGGACCTTTAAAAGCCTTCGCTGAGATCACGATCAATGACGCGCTCCTTATTAAAGGGCTTAAGGTCCTGGAAGGCAAGGGCGGGTTGTTTGTCACAATGCCTTGTGAAAAAGCGAAAGATAATAAATGGTACGAATCCGTGCGAGCACTCACCAAATCCATAGAAAATGAGATCACGGAGAAAGTCTTAGAAGCATACAACGATAACTAAACCAACCGTCCTGGGCATGACGATAAACTGCCCATTAACCTTAAAAAAAGAGAGAGGAAAATCACTATGGCTTGGAGACCTTATGAACACTTGATCGGCGGGGAAATGGAATTCAAAAACAACAAAGCAACAGGGTACATGTATTTTTTAACTCTCGGATTGGTTCAATTTGACCTTGACCAGAATTACATTATTTCCGGCAAGATCAGATTTGAGAAACCGTTTACTAAAATTGCCGAAGACACGAATCTTCAAATCGAAAATCCCAAAGGACCTGATTACATGAAAGGATTTAATACCTTACAGAAAGGGACTCTGGGAGATTTTACAACAGGGAAGGATGACAATAAATACGTAGAGTATTTTTACTTCGAATGGTATTCGGATTCAAACGGCCGCGTCGTCTACGAAGGCGATAAGGAGGAAGTACAGATCATCACGCCGCTTAAGTTTAAGTTCCCAGAAGACCACAGGAACAATCAGCAGGATTTGATGAATGGATTCTTGACCGGTGTCTGTCGTTCATTTACTCAACAAACAAAAATGCCAATGATCGGGATCCAGTTCCCCCAACCAAAGGAAAAATAAGATCAACCGTCCTGGGCATGACGATAAACTGCCCACTAACCTAATCAATCAGAAAGGACATCATCATGAGATCAATACCTAAAAGAATCCAAAAAGAACTCATCATTGCCGAACAAGAAACCAGAAGAAATTATCTTAAAGAAACCGGTTACGACCACGTTATCGTGCAATGTAAGATTACCGGCGAACAAAAAGAGTTTTATTGCGGGGAAATCTCGATCGGCGTCAATAAGCCCGGCTACGAATACCCATCGATCGGGAAATTCCGGATCATGAAAAAGAACGCTCAGCTTATTTGGTCCGCCGCTTGGCAATAATTCTTTGAATTGACAATACTACTTATATGTAGTATATTTTAACCATAAAGGAGAAGCCCGATGAATACAATCGCCTATATCCAAAAAGTACAAAAAAAGGTCTTCGACATTGTAATCCGCAAACAGGAGCTCTTTTATTTAACCGGAGGGACAGCCCTGGTGTTTCAATTAAAGCACCGATTTTCCGAAGACTTGGATTTCTTCTCTCAAAAGTATACCGCAAAAGAAGCGGGAAAAATTATGAAGATAATCAGCCAAGAAACAAATTTTACATACAAGATGTTAAATCAAGAGAATGATCCCAAATTTATTCCTTTAACAATGTATCTTCTTAAGCTTGACAATAACCATGTATTAAAAATTGATTTTGTTCAGGATTTTGCACCAAATTTAGAGCCAATTAAAAATGGGTTGCATTCATTAGAGGATATTTTTTATCGTAAAATAAACATTACTTTTGGAAAGAATCCCGGCCTTACTGACTCAACTGGGAAACTAGTTTCAACTGGGAGACAGGCAGTAAAAGATATTTTAGATTTGTACGTCCTTTCACAAAATTATATGCCTTTATCTCAATTCTTTATTCGTTATTTTAATTCAACAGCGTTTGAACATTTAAAAGCCTGGTATCTCGGATTGCCTCGTATGGAATTCAAACTTGAAATGAATTATTATGCTTCTACAATTGACCCAAACGAAGTTTTAATACATTTAGATAAAGAAATTTTGTTTAAATTACCTAAGGTATTGTCTAAAAGAAAAGAGGAATAAATGAAACCTTATTGGTTATGGGATTTACAAGTTCCAGTATCGAAAGTTAGATCAGTTCTAAAGAATCCTGATCACCCGGAATTTTTTATATTTGCCGGAAGATTGTTTTCCCGAGTCATGAATCATCGCCAAGCGTTTGAATTCGTTAGCCAGAAGAATTTCTTAAAAATGTGGCCAGCTTTACAAGAACGGATTTCTAAAGACGCTTGGGCTACGACTCATTTAAACTTCTGGCAGAGAACTTTTGACTCTTTAACCCAAAGCCCATCTATACGCCATTCCATCGCACAAAATATCCGCTCTCTTAGAATAAAAAATAATTTAACACAAATACAAATGGCCAACAGATTAGGCGTTATTCAACAGCACATTTCCCGGATTGAGTCCGGCAAAGAAAATATTACTTTGGAATCGTTAACAAAGATCTCCTTAGCTTTAAATAAAAAACTTATAATTAAATTCTCCTAGCCCTTCCAACCACCTCATTGGAAACCAGCTAAAGCTTTTCTTCTACCAACCAACGTAACCGTCCCACAGCAATCGATGCCTGCTTGGCAACCTGATAGGGGGAGCCGCCGCTTTTTAGCACACCATCCGTTACCTTAAACCATCCCGTTGACCTCAAACAGTTTTGTCTTAACTTTTCTTTTTCTCAGGCAAACGGAGCACTAGCCAAGCCACAAAATATTTTAAAAAAATTTCACAGCACTATTATGTGACTCTTTTGACAAGAGTTTTGACCCCAAATTTTTTAAAAATATTTTTACCATCGCCTTGACTGGTTGCAACCACCCGTCCGGTCAAACAGGGGGTTGAGCCAACCGCGCCCACTGCCTATTGAAGCGGGCAGAGCCCCGCTTTCTAGGACTGGTTCGACTTCAGTCTAACCTCATTCCAAAAGTGAAAGTTAAGACAAATCAACAATAAACAGGAGGGACTTATGTCTAAAGCATTACCAACAATCCAGTATCAAGGCCATTCGTATTTCATTGATCTACGCTTACATGAATTGCGAAACACTGACCGGCCGTATCTTTCAATCAATTTTGATGATGTCAAAGATGACACCTTAATTGAAAGAATCTCAAGCGTCTGGGCCCAGGACTTACTTCAATTCAAAGACAGTTAAACCAACTCATTAAAGGAGACTAAACAATGAACCACAGTGCCCAAACCGAAAAGGTAGCTGAAATTGTCAATCGGATCCAGCTCGCTTACACAGTTCTTGAACTGCTTAGAAACAATCAGAAAGTGGATAAAAAAACGATAAATGAAGCCTTCAATGACCTTCTGGAAACTATCAACCTTATCAAATCACTCTACCCATAAGAAAGGAAATCACATGTATATCGAAAAGCATTATTTCCTACCTTCTCACCAAAATAAAAAGCGAAAGGAGGAGTACTCCATCACCGAGTTTGTCATTGATAACATCTATGTCAAAGTCATGTACAAATTATCACCTAAGCGGTTTTTTCGCGTTTTAAGCAGAGCGGAATGCCCGCTTAAATATAACCTAAACTAAAAGAAAGGAAATCAACATGCCTTACTTATTCGGTATCATAATCGGGTTTATTTGGCTCTGTACCGCAGTTGCAGGATTGGTTGATGAATCTGAGTATTGAGCCCTAACCTTACAAAATAACCTAGCCGTTGGTTCTAGGATTTCCTAGGACTAACGGCTTTTTTTTATGTTCATATCAAAATAATATTTTATTTAATATATTATATGTCGTTTATAAAAAAATCTTGCAAATTGAGCGGAAATCAGATATATTTGTGTTACTTGATAATGTTTGTATGGTACGTGTCAGACCTGATGCTCCCATAGAGCAGATTGGAAAACAATATGAAAAAAGCCGTGGAATCGATAAGTTGTACAGTGGACATAGAATTGGCAGAGAAATTTAAACAAAAAGCTAAATCTTTAGGAGTTACCCCGGCCGCTTTATTACGTAATATTTTAACCTCTGACCTTAGAAAAACAGAAAGCATGTTGTCTATGCGAGATTTACAAAATTCGATTTTAGCCCTCATTCCGGCCTTGGTGGATTTTATCGGTCGAACTCAGAAAGCGTCTAAAGAACAGATAGAAAATTTAACTGTTATTGCCTTAAAAAAATGGGAAACGTCATTCTTAGAAGATCCGCTAAAAGGGAAAAAGTAGACAATGCTATCTACCCGGGAATTAGGTAATTTGGGCAATAACGGCGCAGCCGCCAGAGCGGTAGCGAATTACTTTAAAGACTGTTATGCCGATTATTATGTTAAAGGATTGGATGAAAACTATGCTGGGGATTGGATCGGCAGTGGAGCACAACGACTCCATTTAACCGGGGCAGTTGACAAAGAGACTTTACAGCTTGCTTTAACCGGAACGATAGATGGCGGATCAGTCCAGAATGTAGGGAAACCTGATCGGCAGATGGGTTGGGATCTTACTTTTTCAGCTCCGAAATCCGTTTCAATTGTTTGGGCTTTTGCAGACAGGGACCATAAGGATGAAATCATCAAAGCGCATAAAGACGCTGTTGAGAAAGCTTATACATATCTCCAAAATAAGATCACAACACGCCGCGGGAAGGGCAGTAAAATTAAAGAACTCACCCAAGTTGTTGCGGCTCATTTTGTGCATTTTACTTCGCGCGAAGGCGACCCCCAGCTTCATTCCCATTTAGTTATCCCGAATTTTTCAATCCGAAAAGACGGAACCGTTGGCGCCATCGAAAGCCAAATTCTTTATACCCACAAAATGACAGCCGGAGCTTTATACCAATCGCAATTTGCGATGAACATAAAAGAGTTGGGGTATGAAGTTGAAAGGGGAGTAACAGGGACTTTTCGATTGAAACACGTTCCGCAGTCGATCGAAAAAACATTCTCAAAAAGAAGTTCAGAAATTCAAGCGATGGCGGATAAGTTGGGGATCGACTCATACATTCAGGAACGTGGCATTGTTATTATGACACGTCCAGAAAAAGAATACACAACCATATCCGAACGGGAAAAGGCTTGGAGTAAAGAAATCGCAGAATTGAAGTTAAATACAGATTTTCATAGGGCAGAAAAAGCCATTGCGTCAGCCAAGCCGGATCACCGTAAGAATCTAACGAACGTGGCTTTAAAACTAACAGAAAACCGATCAACCTTCGAAGAAAAGGATATTATTCGGGCATTAGCCATTGAGTACCAGGGGCAAGTGGGGATCAAAGATTTAGCCAGGGCGTATGATGTGTTTGTTCAAAGCAAAGAGATCATTCTTCTTGGAAAAACAAAGCGAGACAGATTGGTTTACACGACCGAAGAAATGGTCATTTTAGAAGACAAGGTTATCAATTTAACAACGGAATTGTTAGAAAAAAAATCTCCAAAAGTCGAACAAAAGTATATAGATAATATTCCCAAAGGAATCAGTGATGAAATTCGCACATCCATTAAATCGGCATTTAATGACCAGTCAAGTATTATTGTAATTCAAGGTCGGGCGGGTAGCGGGAAAACGACGATGTTAAATCCGATCATGGAAGGATTTAGACAAAGCGGGATTGAAGTTTCGGGGGTCGCGTATACCGGAAAAGCCGCTCAGCAGATGAAGAAATCATCTAATCTAGATTCTAAAACAATTGATTCTTGGTTAAGTAGTGATGACATTAAGAAAGGCTCGGTGCTGATCGTTGATGAAGCGGGGATGGTTGGGACAAGGAAGATGCACAAGCTTCTTGATAAAGCCGAATATAACGATTTAAAAGTTATTTTAGTTGGTGATGAAAATCAATTACAACCCATAGAACCCGGAGGGACATTACATTTAGTTGACCGGCACATATTACAACGTGCGCCTGAATGTTCCAGCCAGATAAATACAATTCGTCGTCAGAATCACGAATGGATGAGAGACGCGGTCCATGCCGCGGCCCTGGGGCAATCAGATATTGCTTTAAAGATAATGAACAAACACGATCTCATTGATATTTTTGAGAATCCAAAAACAGCCAGAGAACAACTCGTTCGTGATTACTTAAAGACATATAAAGAATCACCATTTGATTCAGCAGTATTGTCGCACGATAATTTGCAAACACATATTATCAACAAAGAAGTCCGGCAGAAGTTATTGGATTCAGGGCAAGTGGGAGAAAAAGGGATTATATTTAATACTGAAAAAATGGATATTGAATTGGCAACTGGTGATAATATTATATTTACGAGGAACAATTATACGATTGATGTGCGAAATGGACAGCGGGGGATGATTGAACAAATCAGCCAGCTTAATAAAACGATCACAGTTAAATTAGAGGACGGGAAAGAAAGGAAATTTAGCCAAGAAGAATGTCGTGATGTAAATTATGGTTGGGCAATGACGACGCATAAGGCACAAGGATTAACTGTCGAGAAAGCATTTGTATATGGATTCTCGGGAGAATGGCGGGCAACAAAGAATTCGACGTATGTCCAAATTTCCCGCGCGAAAGAAGAGACCAAGCTTTATATTGTTGGCGGCCAGCATTCCTTAGAATTAGAAACACAGTCCAATGAAGAGCAATTAGATCTCTTTAATCAGGAAAAAGTGTTTAAAAGTTTTGTAAAGCAATGGAATAAAGAGGGAAGTAAGTTATCGGCACATCAAGTCAGTAAAACAGTTGAAATGGCGCAAGAACATGAGAAATTCATTGAGAGTAAACAATTATTAGAGCTGGGGTTAGAACATGACAACTTTGAATGATAAATTCCATGATTTAGGGAACACTCTTAATAATATTAATCTTATTAATGGTGTGTTAAAAGATACCATCCAGTCGAAGGATTTCTTTTCCAATGATACAAATAAAATAAAGGGAAAAGTAAAAGACATTGATAGCGATTTGTCAAAGTTGGAAAAAATGGTCCTTAAAGCAAATAAACAAATGACGAAAATAAAAACCATTGCTTATAAAAATGCTGAATTATTAAATAGAAAGTAAGGGATACGATGAAAAAGTTACTTATTATTGACGACGATATTGACGCTTGTGCGTTCTATGAAAAGTTCTTCTCGGGGAAAGGTTTCAGTATAACAAAAAAATATAATGGTACTGATGGTCTTGAAGAAATCATTGAGACCGCCCCGCCTATCCAAAGAAAATCATTC
>CAYGEE010000084.1:0-9808 GCA_964348765.1 uncultured Planctomycetales bacterium | reverse complement strand
TAACGAACATGTGCGTCGGGTCCGCCACAAAACATGGCGGACTCCCGCCAAAACCATCTTAAAACCCGCCATACTTTTTGGCGGGGAGCTACAGGGACATAAAATTTCTTAAAATTTTATTGGATTTTATCACATTTTAAGTCAAACGGAAGGTTTTTATTTACGGAGAGTATTCTTTATTAACCGATCGAAGTATCGATCGGTTAATAAAGAAATTAAATACAATCACCATCCATACAACACATTGGTCCAATGCAGTCACCAACATCGCCACTGCCAACCACATCAATCTTATTATGAACGATCATCCCTTCAGCCACATACGTATGATAATCTTTAACCTCAAAATTATAAATATCCACTTCCTTCTCGACTCTTTCCATAGTTACAATAGGGACATCTTTGCCGTTAACATCCGTCAAAGTATCGCCGACTTTTAATGTTCCGGCTTCTTTCCAAACTCCTTGACTTAATAGAGGATGGATCGGCGTAACTTTCATGTGGCCGTTAATGACAAAATAAAGATCCTCGTTCGGGTGATGTAAGATCTTCTCAACCATCCCCGGCTTCATTTGTTTTGAGGCTTCATCATAAGACAACACCATGTCGCCTTCCTTCATAAATTCAATATTCTTTTCCGTCCCATCAGCCATGGTGATCATGGTTCCGGCTAAAAAACATCCACCTCCACCAGGACAGGTAGCGGTGACCACACAAGCTGAAGTAACTTCATCAAAAGAATCACCCTCCGTGCAGCAACCACTTTGCACTGCAGGATGCTGACAGCTCATAACCGCAACAGTCCCGCCGCCAGGCCAGCGGCCCGGACAACTATCTCCTGCCGAAGGAACCCAGTCATTGACAACATTCGAAGGCAATCCTAAGTTACTGCAAACTTTCGAAGAAGCAGGCATCGGATCACAACTGATCCTACCATCAACATTGATGTAAAGAACGTACTTACCATTTTTTTCAATAATGGCAGGCCGATTAAAATTCAAATCAGGGTTTCCAAAATATTTTGGACTAGGAACTGTCACGCTCAAATTAGCAACATTAGAAGCATACTCTCCATTCTGCCGGCTATAATCAAGCTGTGCGCCCATGAGAACCCGTAAAATATTCTTACCTTCATCAGATTTTGAATTATCAACAAACTTCGTAAGCTGTGGAAGAGCCATGGTTGCTAATCCGGCTAAAATAATAACTGTCACCATGATCTCAGCAAGAGTGAACGCTCGACGGCTTAAAAATGGCTTTAATTTCATATGTTTTCTCCTTCTATTATCTACAGCCAAAGTATAACACATGACTTTCAGCATGAACACTATGTTTGCCAAAAAGAAGAAAACGTTTTCTTGAAGAAAAGAATAATACTGCCCGAATATTTTTAATATTTGTCATTCCCGCGCAAGCGGGAATGACAATAAAAAAAAGAGCAAGCCATAACAGCTTGCTCCTTTTTTTCTAACTTCTAACCTCTAACTTCTAACTTCTAGCTTCTAGCTTCTAATTTCTTATTTCTAATTCACCGAACTCAACTCCAAAGGCTTTCGCTCTCTATCGACGCCAAAACGTCTCTGAGCGGCTTCACCTGGATTTTTTTCTGTATCATAACCCACATCCACTGGTACGCCATCTTTCGGGATCGCGATCCCTAATAATAACGGCA
Organism: uncultured Planctomycetales bacterium; assembly: GCA_964348765.1. Lineage (GTDB taxonomy): Bacteria > Omnitrophota > Gorgyraeia > Zapsychrales > Zapsychraceae > CAYGEE01. Next base: position 8,136 of record CAYGEE010000084.1, on the reverse strand, counting down.
GGTTCGTGATAGGTGTGACATTAATAATGACCGGCAAGAATCCGTCGATCTTAAAGTCCTTGAGCGGCTGCTGAAAGATCGGCAAAGGAACACCGTTGGCATCACGTTTGATCTGAAGATCAAGCAATGCCGGATCAAGGTTGATACCTCCGACTGGTGTTTTCCTGACAACAGGAGCATTGGCCGCCATCGCAGCATCGGGAGCATTCAATCCAATAGTTTCATGATGATCAAACCTGTCTTTTTGAACATGTAAAATGATCATTGCTGATACGATTTCTTTTAATTCTGGCTTGATGGCTCCATCGCTAACCAATCCCGTATCGGTAACCAAGTTGCTTACTTCGTCGGGAGTCGTGTCAAAAGAAGTTTTAATATCCTTTGCCATGTTATAAAGTGCTTTAAGCGCGGCTACACCATCAGGGCCTTTAGCCAATAATGGCTGAAGTATTCCATAGACTTCTTGGGCGGTCATCGCGGCGTCGGTACTTTCGTCCGCGGTACTAAATAGCAAGGCCTTAGCTTCCGCAATTAGGGCTTTGATATTTTCTCCTCTCTTAAGGAAATTTTCTTTATCCCTAGGAAGGAGCATTTCAATTGCGGGCAGCCCTGTATCTTGATCTTTTACAGAATTAAACGTTGAAAGTTTAAAGTTCCAAGCGTTCAATCCTGCCTGCAAGATGAAATGATCGCGTTTCATCTGAACCGTATTGTCTGACTGCGAATCAAAACGATCTTTGATGCGGTTCAGGTCTTCCTGATCCAAACTCACCTTCGATCTTTGCCAAGACCCGGGCTTAACCATCAACAGGTCAATAAGAGCAGTGACGATCTCTTCTGTTTGATCAATTTTATTCTTTAGGCCAGTTTCTTCTCTGACGAGTTCTTCAGTTTTTTCAGAAACTACCGCTACAGTTTTTCTCACTTCGATGTCTTTAAAACTTCTTCGCAAACTTTTAAGTGTGTCATGAATGACCATCAGCGAATCATTCAGATCTTCCAATGCAGCATCATCCTGCCGTGCCAATATTTTTTTTGCTTGAGCGATCTTTTGATCAACGCTCAGCATCGCCTTGTCCCCAAGTTGATCTTCTATATCCTCGATGCGCTTACCGGCAAATGGCCCGGGATTGATAATAAAGGACGTTAAATCAGGACGAGCGGCGGACACTTTAACTTTCTCATAAACAGCGTCCATTCTTGCATTGTACGCTTTGATCCAAGCCTGTACTTTTTGCTTAGCTACTGCCGGATCTTGCTCGTCGATGACTAAATCCATGACGGGCTTAACATATAAGATCATATGTTTGGAGTTCATTAATTCATGATTGAGCATGAGCGCGATCTCAAGTTCCGCAGCAGTACGATCTGCCCAAAACTTTTTATAAATAGCCATTGTCTCGGTGAGAATTTCATTAATCAATATCTCAATGACTTTTGGCGTGATCGTTTCTTTTGTGTCATCAAAAGCTAATGCTTCACCTCGACGATATTTTTCCAAAACTTGCCAAAGCTTATAATTGTTCTTTAAAGCTGTGGCCCCGTCGAACATATTTTTCCCGGAATTCCCGCGATTATAGATAGCGATCGCAGCACCGGTATTTCGATATCCAGCTTGATAGGTAATTTGTTCATAAAGTTCCTGCTTCAAACCTTCGCGAGTTAAAGGAACTTCCGGAAACGCGTAAAGATCATCAAAAAACTGCTGATCATAAGGACGTTCATCATTCTCCACTGATAATTCCCGAGGAAGTTGATAAATAAACTGCACCAATGCGGCAAATGACGGGGATGCGATCCATCCGTAATCATAACCTAACAACCATTCATACATTCTATCTAACGTAATATTTGTTAATGCGTTGACATCAACAACTTCATCTTGAAATCCGTCACTGGGCATCGTGACAACCATGCCGCCTTCTTCTTTAGCGCCGACGGCTTTGGCTGTCGCGCTATTTTGGCGAACGTACGTGTCAGGCCCAAGCAAATTCATGCCCACTTTTGCTAGATCACCAAACACTCGTTTGCTGGTAAACCACGCGCGTCTCATGTTCGATGCGCCTTTATCCCAGCGTCCGACATTTAATAATTTAATATTCTTACGGCCCTTCCAGACCATCACCTTGAGCAATGTCGCCGACTCATCAGTTTCATTCATCAAGACAACCGGAATATGCTGTTTGATACCATGTTGTTTCTGAAACTCGACGATCATTCCTAAATAAATATCGACTTCTTCTAAAGTTTCCAATTTAGGGATAACTAACGCCTGCAGGCCGTCAGAGTCTCCATTTTTAAGTGATTCAGCAAGCTGATTTAAACCCAACACCAAACTTGAGATCGGTTCGGGAATTGAAACTGTTTTCCCATCAATTTCATAAGTCAAATGACGACTGTCCATTTCGAAATCAGCTGTACGAATGGTAACCGCTGGCCTTTTTCCTTTGGGCGGAACTCGATATGTCTTTGACGTTTTCGTTCCATCAGGCGCACTCTTCTCAACTGTATATTCAGTCAAACGGCCGCTAAGAATGTCCGCGATATTCTGCGGGCCTTCAAACTTACCAGCTCCATGAGTGATAACAGCATCTTGTAAATCCGCAAATAATCTCACAGGCTTAACCGCTTCTCCGTCAGGAGTTGCTTCCATGCGAGCTTTGACGGCTTTTAATTTCCGGATAATATAATCTTTTTTCTCAGCCAATGTCGCCTTGCGGCCTTGACCATTGTTATATTTAAGTGTAACCGTTTTTAATTGTTCCACGAAAGCTGCAGGCAATTCTTTGATTAAATTATCTAAAACAGTGTAATACAACGCGCGGATCTTAGGATCCATTTTTTGACCAGACAAAGCGCTCATCGCCATCTGCTTCGTCCACGAACCGGTAATAATGGCCCCAGATTGATCAAGTTCTGGTGATAATTCTCCTTCAACAGAATTTTTCAATTCTTGGATCTCTTTAATCGTTAATGTTTTTTCGCCATAAACATCAGTAACTTCTTGGTTCGGATCAAGATCTGCAACACCCGGTTTATAAAGACCTAAATCCATAGCCGCGTAGCGGGCTTCCCGAGCATCTCGCGCGCCGACGATTCTTTTATAAAACAATTCCATCATATGCGCCATCATCCAACGGGCACTTTTATTGGCCACACCCGTTTTATCATCTGTATAACGGCTCATATCTACTTTGACACCATGATCATAGACATCAGCTAAAACAACCTTTTGAGCATTCCCCAGCATCGCCGCATTGGCGCCGGACTCTGATCGAAGTTCTTGCATAAACGGACGGATAGAAATATCGGCCCGGTAGTCATTGGAATTTTTTAAATGACTGGCTGTTAAACGCGCCCAGGTTGTTAAATAGGGCGTTGACGAGGCCGGAGAATATATCCTTAAATAATGATCTAAGTGCTGGGACAAAATGGCCGGATGACTTTTTGTTCCATCAGCATTGCCTACTAAGACCATCAGCTGATTGCTGTCAGCCGCTTGAAATAACACGCTCAAAAAGACAGGGATTTCCGCTATCTGAGCGGCGGTTAATTGCGCGACACCTAATTGAGATTTTAAAGCGTCGATAAATTGCGGATCAACTGCCACAGCATCGGCAAAATCTTTAGCGAGCATGGCGGAGTCTTTTGGTTTCGCAGGAGCAGCAAAACCGTGTTCCGTTGATCCCTTTCCTGCCGCGCCTGTGGCTGAAGATCCTCGGACAAATGTATTATCTAAAGCGCCAATACGCGGTACGCCGGCATATTTTTGGTGAGTTACAAATCGTCTAGCTTCTGCCTGTTCCTGTTGTTGCACATGACGGACAAAACCTCCAGCCCCTCTCGCTAATAACTCTCCAAATGAAGATGCCATAGCGCGAGTGCTGGTGTGATCTTGAAAAATAGTGACAAACTGTAGATCATTTCCTCCAGCGGCAATATCTGAACTAAAGGTATCAATAGCATTCATCATCACTTTTACTGCTTTAGCATGCTCTCCCCAAGTTTCCGGATTAGTTGTGTCGGCTTGAGTTGCAGCTGTCTCAGCTAAAGACAAGTCAAGAATATGCCACGTTTTTGGATCTCTAATATCAAAACCTTTTGTTCCTTGAAGCTTTTTAATTAAAGCAATCTCATTGGCATTTAAAATATCATCCCAACTTTCCGGATTGCTCCAATTAAAAGAAGGAGAAATGTTTTCGGAAAAATAAACCCCCCGGGCCCGAGGATCAGCGTTGATATTTTCAATCAATTTAATGCTTTGTTTTCTTTTGGGTTTATCAGATTCTTTCCATACGGATGTTGCAATACGTGCAAAAACTCGAAGGCGCATAGCTGCATTCGTTTCGCCTAATTTACTATCAATTTGATAAAAACCTTCATAAGTACGAGCAGGTTCCCAATCCCAATCAATGACAATACCCATACCTTTAGCCAAAGCCTTCATTTGTTCTAAACTTAGAGTATTTTTTAATGGATCAGTCGCATTATTCCAAAGATCCCGGGCTTTGGTTCTATCAGCATCTCTCATTCCCTCAAAATGGCCGTTTTGAGACGTCATAATTTCTTGAGCAATAGCCTGAGCGTAAGTCTTAAGGTCAACGACGTCATTCCACATATTCGTCAGATCTTCCATGACCTTTAATTCAAGGTCAATATTTTGAGGACGACGGTTAATAACATCTTGTATTGTCATTTCAGTACCGTCGGCGATAGTAACAATTGTGTTGAGCTTAAGGACTGATTCACCAAATTGAATCGCTTCCCGGGCTTGCCAAATTTCATCGACATAACCAACAGCTTCACCGGAATTTTTATCATGTAGAAGCACATTATGTTCCAGGCGCTTGCCTTTCACTTCGCCGCGAATTTGCCAAATTTTCTCAATAGCAGAAGCTAATTGAGGGAAGTTTCCTCTCAATTCCTCGACTAAATCTTCTGGAGTCTTTTTAGAAAGAATATCCCTAATTTCTGTCTCATTTAAACCAGGCATCACACTTTTCATTTCTTGAATAATGCCTTCATTATTTGCGCGATTATCAAATTCATCGACTTCTCGTCGGGATAGGCGAATAACGTAAGCTAATGTGGGAATATTCTTTTTTGTGGTTCCTCGAATAAAATAGTGATCTCGAGGATCTTCATTAGAAGCTAATAACTTCGCGGCTTGAGCATCGGTTCTGGCGATGATCGCAAGTAATGATCCGTGCTTAAGGGCTGTGGCTTGGGCTTCCAATAATCGGCGGTAGTGCTCGCGAACAGAAACAAGAACTTTTCCGGCCATATGACCGCATTTTTTCTCGCCATGCATTTGATCTTCCAAATGGATAGATGCTGCATTTGCTTTGATAAATAAACGTACTAATTCACTTACCGATTGATGGCCAGCGTCTCCGTCGGCAAAAACGGGGATCAAATAATCGACTAAATGTTCTTTTAAAGCCAGCCTCGCGGCTTCTCTTATTTCGTTTCTTTTTGATTGCGAATCTTGTTGGCCAAAAAATTCATTACGCTTAGAACTAATTTCTTTTAAAATAGCTTCAAAAATCGCACCAAAATAATCATCTGCATTGGCGCGCGAGTCATTAACATAAATATCGACATCAAATTTCGCAGCTGCTATTAATTTTTTAAGATATTTTGCATTGATTTCATTTAAATCAGATTCATTGGCATCTTTTATTTCCGCAAAATATTGGTCAAAAATAGCGTTTAATTTAGCAAGGGTCGTCTTAAATTGTATTTGTTGTGTCTCATGACGATTTTGTAAATATTTATAAATTTCGGCAATTTTGTTAGGAACCGTATCCAGAGGATATTTCGCTAAGTCAGGATTTCCCCAATGATGCGAAGCCTGCCAACCACTTAAATAAATAAATTTAGCACCGGCTTCCGCAGCCGCTGAAGCACTCATCCCATCCATAACTCCGCCGGAAATAACATAATTTGGCGTGTCGTGAACGCTGGCCCAGGCATCGCGTAATTTCATCGATAATTTATTCTGTAAATCTGACGCTGAAAAATCTACTTCCTCGCTAATCAGATGGGCAATTTCTTCATCGGTCCACGGCCAATTAGGAGATGTTCTCTCAAAATAACCTAAAGATTTCAACCCACGAACTCTTTCTAAAGCTGTCAACATCGCAGAATCCGGGTCTTCTTCGAGAGGTAGGTATGGTTTAGAAAACTGCCAACCACTAAAATATCGAGGTTGAGTAAGGACAGCCGCAGCTTCCGCAACAGCAACAGCTGGGGCATTTGTTCCTGTTCCATCTGCTTTTTCTTTTTCCTCAACTAGCGTAACTTTCATTGTGTAAGATTTATCATCAGAAATAGCACCTGCTGCGGCGGCCTGAAGCTGTGCAACTAAGTCAGTGATCCGAACAGAACCTTTTCTGATCGCCTTTCCTGTTAACGTCGTAACCACTTCAGCTAAAACCTTTTCATCCAGCATTGCTTTATCATTGATCGATGTGATCGATCGATCAACCGCTGTCGCATCAGCCCCGCCAGAGAAATACTTGCGTGGGGTGACTTCTTGGGTTTTAGGGTCGTAATCATCTTTAATGTAGTTATAAACACCTTTTTGAAAGGCCTGTAAGTATTGGTCGTAAATTTTTTGATTGGCGGTTTTATCTTTGAAATCAACGCCGGCGGTTTTATTTTGGTCCATGTAAACTTGGCCTAATAAACTTTCTTTCAAATTCTTTTTATACCAAGCCGCTAAAATAAGCGAATTGAAGATCTGACGTAAGTTGGCAAAAGTTTTTCCTTCGTTGACTTCTTTTTCAATTTCGGGAATCAAAACTTCTTTCACGACGGCCGATTGAATCGCGCTTGTTTCTTTGGCTTTCGCATCGGGCATAGAATCCAAACCAAAACTGGTATTGCCCATATTCTTCTCAAGCGCGACATAATCCTCTTCGAGCATGACTTTCAAATGGCTGTAAATGACAAAAGCGCTGTTGTCATGTTCATAAACAACAGATTTTTCCGGGATGATCCAAATTTTATTAAACGTGTTCATCGGAATATCGTACGTGCCGAATTTCTCCATCGCTTTTTTGTGGACGCGATTCCAAAATTCTTTTCCTAAGTCTTTTTCAGGATACATCAAAGACGCGGTCAATTGCTTCAACAGATAATCTTGAGCCAAAAGGTCACGGCCCATTTCGGTCTTTCCAAACCCTGTCGGAATGATACGGTCTTTTTCGTAAGGAGAAAGGTTGACCCAAAGGTCTTTTTGCGGGACGGTTAACGTCGCGAGGAAATATTTGATCAGCTTGTTGGCTTCTTTGCGTAAATTCTCATCTTTCATCCCCGTATTTCCGGTATCAACAATAAAATCGAACTTCAAAGGATTGTCAGGATAAAGCGTGATCCCCTTAATAAGAGTAGGTTCAAAGCCTTTGGTCAAATTCAGCATCGAACCAACCGGTGGAAGCATGACCCCACCCTCCGGGATCAACTGCGCGTAAGAACGATTCGGCGGAACAACAGAGCTTAATATGAAAGTGACTGCAATAAAAGACGATACAACTCTGTTAAATGTTCTATTACGCTTTTTGTCAAATAAACTGATCATGACCTTATTCCTCCGTAGGATTGATTAAAAAACTTCGAAATGAAGAAAGTGTGGATGAATTATTAGAAAATAAAATGTGAAGGATCACATAAAAGTAAGATGAAACGATTTTCCGGGAAATAGAAAATTCTGGCATTAGTTATAATGTCCTTAAACTTACAAGAGAAACCGTTTTTCTGATGGAAACGCTGAAAGTATACCATGCATTCTTTGCCTGTCAAGGGCTGGAGATCTCGCCAAAATAAAGTAGGGACAGACACCACTTTTCAGCGATTTTCGCGAAAAAGTGGTGTCTGTCCCTACTTTATTTCAATAAAACATCGGGGAGGTGAGATTCGAACTCACGACCACTTGTTCCCAAAACAAGTGCGCTAGCCAGCTGCGCTACTCCCCGTTCTGCTTCGCTCAAATACTTTTGTGTTTGAGCTTCGCAGCAACGACAACAATTGCTGCGAAGCTCCCAAATGCAAATTTTGGAGCGTAGCAGAACTCAAAGAAGTTTTTAGTATAACATGAAAATTTTCATTTGCAAGAAAGGAAAAATTCAGACG
>CAYGEE010000083.1:0-10013 GCA_964348765.1 uncultured Planctomycetales bacterium | reverse complement strand
GCAATCTCTGCATGGATCAATGCCGAATAAGTGGAGAGTTGGCTTAACGCCGACGCGTCGCTGTCCGTTACGTTTGGATCCATGGGTAGGCTGCAAGAGTTTGGGGTGTAAATCCCAAAGTCAGTTAAATAACCATACCCTTAGATTTTTTTTTGAGGGAACAGAACTCGGCTTATCGGCTTGCCTTTGAAATTTGATAAATGAAATGTGTATTTTAAAACGGTAGAGTGGTTTCATTAACTTAAGAAGCTGAAAACTTTGTTACTATCTTAGATGTAGCATTTGAAAATAATTTTCAGTGTAATCATTAATAGGAGGTTTTAGAAAATGTCAGGACATTCGAAATGGGCTAGTATTAAACATAAAAAAGGTGCCAACGACGCTAAGCGCGGCGCGGCATTTACAAAAATGATCCGTGAGATCACGACCGTTGCTAAAAATGGCGGTGGGAATCCTACTTCAAATTCTGCTTTAAGAGCGGCGATCGAGCGCGCTCGTGGGATCAATATGCCTTTATCAAATATTGAGAATGCGATCAAAAAAGGGACGGGAGAACTTCCTGGTGTTGTTTACGAGGCGATCACGTTTGATGCCTATGGTCCGGGTGGGGTGGCTCTTTATATTGAGGGATTATCTGACAATAAAAACCGTTCGACCGCTGAAGTTCGGAATATTTTATCAAAAAAAGGCGGAAGTTTAGCCGGGCCGGGAAGCACATCGTTCTTATTTGCCAAAAAAGGTTTTTTATCGGTTGAAAAGAATAAAACAACTGAAGAGGCTTTGATGGACGCGGCACTTGATGCCGGTGCTGAAGATATTAAATCAGAAGGGCAATATTTTGAGATCACTTGTGAGCCGACAAATTTTGAAGCGGTTAAAAATGCACTTGTCGCGAAAAATATTCCTACAGTATCTGCTGAGGTCACGATGCTTCCGAATTCAACGATCCGTGTTGTTGGCAATGATGCAAGTTCTCTCTTATCATTGATGGAAGCGTTGGAAGAGCAGGAAGATGTTCAGCATGTTTATGCGAATTTTGATATTTCCGATGAGGAAATGGAAAAATTAGTTAAATAATCTCTGATTTTGACTATTTCGGGAGATTGCCGTAACTGTCTTTGAACCATATTTTCAAAATTCGGGATCATATGAGAATTCTTGGGATCGATCCAGGATTGAACATTACAGGTTATGGTTGCATTGAAAATAATGACGGCCGTTTAAAACTTCTTGAGACGGGGATCATTAAGCCAAAGAAAAAGGCTGATCTTTCAAATCGTTTGGGAAAGATCTACTCATTGTTAAGTGAGTTGATCGATCAATATAAACCTCAAGTTTTAGTGCTTGAGAAAATATATTCGCATAGCGTTCATCCGGCCACAGCCGCTATTTTAGGCCATGCGCGCGGGGTTATTTGTTTATTGTGCGATCATAAGGATATTCGCTTATCTGAAGAGAGTGTTAAGCGTATCCGAAAAAGCCTTATTGGCAATGGTAATGCGACGAAACTCCAGGTGCGCCGTGCTGTATCGCAAATGTTGCAGATCGATGAGGATAAATTAACACTTGATGCCAGTGACGCTTTAGCTTTGGCAATAGGTTACACGTATCTTCAAAAGAGAATTTTATGATTACCCGGCTCGTTGGCAAATTGGTGGAAAAAGGTGAGCAATCGCTTGTGATCGATGTTCATGGCGTACATTATGAAGCAGTTGCGCCAAAGTCGGTCATCAATCGCATTGAAGCAACGAAAGATGCTGACGGGAATGTGCATCTTATTACAGTTCATTATTTTCAAATAAGTCAGTCATCAGGGCAACCTGTTCTGATCGGTTTTATTAGTCAGATCGAGAAAGATTTTTTTAATGAGATCACTAAGGTTTCGGGAATCGGGCCGAAGGCCGCGGTGAAAGCTCTTGAGAGGCCGATATCGGAGATCGCTCAGGCGATCAACGACGGGAATTTAAATTATTTGAAAACATTGCCTGGAATTGGAGCTCAGCGTGCGAAAGATATGATCGCAAAGCTTCAAGGAAAAGTTTCAAAGTTTGGATTGATCCAAGATAGATCAAGTGGGATCGTTGAGCATAAACATATTGAGATCACGGGTTGGCAAGAAGAAGCATTAGCTGTTTTACTGCAACTTCAGTATAAAAAACCAGAAGCACTTGAAATGATCAAGGCTGCTTTGGAAAGATCAAAAGATATTGCAACGACGGAAGAATTGTTAAACGAAATCTATAAACAAAAGGTGAAAAAATAATTATGGAAAATACCGAAAACGTATCCAGTGTTTCTGTTGAACAGAATTCTTACGTCAAAGGTGTTGTTGAGGCGATCCTTTTTATCAATGAGAGCCCGGTGACTTTGGATCAGTTTAAGAGGGTTTTTGAGACTTTAAAGCCTTCTGATATCAAAGAATCGATCGATCAATTGAAAAATGAATATCACGTGCGTCAGAGCGGTGTCAGTATCATTGAGATCGCCGGTGGCTACCAGATGTTGAGCAATCCTCAATATGCGGGATCGGTCAGGGATTTTTATAAAACAAAGCATAAAGAAAAACTATCTAAACCGTCACTGGAAACACTTGCGATCATTGCGTATAAACAACCGATTACTCGTGGGGACATCGAATTGATCCGGGGAGTTAACTCGGATGGAGTTGTCGCACATTTATTAAGCAAAGAACTTATAAAAGTTGTTGGCCGCAGAGATGTTGCCGGTAAACCATTTATTTACGGGACAACAAAAGAGTTCTTGGAATATTTTGGATTGAAATCTTTGGAAATATTGCCGAAATTAGAAGAATTTCCCGAATTCATGGCGCGGGCACAAAGTAATTTGCCTGACAGTACAACAAGTGTTCAGGAGGAAAGTAACGGTCAGTTGGAACTTGTTTCCATTGAATCTTCGACGGATACTCAGGAAAATAGATCTGAAGATGTTCAACCTCCAACAAAAGAAGAGGCCAATGACACCAACACTCAATAGCTTAAGGAATCAGATCAATCATATTGATGATAAGATCGTCGATCTTCTTAATGATAGGATCAAGATCAGCATTTTGATCGGAAAGATCAAAAAAGAGATCAAGACTGGTATTTATTCGCCGGCCAGAGAGAAAGAAGTTCTTGCCCGTGTGAAAACTATTAGTAAAGGGCCGATGCCGTTTGAGGCATTGGATTCGATTTATCGGGAGATCATGTCGAGCTCTTTGGCGATCGAAGACATTCGTCAAATCGCTTACTTGGGCCGTGAGGGAACGTTTAGTTATATGGCGGCAAAAAAGGTTTTTGGGAATCAGGTGAAATATTCCTCTTGTGCAAGTATCTCTGAGGTTTTTCAGAAAGTTGAAGCGGGCGATTGTCATTACGGGGTTGTTCCGATCGAGAATTCGGTTGAAGGAGCAATTACGTATACATTAGATCTGTTGGCTGATTCTGAGTTAAAGATCTGCCGGCAAATTCTGTTGCCGATCTCAATAAGTTTATTGTCCAATGTCCCTCTTTCGAAGATAAAGAAGATTTACTCGAATTTTCAGGTTTTTGGTCAATGCCGTCAATGGCTGCAGAATAATTTCCCCGCTGCCGCACAGATCTCGATGGAATCAACGACTGAAGCGGCTTATCGGGCGACAAAAGAGAAGAATTCCGCGGCTATTGCTTCGACGGAAGCGGCGAAAGTTTATAAGCTTAATATTGTTAAAGAGAATATTCAGGATGTTGCGCATAATACGACGCGATTTCTGGTTATTTCGAAACAGGATGTTCCTCCGACGGGACGAGATCGGACGTCGATATTGTTCTCTATTAAAGATAAGGTGGGAGCGTTGCATGCGATGTTAACGCCGTTTTATAAACATAAGATCAATTTAACTAAAATTGAATCACGGCCATCCAAGAAACGTGCTTGGGATTATTTCTTTTTTGTCGACTTTGAAGGTCATCGAGACGATAAAAATGTAAAGAAAGCTCTTGCTCAGCTTGAGGTGATGTGTAAGTATTTGAAAATTTTAGGATCATATCCGGTTATTGAATGAACTTCCGTGTCAGACAATCTGTTGTAAACGCAAAGCCCTACATTCCCGGTAAGCCGATCGAAGAAGTGAAAAGAGAGCTTGGATTAAAAGAAGTCATTAAGTTGGCTTCCAATGAAAATCCTTATCCTCCGTCGGCAAAGGTCTTAAAAGCTATCAGTCTCGCCGCAAGATCTGTTAATCGTTATCCTACGGGTGATTGTTATTATTTGCGGGAAGAGCTGGTCCGGCATTTAAAGGTCCCGGCCTCGCAGCTTGTTTTTGGGAATGGTTCTGATGAATTGCTTGTTATCGCGATTAGGATCTTTGTTAATCAAGGCGATGAGGTGATCATCGCACAGCCGTCATTTTTGATCTATGACATTGCCGCACACATTGCCGGAGCGGAAGTGATCTCGATTCCTTTAAAAGATTTTTGTTATGACCTTGAGGGTATGAAACGGGCTGTGACGGCTAGGACAAAGATCATTTTTATCGGGAATCCTGATAACCCGGGAGGGATCTATATTCCCGATAACGAACTGCGGGCATTTGTGCAAAGTCTTCGAGATGATATTCTGATCGTTATAGACGAGGCTTATTATGAATTTGTTAGTGCAAAAGATTATGGAAAGTCTCTTGAGCTTTTGAAAGAATTCAAAAATGTTCTAATCACTCGGACATTTTCTAAAATGTATGGATTGGCTGGTTTACGCGTCGGCTATGGCATTGCCAATAAAGAGGTTGTTGATCTGATCAATAAGGTTCGTGAGCCGTTTAATATTAACAGTCTTGCGCAGGCGGCGGCATTGGCTTGTTTAAAAGATAAAGCCTATTATCGGAATATTGCAAAAAAAATGCAGGTCCAGCGGAAATATCTTCAGAAAAGTTTAAGCAAGCTGGGACTAGATTTTGTGAAAAGTTTTACGAACTTCATTTTAATTAAAGTTCGTCAGGACTCGACGGATGTTGTGCAAGCATTTCTAAAAAAAGGGATCATTATTCGGGACATGAACCACTGGGGATTAAAAAATTACATTCGTGTTTCTGTCGGCACAGAAAAAGAAAATAAACGGTTTATCAAAGCACTGGAGGGCGTTTTATGATCGTCGTTTTAAAGAAAGGCGTAACAGAAGAACAGATTCAGCATATTATCGATAAAGCTCAGGAATTGGGGCTGAAAGCGAATATTTCTCGAGGGGTGGAAAAAACGATCGTCGGATTCATTGGGCCCGAAGATAAGCTTCGGACGATTCCCCTGGAAGTTTTTCCTGGTGTTGAACAGGTCATTCCTGTTTTAGTACCTTACAAACTTGTTTCGCGGGAGTTTAAGAAAGAAGGTTCTGTTCTTGATGTCGGTCACGGCAATAAGATCGGCGGTAATAAAATGATCGTTATGGCTGGGCCATGCTCGATCGAAAGTTTAGATACGTTGCGCGAAGTAGGGATCGCTGTAAAGAAAGCCGGAGCGACAGTTTTGCGCGGAGGAGCTTTTAAACCAAGGACGTCGCCGTATGACTTTCAAGGACTTGGAGAAGAAGGATTGAAATATTTACAGCAAGTTGGCAATGAACTTTCTATGTCGACGATCACGGAGATCATGGATGTTCGGGATATCGACCTTATTTCAAAATATGCTGATATCTTTCAAATTGGCGCAAGGAATATGCAGAATTTCTCGTTGTTAAAGGAGATCGGAAAAACAAAAAAGCCCGTCATGCTTAAGCGCGGGATCAGTGCGACGATCAAAGAGTGGCTGATGTCCGCTGAATATATCGCTGCCAATGGGAATTTTGATATTATCCTTTGTGAAAGAGGTATCCGCACTTTTGAGACAGCGACGAGAAATACTCTTGATATCAATGCGCTGGCTGTTGTTAAGCAGTTATCGCATTTACCGGTTGTTATTGATCCAAGTCACGGGACGGGTTATTCTGCTTTTGTCGCAAGTGGAGCGAGGGCTGCCGTTGCTGCTGGATGTGATGGATTGATGATCGAGGTTCATCAGAATCCGGAAGAGGCGTTGTCTGATGGTCCGCAATCATTGCGGCCGGAGGCATTTAATAATCTGATGGGGGATCTTAAAAAAATTGCAACCGCAGTTTCACGTCAAATTTAAGGATAATCATGCTATTAAAATCACATTTTTTAAAACGAGTGACCATTATCGGTGTCGGATTTATGGGTGGTTCGTTGGGGTTGGCCTTAAAGAAACATAGTCTTGCGCAAGAGGTCGTGGGAGTTTCCTCAAAGCAGTCTAATTTAATGGAAGCGATCAAAGTTGGCGCGATCGACATTGCAGAAACAGAAGTTGAAAGAGTTATTCCGCAGTCGGAGTGCATCATTCTCGCTACACCCGTTGAATCGATCGTAAAGATCTTAACAAAGATCGGTCCGCTGATCCGTAAAGGCACGATCGTGACCGATATTGGCAGCTCAAAAGTTGATATCGTTGAGGTTGGAGAGAAAAAACTTCAGAGTGGTGGGTTTTTTATCGGAAGTCATCCGCTTGTCGGATCAGAAAAAAGCGGTGTTGAGAATGCGACAGCGGAGCTTTTCGAAAAAGCAAAGTGCATCATTACTCCGACGGCTCAGACAAATCCGGCCGTAAAGGAGAAAGTAAAACAGCTTTGGAACCGGATTGGCTGCGATGTTGTTTCCATGACACCGGAAGAACATGATACGATCTTTGCTTACGTTAGTCATTTACCGCATTTACTTTCCTTCGGCCTTATGGAGACTGTGCCAAAAGAATATTTAACGCATGCGGTACAGAGTTTAAAAGATACAACAAGGATCGCTTCTTCAAGTGCGCAAATGTGGAACGATATCCTTATTTCCAATTCGCGGAATGTTATTAAGGCCCTTGATGAATGTGCTAAAAATCTATCACACTTACGCCAAGCGATCATTCATAAAGATCAGAAAACATTGATCGATTTTTTTACCAGGGTAAAAGAAAAACGTGACAGTTTTTAAGATGAATTCTCCTCGATCGACAATGATCATCGCAATTGACGGCCCGGCGGGAGCTGGGAAAAGCAGCGTTGCTAAACAACTGGCAAAGATCCTTAAAGTTTCCTATTTGGATACTGGGGCGATGTATCGAGCTTTAACATTAAAAGCTTTGCGGGAAAAGATTAACTTAGAAGATGAAGATGCTCTTTTAAAGCTTGCGCATAAAACACATATCGATCTAGAGGCCAAAAATGATGGATTAAAAATCTTTCTTGATGGCAAGGATGTTAGTGAAGAGATTCGTTCGTTAGAAGTTACTAATAATACGTTTTACATTGCTCGGGCTGGTAAAGTTCGGGAGGTTATGGTCAATTGGCAGAGAGATATTGGCGGGAAAAAGAGTCTGGTTGCTGAAGGCCGTGATATTGGGACGGTTGTTTTTCCGAATGCGACTATGAAATTCTATTTGGATGCCACTGTTGAGGAGCGTTGCCGCCGTCGAGTGGAAGAACTAAGAGCCAAGGGAAAAATTGTTGATGCTTCGAAGTTAATGATAGAGATCAAAGAAAGAGATGAAAAAGATTTTACACGCAAAGTTGGCCCGTTAAAAAAAGCTGGCGATGCGGTCTTTATTGAGTCAAGCAAAATGTCAGTAGATCAAACTGTTCAAGAACTTCTCAAATATATTAAGAATTAAAATTATTATTATTGTTTATTGATCATGGATCCCTCTTTAATAAGAAATTTCTGTATTATAGCGCATATCGATCATGGGAAGTCCACGCTTGCTGATCGGCTGCTTTTATTCACGGGGGCAATCGATGAGCGCAGTTTTAAGAATCAGATCTTAGATGATATGGATCTCGAGCGCGAGCGCGGAATCACCATTAAGGCTTCTGCCGTAACTGTTTATTACAAAGCAAAAGATGGGAAAACTTATACATTTAATTTGATCGATACTCCCGGGCATGTTGATTTTTCTTATGAGGTGGAAAAATCATTAAAAGCTTGCGAGGGAGCACTTTTACTTATTGATGTCACCCAAGGCATTGAGTCGCAGACGGTCGCCAATTTTTATCTTGCCATTGAGAACAATCTGGAGATCCTTCCCGTTATTAATAAAATTGATATTGTCAATATTGATATTGATCATGCAAAATTGCAGCTCATGGAGATCATGAATTTCAAAGAAGAGCAGATCGCGCTCGTTTCAGCAAAGCAGGGTTTAGGGATCGATGAGCTTTTTGAAAAGATCGTTAAAGTGATCCCTCCGCCGGAAGGAGACCCCGCGGCGGCGCTTAAGGCTCTTATTTTTGATATGAAATATGATATTTATAAGGGGATCATCATTTATGTCCGTGTTATGAATGGGACGATAAAGCCGAATATGCGGATCCGTATGATGCATATGGAGAAAGATTATACGGTCGAAGAGATCGGGATCTTTAAGCCGCAGTTAACTCAGATCAAAGGACTTTCCTATGGTGAAGTTGGATATATTACATGTAATATCCATGACCCTAAGCTTGTTCGGGTCGGGGATACGATCACACAGCCGGAGAATCCTTGTGATGCGCCATTGGCAGGATATCGTGTGTTGAATCCTTTAGTTTTCTGCGGGGTTTATCCGGTCAACTCAATGGATTTTTCTATTTTAAGGGAAGCGATAGATAAGTTGCGGTTAAGTGATCCGAGTTTTGCGTATGAATTGGAAACATCTCAGAGTTTCGGGCACGGTTTTCGTTGCGGATTTTTAGGGTTATTGCACATGGAGATCGTCCAGGAAAGATTGCAGCGTGAATATAATTTGAATTTGATCCTTACAACACCCAACGTCCAGTATCGGGTCAAACTTAAGGACGGCAAGGTCATGAATCTTGAATGTCCGTCTGATCTTCCGGATGGTTCGATCATTGATGAGATCGCGGAACCTTACTTAACGGTATCTATTTATACGCCGGTTGTGCATATGGATAATGTGATGGAGCTTGCGAAAAGAAAAAGAGGGGTTTTTATTAGCAGTGAATATGTTTCTGATAGAATGAAAGTCATCTTTGATCTGCCGTTGTCGGAGGTTATTGTCGATTTTAATGATTCTGTGAAATCAATAACTCGCGGTTATGGTTCGATCGATTATAAATTCAAAGATTATTATCCATCGAAGATCTCGAAATTGGATATTCTTATTAATGATAAAGAATGCGACGCGTTTTCCTGCTTGGTTCATAGGGATCATGCTTACGATAAGGGGTTGGCGCTTGTTACGAAACTTAAAGATCTGATACCACAGCAGATGTTCGAGGTTAGGATCCAAGCAACAGCAGATGGACGGATCATATCAAGTGCGAGAGTTAAGCCGATGGGTAAGAACGTCACTGCGAAATGTTACGGCGGTGACATCTCACGTAAACGAAAGCTTTGGGAAAAACAAAAAGAAGGGAAAAAGCGCTTAAAGCAGATCGGCAATGTGGAGATCCCACAGGAAGCTTTTTTTGCGGCGCTTAAATTATAATATGAATGATAAAGAGCAATTGAAATCTGCGGCAAAAGAATGGATCGAATCGATCGTTATCGCGCTGATCTTGGCGATTTTCATCCGTACTTTTTTTATTCAAGCGTTTAAGATCCCCAGCGGCTCGATGCGCATGACCCTTATTGAAGGTGATCGGCTGATGGTTAATAAATTGCGTTATGGGCCGAAGGTTCCATTTACGAAGAAGCGAATACCTGGATTTTCAACTCCCAAACGCGGGGATATCATTGTTTTTGTTTTTCCAGAAGATCCGAAAAAAGATTTTATCAAACGTTTGATCGCGTTTGGAGGCGAGACGATCGAGATCAGAGATGGACGGATATATATTAATGGGAAAATGATCGATGAGCCGCGGATCATGCGGACTTTTTATGAGAATAAAGGGGATTACGGACGGATGGGCGCGGCGACTAAGATCCCGCCGGGATATGTGTTTGTGCTGGGCGATAACACTGCTTCAAGTTCTGACAGCCGATATTGGGGATTTGTTCCGGAAGAGAATAT
>CAYGEE010000082.1:0-10106 GCA_964348765.1 uncultured Planctomycetales bacterium | reverse complement strand
TCTCCGGGAATCTTTTTGTTGATCTAAAGGATATGGAAAAAACGCCGGAGATCTTTTCGCTGACGATCCAGACACTTGAGGAACAGGGCTTAAAGATCGAGAAGAATGACCTTCAGAAGATCATTCAAACAATTCATGAGTTGGTTTTTTGTCAGTGGGAAAACGTTAAAACGTTCCAGGAATTTTCTCGCGTGCTGGAAAAGCTTCTTAATGAGCTCATTGAAAATAGTTCGATGAATCATTATCCGCTGAACATGAACATCGCCCAGGCGATCCTTTTGATCCGGGAAGAATTCACGCGTTCGACGTTTAAGGATGAAGTTTTTCCGCAGGACGAGCTTTTTAAGATCTTTGAAAGTAAAGTTTCCGGCCAGATGATGTCGTTTAAAGGATCTCCCTTGAAAGGATTGCAGATCTTAGGTTTATTTGAAACGCGTGCTTTGAATTTTGAGAACGTGATCGTCTTGGATTGCAACGAAGGATCATTGCCGAGCTTAAAAGTTTATGAACCGCTCATCCCGAGGGAAGTGACGGTTGGTTTGAATTTGAACCGCTTGGAATTAGAGGAAGAAGTTCAGCGTTATCAGTTTTTGAGACTGATCTCATCTGCAAAGAACGTACATTTGATCTATCAGGAAAATGATGAGAAAGAAAAAAGCCGGTTTTTAGAAGAATTGATCTGGGAAGAAGAGAAAAAGAAAAATGACATCCATTGTGTAGCGATCGCCCGGGGCGCGTACGACGCGAAAGTTATTTCTGAGCCTAAGCGTGCGAAGAAGACCAAAGAAATGGTTGAATTTTTAGGGAAGATGAAGTATTCCGCGTCGAGTTTGAATATGTATTTAAAGAATCCGTATGAGTTTTACACGAAATATGTTTTAGGTTTAGAGGAAAAAGAGGATTTGTTGGATGAACCGGAAGCGCGCCATGTGGGAACGTTCATCCACGAGGTTTTGGAAGATGCATTCCAGCCATTTTTGCATAAAAAACCTGTTATTGATTCAGCATTTATTAAACGTTTCCAAAGGATCCTTGATGATAATTTCGAAAAGACGCTTTCAAAGACCATGAAAACGGATTCGTTCCTTTTAAAAGCGGTCATTGATGAGCGTTTAAAAAGATTTTTGGATTATGAAGAAAAAAGCCCCGACAGAAAGGTCGCGCGGATCCTTTATCTCGAAGCGCCGTTTACGGATACGATTCCCTTATCGCATGGAGATATCCAATTTAAATATATCGTCGACCGCGTCGATGAGATGGAAGACGGGACGATCATGATCATCGATTATAAGACTGGGAACGCGGATTTGATGCCGCGCAGGCTTGAGCGGCTGGTCAAGGAAGATTTAACGCGGGAAACGATCCGGGATAATTTAAGATCGTTCCAAATTCCTTTATATTTTTATTACCTTAATAAACAATATCCACAGAACACGATCAACGCCGCGCTTTACAGCCTGCGGACGGTTGGGTGTTATCGATTCCTTAAGGAATACAATGAGGGATCTCGAAATCTTGTTATAGAGAAATTCTTAGACAGCTTGGATTTCATAGTCGGCGAGATCCTTGACCCCGAAGTTGACTTCATAGAAGACCTATCCACAAGTTTTTAATTCCTTAAATTCATTCTAGATTTCCGCTTTCGTTGGAATGGCTCTCCTTTTGTCATCTCCGCGTCTGTCCGCGTCAATGTTTATCTGATCGAGAGAATTTGATATTTTTAAATTGTGTCATCGCGAGAAAATGCATTTTTTACCGTTGACGAAGCGATCTTTTGAGCACATCAAAAAGATTGCTTCGTCTTCGAGGAAACCATTTTGACTCGCAATGACACAATGAGAAGATGTCAAAATTATCTCTGTCAGCTAAACAATGACGTTAAGCAAACACCTTTGATGGTGAGGTTGCTTAAAGTGCTGTAAAATTATAGTATTGACAAATAATCAAACAAATGCTATATTTTCATTGTTCCCAAGTTAAGAAGAGTTCCCCTAAAATATATTAATCAAAATGTTGCATAGGGAGGGTTCGGTTATGGGGAGAAAATGGATCGGCAGTTTCGTTGTGATCATTAGTTTGATCGTTCCGCAGTTCGTTCACGCCAAAATAAAAGTTTCCGATACAAGTGCTGAATCGGCGCAAATAGAAAAGCCGATTGAAACGGTTACCGCTCCAGACCCGGCTGATGTCACTTCAAAAGATCAGATCAAGAAAGAACCTTTAGTTGATAACAGAGAAGGCGGGGAGAATTCCACTCTTAGCCAATCCGGCAGCACTCAGATCCCTAATTTTTCACCCGCGCAAGTTAATGTCGACCCTCAATCCGGCAGTTCATCAGTTGGTATCCCGATCGTTGTCCCATCAGGCCGCGGCGGGATCCAGCCAAGTTTAAGTCTTAATTATAATTCAAATTTAAAACAGGGTATTTTGGGTGTCGGTTGGATGCTTGATGTCGGATCGATCCAAGTATCAACAAAAAAGGGTGTCCCTTCCTATACATCTGCCGATTCATTCTCTCTGATGCAAAACGGCAGTCCGCAAGAATTGGTTTATGACGATGACGCCGCGGCGGGATACTATCGCCCGGAACAAGAAGGATCTTTTTCTAAAATTAAGCACATAATTGAGCAAACTTCTAATTATTGGCTGATCACCGATAGAAAAGGTGTGAAATATTATTTTGGACAAACCAATTCTTCGAGGGAATTTGATATTTATGACAATGATCAAAGTAAGATCTTTAAATGGAATTTAGACAGGGTTGAAGATATTGTTGGAAATTATATGACGGTCAGCTATTTTCGCGACGGGAATGTGCTGTATCCACTGCAAATTTTATATACGGGAAATTCTATGCAAGGCCTGCCCACGTTTGCGAAAGTGGATTTTATTTTAGATGTTCAAAATCGTCCCGATCCGCATTTTACGTATATTTCAAAATTCAAACGCACAACGCAGAAACGCGTTAAAGAGATCAAGGTGTCCGCGGAAAATAATCTGCAGTGGAAATATGTTGTGAGTTATTCCATAAGCCCGGAAACGAAAAAAAGTTTAGTTTCTTCTATCATCCAATATGGGGCAGATGAGAAAACAAGTTTGCCGGTAACAACATTTACTTATCAATCGGGCAGAGGATTTACTCTTGATAATAGTTTGCGTTTTTACGGCCCGCAGTTCGTTAAAACGGACGGGAGTCGTTATATCGATCTGGGAGTACGTAATGAGGATCTTAATGGTGATGGTTTTGCCGATGTTATTCAGCGTTGGGCAAAATGCGATGATTCGGATTATACGCGGGCGCTTTTTCAAAATGATCAGGGTAACGGATGGGTTCCCTCAACCGATTGGACCGTGCCGACCTCCATTAATTTTTTTATGCGCCAATGCGATGAGGGCGGTACGGGTTTTGATTCTGATCAGGGGGTGCGCACTGTTGATCTAAACGCCGACGGGTACGTAGATTTCGTGGAATATAAAAAAAATCTGGATGGCAGTTACATTAATCAGGTTTATCTGAATAATAAAGTTAATAGCTGGGATTATTCTTCCTGGGGTATGCCCTCAGAGATTGAAATCGTCAAAGCGGTTACCAGCAAATACAATGAATTTCGAGGAAGTGTGTTTGCGGATGTTAATGCCGATGGGTTTGTCGATTACGTCCGGTCGCTTATCACCGACACGGAATCGTCTCACGAGACATTTTTAAATAATTTAAGAAATGACAGAACCGGTTGGGCTAGGGATTCCAGTTGGGATCTGCCCAATGACGGGCACACCAATATGGCGGGCGCGGCGCGGTTGATCGATATTAACGGCGACAGCCTACCCGATATTGTTTATCGCGTCGGCAACGGTGACAAGAGAGTGTATTTTAATAATGGTTCTAATTGGGTGGAGGATAACAGTTCGGGATATTACACGACTTTTGATGTCGCGACATTAAATGACGGCCACACGCAGTTCGCGGATCTTAACGGCGACGGGCTTGTGGATTATATGTATACCGGCAATGTTGGGTCACATATCGTTACGGTGGTCATTAATACCGGTAACGGTTGGGAAACTCAGGATAACTGGACGCCGGGTTGGAATGATTTTGACGGAGACTTCTCGAACGGAGGGACCAGGGTCATTGATGTTAATGGAGATGGGCTTGCGGACCTTATGAAGTATCAAGATGCGAGTCCGAAATTTTATAAAAATACCGGCAAAACACCGGATCTGATGCTGACAGTA
Source organism: uncultured Planctomycetales bacterium (assembly GCA_964348765.1). GTDB lineage: Bacteria > Omnitrophota > Gorgyraeia > Zapsychrales > Zapsychraceae > CAYGEE01. The sequence goes on along the minus strand of CAYGEE010000082.1, from coordinate 5,870 downwards.
GATAATGGTATCGGCGGGTTGACATCGATCAGTTATGACCGGTCGACGAAGTATTCAAATAAATTTCTTCCTTTTGTCTTACAGGTCGTGACGCGGATCGATTATACCAATGGCATTGGTGATACGCTGATCACAAAATATGATTATGCAGATGGGTATTGGAGTCCTGATAAGCGTGAATTTCGCGGGTTCGGCAAAGTAAAAACAATTGATGTCGACGGAAACTACAGCGAAACGATCTTTGCCCAGGATGATGTTTATAAAGGAAGGCCACTTTCGCAGGCAAGTTACGACGCAGCGGGCCATCTTTATACGAAATCAGAAAATAGTTATCAGTCGTCAGTCGTCAGTCCGGGAGTGAATTTCATTTATCAAACGCGGACAGATAATTATGTTTACGACGGAGATTCGACGGGCCATCGCACAGCCCAGCAGTTCTTTTATGAAGAGGTCCCTCAGGTTGGGAATTTAACAAAAACTATTCAGCTTGGGGAAGTGGATCTTAAGACGGGCAATGATATTCCCGGCGATTCTCGAAGTGTTGAAACGGAATATTTGAATAATCCCACTGGTTCGAATTATCTTTTAGGTTTGCCAAAACATACGATCGCAAAAGACAATAACGGTTCGATCGTCAGGCAAAGTTGGTTGTATTACGACGGGCATACGGACAATAATGCGCTTCCCATCCAAGGATTCGTCACTAAAAAAGAAAGCTGGGCGGGTGTTGGTTCTATTAATCCGACGGCAAAATATACTTATGATAGTTACGGAAATGTCATGACAACCGTAGATCCCATGGGTAACATTTCAACGGTCGCTTATGACAATACCTACCACTTATTCCCGTTAAAAACCACCAACACGTTAACCCACTCCGTTGAAAGCGAATATTACGGTATCAACGGTGTTGCGCTCGACGATGGCGCGGGCTACAAGGGCATGTGGGGGCAGATCAAATCGACGACGGATCCTAATGATCAAAAAGGTGTCAGGGTTTATGACGCGTTAGGGCGTGTTTATAAAACGATATCGCCGATGGATTCGATCGATTATCCGACGACGATCACGGAGTATGAATTAACAACGCGGTTCGCGAAGGTCAAAAGTAAGTCCAGGTTGATCTCCGGCGCGCCGGGAACGGTTGATTCGACACAGTTTTATGACGGATTCGGCCGGCTGATGCAGACGAAAACAAACTCTGAGACAGAAGGCATTTTTATCGTCTCAGGGCAGGTGAGTTTTAATACTAAAGGCCAGGTGGAGAAGCAGTATCATCCGGTCTTTACAACCTCGCCTTTGGATCTTTTTAATACGGTCGATGGATCGGTCAAGCACACGACGCTAGCTTATGACGCGATGGGCCGGGTCATCCGGTCGACAGGTGCCGACGGGACGTATTCAACTGTCGGTTACGATGACTGGACCACAACGACGACCGATGAGAACGGGCATATGCAGAAAAGCTATTCGGATCCCTATGGGCGGTTGATCAAAAAAGAAGAGTATTTCGGCGCCGACGGGCGCAGTCCATTTTATCCGGACACTCATGAATACACACTCTACGCGACGACGCAATATGCTTATGATTCCGAAGGGAATTTAACCGCCGTCACCGACGCGCATGGCAATGTCTCGACGATCACTTATGATGATCTGGGGCGTAAGGTCTCGATGAACGATCCGGACATGGGTGTGTGGAGTTATGAATATGACCTTAATGGGAATTTATCCGCGCAGGTCGATGCTAAAAGTCAGCGCGTTGAATTTACCTATGACGCGCTTAACCGTTTGATCAATAAAACGGATCACGCGCTTTTAAATGTCAGTTATTCCTATGACGCGGGATCTTCTTCCTCGAAGCAGCCGAAAAATCCTTTGCAGATCAATACAGAAGGGATCATGAATTTTTCGAAAGGCCGGCTTATTCACGCGGATTATAATTCTGGTGATAAAACGCAATTCTTTTATGATCAGATCGGCCGTGAGCATGAATCTATTAAACGTATCGACGGGAAGGATTATTCCGTATTAAGAAGTTATGACGCGCTAAACCGTTTGGCGAGCGTGCAGTATCCGGATCAAAAACAATTATATTATTCCTACGGCCGCGGCGGGCAGATCGAGGTTGTCGCGGATTATCCCGTCCAGCTTTGGGACCCGAATGAAGATGAAACTCCGACGTATTTGGGATCAGCGCGGTCGCAATTTAAGTTCAACGACAATGCGTCTAACACGGCCGTTTTAAATAATGGGGTCTTTCAGGCGAACGCAATAGCCACAACGAATACATCTAACCTAAGTCAGTCGGGGAAGATCAATAGTTCTTTTAAGTTTAACGGTATCGATCAAAATGTTGATATCGGATCGTCGCTGTCAGATATCAAGCATGATCAAACGGGAAGTTTTAGTGTTTGGGTCAATGTGAGTGTGACAGCGCCCGGTTCTGTTATTGCTTTAAGCAGTAGTGATTATGACTCGAATTTTCAATTGCGCGCCGACCCCAACGGAAGTGGAGTTGTGAGTATTCAGGGTTTTGACGGGACAGGCCCGCGGCGGTATTTGATCGCGACTTATGGCGGCCTCTTTGATGCCGATCAATGGATTCACATCGCTGTTGTTCAGGACGGGTCAGCATTGAAGATATATAAAAATGGTATTCTGCAAACCGTTTCAAGTTATCTTTCACAAGATGATAAAGGCGCGTGGTTTGGGGATATTAGCCAGCATGGCGAAGGGTATTTAACAACCGCTAACGTCGGACGCATGTGCGGAATGGACGGTTGGTGCGGGAATTATCTTAATGGGAAAGTTGATGACGTCCGTTATTATAACTTCGCGCTCGATCAAAATGGGGTCAACGCGCTTTATAATAAAGGTAACGGAACGGAAGAGCAGAATCCGGTCGTCGAGAATCAGCAAGGTGCCGCTCCTTTAAACGGCGACGGCACGCAGAATATTTATATCAGTAACATCGACTACAACGAATTCGGCCAGATCACGAGAATAGAATACGGCAATGGAACGGTCACGACCTATGATTATGATCTAAATAATCGAAGATTGACTCGCCTCTTAACCCTAGCCCCTAGCCCCTTAGGTTCTCTTCAAGATTTGCAATACACCTACGACAGCGCCGGGAATATCCTTAACATTATTGACGGTGTTAATACGGCGACACAATCTTTTAGTTATGACGCGCTTAATCGCTTGTCGAGTGCAACGAGTGCAACGAACAGTTATGACGTTAAAACTTACGTCTACGATGAGATCGGCAATATTATCCAGAAAGACGGGCTCACGTATTCGTATGGAACAAGGCCGCACGCGGTGACGAGTCTTTCCGACGGGACGGTGTTTAGTTATGACGCGAATGGGAATATGTCCCAGATGCAAGAAGTCAGCGGTCAGAAATCAGAATACATTTACGATGTTGAGAACCGCCTGACCAGTGTTAAGAAAAACAATCAACTCATCGCCGAATATCAATACGATGGCGACGGAGGGCGGACGAAAAAAACGGCGTACACTTATCCCGGTGGCGGCGGCGATGGGGAAAAATGGAAATTCCCTCTGCAGTTAGGCAAAACTTATTTACCGTTTGACCTTCATGATTTTGTCAATTATATTACAAACGGTACTGATAAGCTCTTTGGAATAACCGAGGCAGAAGCGCAAGTGGTTACTCCGATAACAACGACGTTCATCGGAAGTTTATATGAAACGAGCACCGCGCAATTAGCGACGAGCCACATCTTTTTAGGCGGGACGAGAGTTGCATCGCTTGATAACACCGGCAAGCTCATGTTCTTTCACGGGGATCATCTTGGCGGGACGAATGTCACGACGGACGGTTATGGTGACAGAGAGGAAGTCATTGAATACGAGCCGTTTGGGCAGATGTCTAAGCATGACAAATACGGCGACGGCGCTTCGACGGCTAATTATTATTTTACTGGCAAACGACTAGATGATGAAACAGGCCTGATCGATTTTGGGGCGAGATTATACAATCCCAGGATCGGTAAATTCATCACCCCCGACACGATCGTCCAAGCGCCGCAGAATCCGCAGACGCTGAATCGGTATTCGTATACGTCGAATAATCCGATTAATCGAACGGATCCATCAGGGCATAGTTGGAAGAAGTTTTGGAAGAAGTGGGGGGATTTTATTAGTCCGTTGGGACGAGCGATCGTTACTGGAGATTGGAAGAACTTTGGTATGCAGTTATTAAATATTGCTACCATTGCGATTGGTATTGCGACTCTTAATCCTTGGATGGTCGCCTCTGGAGCTTTGTCGTATGCTTCCAGGGCAACATCACATATCGGTGATAATGCTTCAGATGAAATAAGTCGAGCGTTAGGGTACGCAGCAACAGCAGCGGCGGTTGTTGGGACGGGAATTGAGATTAATAAAGCGTTTCATGTTACTGAGAGAATTGGAAATTTGAAGGATGGGTACGGTTTTAAAACTAATTTGAAAGTTATAGAAAAACTTTACAATGATGGTCGCTATCAAGAAGCAATTGATTTTACAGTTAAATCTTATGGAATAGACAGCGCAAAGGGTGCTGTTTATGATCCCAATATGCCTCTCGGCACTGGGGGTGAAACTGACCCATCAGGGGGTATTCGCATAGGTCGGGAGGCATTTTTAAAGCCTTATGAGGGCATAGGGTCTTTTGATGCCTCACGGTTACCTGGCACTTTATACCATGAAGGAGTACATGCTGCACAATTTAAATCAGGCATACCATTTGCTCATCTGGATTCTAGCGCCGGTTATCATCTTTTATCAAGAGCTGGCTTTGAGACACAAGCATATAATCTTACTATTGCAAATGCTTTAAAATTAGATTTATCGAAACCTGTAATAAATTACTATGTGAATCAATCTCGATATTATAATGATTTTCAATATTTATATAAATTTGATTATAATTTTGCAGAAACCATACATTGAAAGATTATGAATAAAGTTAAATTCTATTGTTCCGCATTTATTTTGGTTTTCTTCTTACTTTGTTCAGGATATGGAGCAACTATGTCAAATATCCAGAACAAACGCATTGAAGAAACAACTAACGTCAAACATTCTTCGAGTAGTGAAGCTCAAGGAATATATCAAAAAAGTGAAACCAATAATTCTGCTAGAATACTTACAAAGGAAGATGCTATTTTAATCGCTAATTTATATATGAGAGAACACTATTTGCAAGATAATTTGATCGAGAATATCAATGAACCCACTAATGTTTTTTTTAACGGCAAAGGTTGGACAATTTATTACAAAGACAAGGAGCTTTCAAGATTTCCAGCAGGTGTTGAAATTTTTGTTAATCAAACAACTGGAAAATGTTTTAGAATAAATCAAGAATAGGCAAAAAAGACGTAGTAGAATAATTGGGGTCAGACCTCGGCAAGTGAATAGATTTCAATGATTTAAGTGATAATTCGACGAGTACGATGCGTAAAAGGATAACGATGCGAACGAAAGGAAAAACATGGCGAGGAGAAAGCGGGTTTGCCTGCCCGGATTGGTCTATCATGTGATCAACCGCGGGAATAATCGGCAGGCGATATTTTTAGAAGATGAGGATTACGAAAAGTATTTGGGGTTGATTTATCGATACAAGGGGCTTTTTAATTTTAAGTTGTTTGCATTCTGTCTGATGACAAATCATGTGCATCTGTTGATTCAGGTGGGGGAGAAGAAAACGATCAGTCAGATCATGCAAAGTTTAACAAACGCGCACACCCGCCATTATAATTTCAAATATCAGACCAGCGGCCACGTGTGGCAGTGGAAAACGTAGTACCGGGTACCCAGAAGTGATTGATAGATAATGAGATATGAGTTAAGTG
>CAYGEE010000081.1:0-10143 GCA_964348765.1 uncultured Planctomycetales bacterium | reverse complement strand
GTTCAACTGACCGGGAATAATTTTTATTAAAAATTTATTAAAAAAAAGAAAGGATGAAAAATGAAAATCATTCAGGAATTCAAAGATTTCGCCATGCGCGGCAATGTTGTTGATATGGCCGTTGGTATTATTATTGGCGCGGCTTTTGGAAAGATCGTTTCTTCCGCGGTGGGCGATGTTTTGATGCCGGTCTTCGGGATATTGACGGGTGGTGTGAATTTTAAAGAATTAAAACTTATTATCCAGCCCGCGCAGGTTGACGCGGCTGGGAAAGTGCTAAAGGAAGCCTCGACGTTAAATTATGGGAACTTTCTGCAGTCAACGCTTGATTTTGCGATCATCGCTTTTGCGATCTTCCTTATGATCAAGGGTGTGAACTCGCTTGAGAAGAAGGAAGAGGCGAAGCCGGTTCCGCCCGCGCCACCGACGAAAGAAGAGGTTTTATTAAGTGAAATACGGGACCTGTTAAAGGTAAAAAAATAAATCATTTTTTGAAAGGAGATGTTGTGAAGAAAAGTTTTTTGTTAGCTGTTTTTTTAAATTTTGTTTGCGGGGTTGTTTTTATTTGTCAGTCATCCGCTACTGATAATCCTTCAGCTGCAGCCGCAAAAGTTGTCAACGCCGATGCGGCTATTAAGAAAGCCCAGGCGATCGCCGGCTCGTCGGATAAGGTGAAATATTTAGTCGCTCAGGCAAATGAATTCATGAAAACTAAACAATATCAAGATGTGGTTAACGCAACGCAGTATGTGCTGAGTAAAGTTGATCCGAATTCGGCTGACGCGAAAAGACTTCTTGCGAAAGCGAAAGATGAATTAGCGAAGGTCACGAAAGAAAAGATCAACCAGACTGTCGCCGATCCCGCGAAATCGATCGGGGATATAAAGAATGCATTTGGAGGTTTTGGAAAGAAATAAGTTTTTTTATATTTTTTTAGACGCCTGATCCGTTCGATCAGGCGTTTTTTTTGTAAAAGTCTTGCCCGTAAAAATACGTAGAATTTTGCGTGATTCCGCTAATGGGAAATTGTGTTCTATTCGTTTAAAATGCCCTTCACTCTACAAGATGTAGTGCTTTTTTATGATTATGCAAACACTGACTCCTGAATTAAAATTGAAATTTGTCTACGGCCCTGTTTCCTCCTGGCGGCTTGGAAAATCTTTAGGCATTGATCCAATTTCCCGTCCTGAAAAAACCTGCAACATGGATTGTGTTTACTGCCAGCTTGGAAAAACAAAAAAACTTTCCAATGAGCGCTGTTATTATGTTCCAACCAATGAGATCTTGTATGAAGCCTGCCTTGTCCCCGATACTGATATCGATCACATCACATTTTCAGGGCGAGGCGAGCCTACTTTGGCGCGGAATTTAGGCGATATGATCCGCGGGCTTCGGTCTTTGCGCGGTGAGAAGATCGCTGTCATCACGAATTCGACGCTCATCCATCTTCCCGACGTTCAGAAAGATCTCTCTTTGTGCGACGTTGTCCTGGCAAAATGTGATGTTCCGGATCATTCATCTTTTTCAAAAATAAACAAAGTCCATTCGGGGATCTATTTTAAACAGGTCGTTGACGGGTTGACAAGTTTTAGAAGAAAGTTCCGAGGAAAACTGGCCGTGCAGGTCATGTTTGTGAAACACAACAAGGACCGGGCGAGGGATATTGCGAATATCCTGAGGGTTATCCGCCCGGATGAAGTCCATTTGAATACTCCATTACGCCCGTCTGGCATATTGCCGTTAAGTGAGAATGAATTAAAAGATGTCGAGCTTCACTTTGAGGGGCTTGATGTTTTAAATGTTTATGAAGAGGAACGAAAATTTGTGGAGCCTATAAATATTCCGGAAACTATCAAACGTCACGGGAATTATAAAAAAGAACTAGTTCCTGCGGTCAGGAGGTCGTAATGGCAAGAAAGTTGTCGGAGAACTCATTAAAGGTTTTAGAAAAAAGATATTTAAAAAAAGATCTTGATGGGGTTGTGATTGAGTCTCCTGCAGATATGTTCCGGCGGGTAGCGCGTTCGATCGCGCAAGTTGATGAAGAATACGGCGCGGATGAGAAGATCATCAAAAAGCTTGAGGATAATTTTTATGAGATGATGACGAATTTGGAATTCATGCCGAATTCGCCGACCTTGATGAACGCCGGCCGCCCTTTGGGGCAGTTAAGCGCGTGTTTTGTTCTTCCTGTTGAAGATTCAATGGAATCCATTTTTGATGCGTTAAAGATGACTGCGCTCATCCATAAAACCGGCGGCGGAACGGGTTTCTCTTTTTCCCGGTTACGGGAAAAGAATTCTATTGTCCATAAGACCGGAGGTGTCGCCTCCGGTCCTATCTCATTCATGAAAGTTTTCGACGGAGCGACCCAGGCGGTCAAGCAGGGCGGGGCGCGGCGCGGAGCGAACATGGGGATATTAAGGATCGATCATCCGGATATTGTTGAGTTTATCACCTGCAAACAGAAAGATAAGGAGATCAGTAATTTTAATATCTCCGTGGCTGTGACGGAAAAATTTTGGCAGGCGCTGCAGAATAAGGTTGATTATGAGTTGATCTCGCCGCTGTCGGGAAAAGTCGTGAATAAGATCAGCAGTGAATATGTTTTTGACTTGATCGTTGAATCCGCGCACCGTAACGGTGAGCCGGGGTTGATCTTTATTGATAAGATGAATGAATATAATCCTACGCCGGCGCTGGGGCTTTATGAGGCGACGAACCCTTGCGGAGAGCAGGTGTTGCTGCCGTTTGAGAGCTGCAATCTAGGTTCGATCAATCTTTTATACATGATCAAAAAAACAGAGAAGGCTTATGCGGTCGATTGGGATAAATTAAAAGTTACCGTGCGTAGCGCGGTTCATTTTTTGGATAATGTTATCGATGCCAATAAGCATCCGATCGCTGAGATCGAGCATCGGACAAAACTGACCCGCAAGATCGGCTTGGGCGTCATGGGCTGGGCGTCCATGCTTGCGCGTTTGGGCGTTCCCTACGATTCTCAGGAAGGCCTTGAACTCGCGGAGCAGATCATGTCGTTTATTCTGACGGAATCACGGATCAAGTCTTTGGACCTGGGAAAGAAGAAAGGCGTCTTCCCGGCATTTGAAAAAAGTATTTTCGCGGGGGCGGAGAATAACAAGAAATTCCGTAACGCCACGCTGACTACCCTTGCTCCGACGGGCACGATCAGTATTATCGGCGGGCCGTGCTCTTCAGGGATCGAACCAAATTTTGCCATTTGTTACTTCCGTAATGTTATGGATAAAACAAAATTGGTGGAAGTTGACCCTGTTTTTGAACAGATCGCGAAAGAAGGCGGATTTTATAGCGCGGAACTCATGCAAAAAATAGCGGACGCCGGATCGATCGAACATTTAGATGAGATCCCCGCTGATATTAAACGCATCTTTGTGACGGCGCATGAGATCTCGCCAGAGTGGCATGTCAAAATGCAGGCGGCTTTTCAAAAATATACGGATAATGCCGTTTCAAAGACGATTAATTTCCCCGGCAGCGCGACAAAGAAAGATGTTCGGGAAGCTTTTGACCTAGCGTATACCTTAGGCTGCAAAGGGATCACGGTTTATCGAGATGGAAGCCGGGAGGATCAGGTTTTAAATGTTGGGAAAAAAGAAGAAGAGAAACATTCGCAGATCGAATCTGTGTCAATGTTTCCAGTGGAGCCAAAACCTCGCCCAGAAGTCACTTTTGGGACTTCAACAAAAATTTTAACAGGCTGCGGGAATCTGTATGTGACGATCAATTATGATGAGAATAATAAACCCTTTGAGATCTTCACTCAAATGGGAAAAGCCGGCGGCTGCGCCTGCAGCCAGCTGGAGGCATTAAGCCGTATGGTTTCTTTAGCCCTTCGCTGCGGGATCGATGGAGAAGCGGTGGTCCAGCAGTTGCATGGGATCCGCTGCCCAGTTCCGACGTGGAACGATGGCGGAAGAGTCTTGTCTTGTGCCGATGCGATCTCTCAGGTCATGGAAAAAAGATTAAAGGAAAAAGTCCAGATCTTGGAGAAAGCCAAAGTCCCCGGTGAAATGGCGCTGGCCGCAGTGAAAACATCGTCGTCAAAGATCAACATGGTCGGGGTGTGCCCGGACTGCGGGAATCCTTTATATCACGAAGAAGGCTGTTTGAAATGTCATGGCTGCGGATTCTCGCGCTGTTAATTCCTTTCGTAATAATTAAAATCTAGCGAGTTCGCGATTTATTTGTTATAAAGAATATCTTATGTTTATGAAAATTATTTGTCAGGAGCCTTACCGGTTATTTTTTCCTCTGGGTGTTCTATTCGGCGCCATCGGGGTAGGCCATTGGTTTTACTACGGCTTTGGCTTGTCACCGACGTATTCGGTCTTTTTTCATTCGTCCGTGCAGATGCTTATTTTTGTGAATTGTTTCGTCGTGGGGTTTTTGATGACGTTTATCCCGCGCTTTACCGGTAGCCGTTATGCTTCAGAAGCTGAAGTATTGTCTTTTTTATTTTTATTCGTCGGAATGGCGATTTTCTTGTCTCTGGGGCAGTGGTCATACGCGCAGGGGCTTTATCTAGTGTGGCTTATTTTGCTCATGCGTTTTCCGCTCGTTCGGCTTTTTAAAAAAGATCCTAACAAAAAAGAGAAGAAAGCTCCGCCGCTGGAATTATTGTGGATCCCTTTTGGGATCTTTGCCGGTTTGTTCGGCACGATCGTTCTCATGTTAGCGCAAGCGCGGGTTTTGCCTGTAGCCCTTGCGATGGTCGGCAAACCCATGATGGAGCAGGGATTTTTGTTATCGATTGTCTTAGGGATCGCAGGGTTTCTTATCCCGCGGATGCTGGGAACGTATCAGAAAGAATCGATCCAAGAAAAACCATCGCAAGAAGAATGTTTATCCGGCTCGAAACATGACGGGAAGAAGATTTCTGTTCAGTTCGCGGCGAACCTGGCCGCGATGGCGATGGTTTTTGTGAGTTTTTGGTTCGAAGGCTGGGGGTTTTTACGGCTTGCCTATGGGCTCAAGGCCGCGGCGGCAACGATGCAGTTTGTGAGGACCCGGACACTTTTTGTTGTTCCCACAAAAGCCAGCCTGTATGTGGTCTGGGCGTGGATCTCGGCGTGGATGGTCGTTGCCGGTTTGTGGCTCGCGTGTCTTTTTCCTGATTATTATGTTGTGATGCTTCATATCACGTTCATCGGCGGGTTTACGCTCATGGCCTATTCCGTCGGAACAATGGTCATTATGTCCCATGCCGGGGAGATGGAGGCGCTGAAGAAACCGTTGTGGATCTTTTGGGTCGTGATCCTTGGGTTAGGGCTTACCTTAACAAAACGGCTTATCGTGATCTATTTCCCAAATGCCTATTTCAAGTTCCTGGGAATCGCTTCCGCGGTCTGGGTGTTAACCTCAGCCGTTTGGCTTGTGTTTATCATTCGATATCTTTTTATCATCCCCCGCTCCGACGAGTTCGGCCGGATGCATGAGCAAATAAAAAACAAACTTAATTGACCCTTGGAAATAAATCCTTGACAAAAGCCAGTGTTTTATTAAAATACATACCGACTGGTAGGTATGCTATGGTTAAAGAGAATTTACAAACGAAAAAAAATATTTTAAGTGTCGCTCAGGAGCTCATGCTTGCCAAAGGCTTCGGGGCGACGTCTATTGATGAGATCTGTTCAAAGGCCCGGCTGACGAAGGGAGCTTTTTTCCACTATTTCAAGAGTAAAGATGAATTGGGGAAGGTCCTCCTTGAATGTTTCTGTGATTCTACTAAAGAAGCGATGAACTGTTGCATTAAACTTCCGGATTCGGATCCTTTAAAGCGTGTTTTTCAATATATTGATGCGCTTATTCATTTGGTCAGGAAAACAGATTTTATGAATGGCTGCCTGCTGGGATGCTTCGCGCAGGAGCTCTCCGACACGCATCCCGAGATCCGGCAATTGTGTGCGAGTGGTTTTGATGGTTGGAGTCGAGTTCTTGAAAGAGATCTTAAAGATGCTAAAAAGAAATATACTCCGAAGTCCAAGGTTGATCCTAAAAGCCTTGCTCACCATTTCATTGCTGTTTTGGAAGGAGCACAGATCTTGGCAAAAACAAATGGCAATAAAAAAGTGCTTGTTGAGAGTTTGAATCACTATCGAAATTATTTAGAAATTTTATACCAACCAACAAACAGGAGGAAGTTATGAGTGAAGAAAAAAAGAAAGATGAATGTTGCAGTACGACTAAATCCGGCTGCGGATGTGGCTGTGTAAAAAAAGTGATCGTGATGACAATAGCGGCGCTTTTATTGTTCGGATTTGGGTATTGCGTCGGGAAAGGGAATTTTTGCAAACAATCAAAGATGTGCCCTATCACTGGCAAGATGGCAAATGATCAGACGATGATGCAGAAATAAAATGAGCTTTCAGCCTTCAGCCTTCAGCTAGCTGATAGCTGAAGGCTGAAAGCCATTTATCGAACAGGATATCCTTATGGAAAACAATGAAATATTAAATCAAAATTTATTGCATATTAATAATCGTGACGATGATCAGCTGGTCGATCTTTCTGGGTCTCATCATAAAAGAGAGGATTCAGAAGATGATGTTTTGGATGCTTATTCGCGAGCGGTTATTAATGTCGTCGAAAAAGTCGGGCCTTCGGTGGTGAGTTTAAATATCGGTTGGCGGATCCATGAGCGGGGAATGGAAGAAGGCGGGGCGGGGTCTGGTGTTATTTTCACACCCGATGGATATATTTTAACGAACAGTCATGTCGTGCATAGTGCGACGGAATTTAATGTTGTTTTAGATAATAATAAAATTTATGAAGGACAGCTTATTGGCGATGATCCGGCAACAGATCTTGCCGTTGTGCGTATTAATGAGACAAAATTGCCTTTTGTTCCCTTAGGAGATTCTAAGAACCTTAAAGTCGGTCAGCTTGTGATCGCGATGGGTAATCCTTTGGGATTTCAGTCGACTGTTTCGACAGGAGTGGTGAGTGCTTTGGGCCGGAACTTGCGAAGTCAGCAAGGAAGATTGATCGATAATATTATTCAGCATACGGCGCCGCTTAATCCGGGGAATTCCGGCGGGCCTTTGGTTGATTCTAAGGGGCGTTTGATCGGGATCAATGTTGCGATCATCCAAAAAGCGCAAGGATTAAGTTTTTCGATCCCTGTGAATACCGCGCAATGGGTTGTTTCAGAGATCCTTCGTTACGGTAAAGTCCGTCGAGGATATTTAGGGATCGCGGGAAGCGTTAAAAAGCTTGATAAGAAATTGGTTCGATTTTATGAATTAGCAAATGAGACAGCTGTTCTGATCGAAGTTGTTGAGAAAAATTCTCCATCTGATCGAGCGGGTTTAAAGGAATTTGATCTGATCGTTTCCATGAACGGAAAGATCGTTGGGAATGTTGATGATCTTCATCGGTTATTATCGGAGCGGGTCGTCGGTGAGCCGTTAGAATTAACGATCATCAGAGGTTACGAAAAATTAAAGATCACCGTTGTCCCCACGGAAGCGGTTTGAAACAGCTTTCAGCTCTCAGCCTTCAGCTTAAAAAGTAGGGACAGACACCACTTTCCTACAAAAACAGTTGAAAAGTGGTGTCTGTCCCTACTTATTTTCAAAAACAGCCGAAAAGTGGTGTCTGTCCCTACTTATTTAAAATATCTTTTGCTGTTAATTATAGAAATTTCGATTTATCCAACGCCTTCACGTGTGCTTCTGCTTTTGTGATCTTTCCTTCTTGGATCATCAGCAATAAAGTATCATCCATTAAGATCATTCCGTTTTGGCGGTTCAATTGGATCTCGGAGACAAGCTTTGTTGATTCTCCCGCGCGGATGATGGGAGCAAGCGATGGACTTTCTAATAGGATCTCATAGGCGGCATATCGACGGGTTTTGTCTGCGCTCTTAAGAAGTTGTTGAGCAACAACGCCTTTTAAAGAATTCGCTAGAAGTGTTCGGATCTGATTTTTTTTATTTGCAGGAAAAACATCGATAATGCGATCGATCGTTTTGGGAGCGGAATTTGTGTGAAGTGTTCCGAAAACAAGGACGCCTTTTTCGGCAGCCGTTAAGGCCAGCTCGATCGTTTCTGGGTCGCGCATTTCACCGACTAAGACGATATTGACATCGCTTTTTAAAGCGCTTTTTAATCCATTGGTGAAACTATCCGTATCAAGCCCAACTTCTCTGTGAACGATCAGGGACTTTTTATTTTCATGCACGAACTCAACGGGTTCTTCGATCGTGATGATCTTTTGCGAACGTGTTCCGTTAATGTGATCAATAATCGCCGCCATCGTCGTTGACTTACCGCTTCCGGTGGGACCGGTGACGAGCACAAGCCCGGATCGGAAATTAGCAAAATTCTTAAATATCGCGGGGGAACCTAGCTCATCAAGAGAAACGATCTTTGATGGGATCAATCGGAACACGGCAGCTAAGCCGTAAAATTGTCTGAGATAATTAGCACGAAAACGGGCTTCGCTTCCAAGCGCGTAAGCAAAATCCAGATCGCCGCGATGTTCGAAGGCATTCCAGTCGTCGGGGGAGCAAATATCTTTTAATAATTCAACAATCGAGCTTTGGGTCAGAACATCTTCAGTAGGAAGCGGCATTAATTCGCCGTTAAGACGGATCTTCGGTTTCTGGCCTTGAGCTAAATGAAGGTCAGAACCTTTTTTTTCGATTAATTGTTTGAAAAGTGCTTCGATCTTTTTCATAAAATAAGTTAAAAATATTTTGTGGACGAGTTGTGGGTTGTGAGTCGGGTTGTGAGCTTGAGTTGTGTGGATTAAATCCTCACAACCAATAACTCATCCTCGACGCATAACTCAAAACTCACCCTCGTAACATGACATGATTTAATTATTTAAATATTGCTTAAATGTCCCCGGCGTCGTCGCCCGGTAAAATGCTTCTTTTCCATCGATAACGCCTTTTTGGACGAGTTCTTGTAAGGAATTATCCATTAAAACCATCCCGGCGGTTTTGCCCATCGCGATCGAATTGTTGATCTGCTGGATACGGCCTTCGCGGATCATTGCCGAGATCGCGGTGCTTTGCAATAACACTTCATACGCCGGAATCATTCCGGTATTATCTTTTTTAGGGATCAGATGCTGTGAAATAACTCCGCGCAAGGATTCCGAGATCATGTTCGCGATGACACCTTGTTCTTCCGGCGGGAACGAGTTGATCAAACTAAAAACCGTTTGATACGCGTTATTCGTATTCATCGTCCCGAAAACAAGATGCCCGGTTTCAGCGGCGGTAACGGCTAGGCGAATACTTTCAATATCCCTTAATTCACTGACGACAATGATGTCAGGGTCTTCACGAAGCGAGGCTTTAAGCGCGTTGGCCTGCGAGAGCGTATGTTTGTTGAGTTCGCGCTGCGTGATCTGGCAATGTTTCGGAGTATAAACGATCTCGATCGGATTTTCGATCGTGATGATATGTTCGTGCCGGGTTTGATTGATCATTTCGACCAGAACAGATAACGACATTGTTTTCCCGCAGCTCGCCGGGCCGGTGACAAGGATCAATCCTTGCGCCCATTTTGTTAAATTCGCACATGATGCCGGCATTGTTGATTGTTCAAAAGTTAAGATTGATGACGGAATGATACGAGCGGTGACATCGAGGCCTTGACGCTGTTTAATGAGCGTAATGCGGTATCTTCCGGCGCCGGGGATCGTATGGACGAGCTCCATGTCGCCGCGTTCGGTGAATTCACTTAATTGTTCCGGGCGTAAGAGCGTGTGTATCTTTGTTCTGATCTTTTCTGCGGTGAGTTTGTCGGCGCCTTGTGCTTTAAGGCTTCCATAGATCCTAAAGAATATTTGATTATTCGGTGATAGATGAACATCGGAAGCTAAGTGATGCCGTGCATAAATGAGAATGTCGTCAAGTGAACTATCTGTAGAAATGCTCGCCGGGGGAGTTTTTGTTTCTTCAATATTCTGATCCGCCGCAAAGTCTTTGGGAAGAGAACGGGAACTGTTTTTTAACCCGGAGATAGATTCCAAAGCGGAAGTGTTTTGTGATTGTGCCGAAGTATTTTTCATAAATTTTTATGTCTTATTGTATAATTAAAATCTATCAACGGGCATTAATTTTTATTTTTTTACTAATAGTAAACG
>CAYGEE010000080.1:0-10186 GCA_964348765.1 uncultured Planctomycetales bacterium | reverse complement strand
CCGTTTTTTGGCCGAAGCAATCTTTTTAAAAGATTGCTTCGCAAAAAGCGCTCGCAATGACACAGAACGGTATTCAAACGGGAATGTCCTAAGAATATTATTTATCATTCTTCTTTGTTTTTTGATTCCACGGGCAGGGTTTGGCCAAAGTTCTTCGTCGGATGATCTTTATCAGGATTTTGATAAGATCAAAGAGAACATTGCCTTTCTTCTTCAGGAAAACAAGGTTTTGGAAGCACAATATCAGGCTCTTGTAAGCCAGCAAGAAGGGTCAAAACAGGATCTTGATCAGGCACGTGTGGCGCCCGGATCAGAACTTCCGCAAGAAGAGGTCATCGACGCATCAACGACGCAGGATCCTCAAGAATTTTCAAACGATCCCTTGCTTGAAGAGACGAAAAATTCTTATGAGAAGGGTCATGATCTCGATGTGGATGAGGAAGAGCGGCTTTGGCAGCTTCAGCTTTCTGATCTGCAATACGAAAAGCGTCAATGGGAATTGGATTATAAATATAAGAAGTCACTGAAAGATCAAGAAAAAGAAAAATTGTCTAAAGAGATCGCCCAATTGGATCAGGGATTAAAAACGAAAAAAGAACAGCAAAAGCTTTTAGCGGGTCAGATCAAGATCTTGGACCAAGAAGGCCAGAATCTAGGTTCTAAAGTCAAAGAACTTCAGACTGCTAATAGTGCTTTAGAAGAGAAAGTCAGGCAGCTTAAAAAAGAAAAAGAATTTAAAGTTAAAGAATCGGCGAATTTAAAGGATAAGAAATTATACCTTGAAAAATCGTCAGATTTTATCTTGTCAAAGAAGGTCGATGAGAAAGTAAAGGTTGCCGCACAATATCAGGATGTGGAGAAGCAATATAATGATCTTAACTCTCAGATCCAGGAATCTTTAACTAAGCAGAACGATCGGCAAGCGTTTACGCAGGATGTTATAAAGATCGATAGAGAGAATCAGAGTTTGCGTGAGAAGATCTCATCTTTGCAGGAAAAGATCAAATCATCGAAATAAAAGACCCATTATTAATGCCTCGTTTAAAAAAGATCCGGCGAATGCCTTTGTGTTCATAGGGTTGACTATTCCACGAGAGGGTTCTATACTTTCTAAGAAATTTAATTTGTAAAAAGGGAGATCGATATGGATGAAATACTAGAAATATTGGCAAATGACGCCCGGGTCAGTGCTGCTGAGATCGCTAAAATGACAGGCAAAAAGGCTGCCCAAGTCCAAAAGAGTATTGCTTCGTATGAGAAAGACGGTGTTATTGTTAAATATAAAACAGTGATCAATCATGATCTTGCCTGTGATTCTAATTCGCATGTCAGAGCGCTCATTGAAGTCAGTGTCACCCCTCAGAAAGATGTGGGTTTTGATTATATCGCTGAGCGCATTTATAGTTTTCCGGAGGTTACCAGTTGTTATTTACTCTCGGGAGCTTATGATCTTCTTCTTGTTGTTGAGGGAGAGAATATCCAGACAGTTTCCAATTTTGTGGCGTCAAAGCTTTCGTCTTTAGAACAGGTCAGAAGCACAACGACTCATTTTCTTTTGAAAAAATATAAAGAAGACGGACAGATCTTAAAAAAGAAAGCACAAGGAAAGAGATTAAATATCTCGTATTAGACAGGATTTTTGTGGTTGTGTCATTGCGAGCGACCAACGGGAGCGCGGCAATCTCATTAGATTGCTTCGCCCTTGAGGGGCTCGCAAAGACACAATTGCGAAACTGTAATAAGTGCTCAATAATGGATGTTATTTATGGACATTAAAATCTCACAAAAAGTTGAACAATTAGCTCCTTCGGGGATCCGTGCTTTTTTTGATCTTGTTTTAGGCATGAAGGATGTTATTTCTCTGGGTGTCGGCGAGCCTGACTTTGTCACTCCTTGGAATATTAGAGAGAAGGCGATCTATTCTTTAGAACAAGGATTCACATCGTATACATCGAATAAGGGAATGCCGGAACTGCGCAAGGAGATCGCACAATTCTTAAATGCTCGTCACGGGATATTGTATGACGAGAATAATGAGATCTTGATCACGGTCGGTGTCAGCGAAGCTCTTGATTTGGCTGCCCGTGCGTTATTAAATCCCGGAGACAAAGTCCTTATTCCGGAACCGATCTATGTTTCTTATTTTCCGGTTGTTGATCTTGCCGGCGGGATCGCGATTCCCTTAAAGACATCGCTTAAAGACCATTTTAAGCTGACAGCAAAACAGATCGAGGAAAATCTTGAAGAAGGTGTTAAGGCGATCATGATCAATTATCCTTGTAATCCGACGGGTGCGTCGTATTCAAGAAAAGAATTGATGGATATTGCTCGGGTCGTTAAAAAGCATAATTTATTGATTATCAGTGATGAGATCTATGATGAGTTAACGTATGATTTTGAACATGTTCCATTTTCTTCGCTTCCCGGGATGAAAGAGCACGTTCTCTATTTGAATGGATTTTCGAAAGCTTATGCTATGACAGGATTTCGTATCGGTTATGCCTGTGGCCCGCAGAAGATCATTGATGCGATGACGAAGATCCATCAATATACGATCCTTTCTGTTTCAACGACCGCACAGATGGCGGCGATCGAAGCTTTAAAGAATGGTTCGCAATCTGTGGCGATGATGAAGCGTGAATATAACCGCCGCCGGAAGTTCATTGTTGAGGCGCTTAATTCTATGGGTTTAAAGTGCCATATGCCCGAAGGGGCTTTTTATGTTTTTCCTTCTATTGAGTCAACAAAAGAGACGTCGATGGCTTTTGCCAAGAATTTACTTGAGAAAGAAAAAGTGGCTCTTGTTCCTGGTGTTGCTTTTGGAAAATCTTTTGATGGGCATGTGAGAATATCCTACGCGTCAAGTTATGAGAATCTAAAGGAAGCTGCGTTAAGAATAAAGAATTATCTAAATAAGAAGAAAAGATAAAATGACTGACGACATTTCTCAACAAGATATTGATTTTGAGATCCAATTTTGCGAGAACCTTTTACGCAAGAATCCGAATTTTTTGGAAGGCTTGACGCTGTTGGGCGATCTTTACACAAAAAAGGGGATGTATAAAGAAGGCCTTGCCGTTGATGAAAAACTTGTACAATTAAAGCCTGAGGATGAGACGTGCTGGTATAATCTGGCTTGCAGTTATTCTTTGTTGGGGGATATTGATCTAGCCTTTCGCAGTATTAAAATGGCTTTAAAATGCGGGTATGTCCATTTTGAGCATTTAGAAAAAGATTCCGACCTTTCGAATTTAAAGAAGGATGCCCGGTTTCAGAAATATTATTCGCGGGTTAAAAGTAAATTGCTTAAATTCTAAGATGGAAAAACAGAAAAAAGATTTTGATAAACGGCAATTTATCCGCTTAAAGGTTTTGCTGCCTGTGGATTTTTCGATCGTCCGCTTGCAGGGCGACTTGCCCGGGCTCGACTGGCAGAAAGGCGTCACGCGCGACATCAGCCGCGGCGGGCTTGGACTAAAAACAGAAGAAGTGTCGGAATCGACGATCAAGTATCTGAATAAACAGAATATCCTTTTAGAAGTCAGGATCTCCGCCGCAGAGAAGGGCCGCATGATCCGCATCGTCGGAGAAGTAGCCTGGTATGAACCGATCGAGAAGCCTAATAAAAGATCTTATTTGATCGGATTAAAATATCACTCTATTAAGAACGAAGACCTGAGTTACCTTTTAAGCCTGGCCGAGAGTTGATCCGTGTCATGCGTATGACTTTGCGTTCTATTCCTTTTCGAAATTTTTCCGTTTATCTTCTTTTTATGATCAGTTTTATTTTTCTTCCTCGGGCGTGGGCTGAGGATCGTTTGGCTTATGACATTTCCGCCACGATCGACGTGGCCGCGAAAACGATTCGCGCCGAAGAAACAGTCCACGTTGTTAATAATTCCTCAGAAGACTTGAAAGAAATTTATTTCCATATTTATCCCAATCGAAAATACACAGCGAAGGAAAAAAATCTTTTTTTACGCTACGCGGGATATTTTAAGGTGGACCCTTTTCCGGAAGGTTTCTCGGAGAGCCGCTTTCATCTGGATTCTGTTTCTGCCGGATCCGAGGTGTTAAGTTTTCGCATCGAAGGCTCTGACGAGACGCTGTTAAAAGTTGATTTGAAAGACCCTTTGAAGCCGGGGCAGGCTGTTGATATTGCGATCGCTTTTAATGTGGCGATCCCGCACGCTTATGGGCGTTTCGGCTGGCACGACGGGATTTTTGCGCTCTCGCGCTGGTATCCGATCCTTTCCGTTCATGAAAATAACGAATGGAAGAATTATCCATTTTATATCTTCCATCGTCCATTTTATGCGCAAGCGGCTGTTTATAACGTCACGCTGGAGCTTCCTGAGGAGGAGGTTGTCATCCATTCCGGAGAATTGATAAAAGAAGAAAAACTTTCCGACGGTAAGAAAAAATTAACGATCAATTCTCAATTGCCTATCAGGGAATTTTCTCTGACGCTGTCAACTCGGTACAAAGTTTATGAAGAGGACGCTCAAGGAGTCACGATCAAGTCGTTTTATTTGTTCGACGAGAAAAAAGCGAAACAAGCGGCGGGTTTTGTGAAAGATCTTTTTGCGTATTATTCTAAACATTTCGGCGGGTATCCATATAAACAATTCAGCATCGCGCCGGTGTATCTGGGCTATGGCGGCGAGCAGATGTCGAATCTCGCGTTTATTGATACGCGCGTTTTTGAACTGCCTGGGTTTTTGAGCCGTTATTTTGATTTTCTGATCGCGCATGAGGCCGGTCATCAGTGGTTTTATAACCTTGTCGGGATCAACGAGTACAAAGAAATGTGGCTGGATGAAGGGATCCACTCGTATTTTATTTTAAATTATTTGGAATCAAAATACGGCCGCGACGCGAGCGTCCTGGAATATCCGCATTGGATCAAAAAATATTCCTGGCTGTTCCCTGAACTGACATTCCGTCGGACGGGTGATATCCGTTATCAGATGATCGCTCGGAAGGGATCGGATCATCCGATCGCAAGCGAGCTTTCCAGTTTCAGTGAGCCGAGCAGTATTTTTTCTTTAACTTATGGAAAAGGATCGAAAGTCGTTGAGATGCTGCATGAAACAATCGGCGAGGAATCCTTCAATAGGATTTTTACGCGGATCTTTAAAGAATATCTTTTTAAGAATTTGAGCATTGATGATTTTATGAATATTTGCACGGAAGAAAGCGGAAAAGACCTCAAAAGATTTTTTCATCAGTGGCTCTATGCCGTGCATTCAGCCGATCCCGCGGTCGTAAAGGTCGATCATAATAAGGTCACGTTAGAACAAAAAGCGGATGCGCTGATGCCGGTTGATGTGGATGTGACGTTTGCCGATGGGAAGAAAACATCTTTTGTGTGGGACGGAGATAGGAAAAAAGAAGAGATCGTTTTAAGCGGTGCTGTTGAAAGTATCCGGCTGGACCCGGATAAAAAGATCCTTGAGCTTGACAGGACCAACGACAGCTGGCCGAGGCGTATTCATCTTCAACCCGTCGCACTTTATACGGGGCTGTATGATGTGCCGGCGCTCATGCCGGAGGATTCGTATAATCTTGTTTTTGGGCCGGAGCTTGCGAATTCCGGTGTGGGGTTGAAAACGTCTTTTCAAAAGCCATATGACCAGAACGCTTACGCGGCGTCTGATTACGATTTTTCCGAGGAGATCCTTCACTCCAGAGCCGGTTATCAATTAAACAATCTTTTTCATTCGCAAACAACGTTGGGTTTTGAGTCTGCCAATCAAACGGACTTTAAAGACGGCAGTGAGGACCTTGTAACTCATAAAGTATTTTTGCGCAAAGAGCTCTGGCCCGTTCAGTATGGATTATCCGAGATCAATGACCACGTATCGTTGTATGTTCTGCAAAATCGCAAGCTCGATGCCACGCTTCTTTCCGGCGGGGCGGAGGATGAGCGCAATATTTCTTACGCGAAAAGTAATGAATCGATCGTCGGAGTGGATCTCTATTTAAACGATGCTGCTCCCTATCCTGATCCGGATCAAGGTTATAAATTCAGCTCATTTTTTGAGAATGCCGGGCATTTCTGGGATGGGACGCAAAGTTTTTATCGTAGCGGCATTGACGCTAGTTTTTATAAGCATACAGTCGGTAAACAGAAAGCCGCCGCGCGTTTTAAATACGGCTGGGGATTTCCTGACGATAAGAACCTTTATGAATTAGGTGGGATAGATGGGTTAAGAGGTTACGACCGTAAAGAGATCCGCGGGGCGAACGCGGTTTTGACAAGCGCGGAATACCGGTTTCCCGTCGTGGACCATTTCAAGCTTTCGTTGTTCGACAATATCCTGTCTTTTGACGCGCTGTCCGCGGTCATTTTCTTCGATGCGGGCGAGGCCTGGTATGATAACTTTGACGACGGGAAATTTAAGAAAGACGTAGGAATGGGCTTTCGCGTATCTACGAATATTGGATCGTTTCTTGAAAAGGTGTTGATCCGCATAGACGTTGCCGAAGCCATTGATGAAAAAGGTGCAGACCCGCATGTGTGGTTCGGGATCAATCACGCGTTTTAATTGTTATTTTTTATCATCCCCGCGAAAGCGGGGATCTGGATTCCGCTTTCGCGGGAATGACAAAATTTTTTGGAATTGTAAGAAACTTTAAAATGTCATCGATAAACAAAAAATATCTTCTGATCATCACCGCGCTCGTTATTCTTACCTTCGGCAATTGCTTGTTCAATAAATTTGTCGGCGATGATGATGTTATTCTTGTGGACAACGAGTTCCATCATTCCTGGAAAAATTTTCCATTGTTGTTTTCTTCGCAATATCTTATGGTGCCGGATAAGCTTTTTAACGGTGGGGGTTGGACGTTCTCCTCGGGGTCGGTTGCGTATCGTCCGGTTCAGTCGGCAACTTTCTTTCTCGATTATTGGTTGTGGAAAGAAAATCCTTTTGGATATCATTTGACGAATGTTTTATTTCATCTTGCGAATTCTTTGCTGCTTTATATCCTTTTGGTGCAAATTTTAAAGAATGCTTCATTAGCGTTCTTGAGCACGCTTCTTTTTTCTGTTCATCCTTTAAGGACGGAGCCGGTTGCGAATATTTGCTGCCGGGCTGATCTTGTTGTTTGTTTCTTTGTCTTATTGTCTTTTATATTTTTTATCAAATCTGAGAAAGAAAATGACAAGAGAAATTGGCTGTGGAACATTTTGTCCGCTTTCTTTTATCTCTTGGCGTTGTTTAGCAAGGAATCTGCTGTTGTTCTGATCGCATTATTCGTTCTTTATGATATTTTTATCTCGCATAATTGGCAGAGAAGGAAAGTATCGGAGATCTTTTTGAAATATTCCGGATATTTTCTTATTTTGGTATTTTATGGATGGATATATTTCTATGTTTTTGTTAATACGACTTTCGCCCAAGGGTTGTCGTTGTCTGGGTCCGGGCTTGTTCGAGGATTGACGATAGGGTGGATCTTTACAAAATATATTTTACTTTTCTTGTTTCCGTGGACGGTAAAGGTCCTTCCGCCTTTCTATGCTCCCATCGTTTCGAGCATTCTCGAATATCGAGCCATTTTATCTTTGATCGTGATCAGCCTGATCTGTTTTTTGGGATATCGGCTTTTAAAGCGCGAACGCGGGTTGTTATTTTTTTTAGTGTTCTTCATCGTTTCATTCATCCCGGTTTCTAATTTTATTCCGATCGCGAATCCGATGGCTTATCGATTTATGTATCTGCCGTCGATCGGTCTGAGCGTGCTATTGGCTTGGGGTCTAAGCAGTAGTCTTCTTAATCCAAAAATCCAGAGGATCATGCAAGTGTTCGTGGTTGCTTTCTGTATGATCTTAACAGTCACGCTGAACTTCTCGTGGAAAAGTAATTTTGTTTCTTCTTGTGCGATGGTTAAGGATTTCCCGGATAATCCCTTCGGGTATTTATTTGCTGGGATAGAATTCTATAAGATCAGAGAGATGAAAAGTGCCGGTGAGAATTTTCGTAAAGCGATCTCCCTTAATATCCATGATCCGCGCGCGTATTATTCTTTGGCGATCATAACATCCGATCCTTTGGAAGCGGAGTCGCTTTTTAAGCAAAGCATTCATGATTTTCCATTTTATGGTTTGTCGTATGTCGGCTTGGGCAGGCTTTATCTTTTTCAGGGTAAAATGGATGCTGCGCTTAAAGTTCTTATAAAGGGTAAAGATCTGATGCATAATTATCAGTCGTATGCTTATTTGATCCAAGCTTATTTAATGAAAGATCAGATGGAAAAAGCGCGTGAGTTCTGTCAAGATGCAAAAAAATATACTCTTGATCGATTGCAAATCGATTCTTTGATATATTTTTTGGAAAATAATAAAGAAATAAAATTTCCGATCGACGTCGGGTTATGAGGGGATGATATGAAGAGTTATCGGGAAGAGTTGTTTTTTAATACACCCAATCGACGAGATTATATTAATATTTCAGATCAGGTGCAGAGCGCTATCAATAAGAGCGGGATCAAAGAAGGATTGTGCTTGGTTAACGCCATGCATATTACGGCGAGTGTTTATATCAATGATGATGAACAGGGGCTTCTTGGCGATTATGATAAGTGGCTTGAGAAACTTGCCCCGCACGAACCTGTGAAAGGATATCGTCATAATGACACGGGTGAAGATAATGCGGATGCACATCTTAAGCGGCAGATCATGGGTCGAGAAGTGGTTGTCGCTGTAACGAAAGGGAAATTGGATTTTGGCCCGTGGGAACAGATTTTTTATGGAGAGTTTGACGGCCGGCGTAAAAAAAGAGTATTAATTAAGATCATTGGGGAATAAAAACTAAAAAGGATCAGTGATTTTTTAAAACAGGAGAAGAGTTCTATGAGTTTGATCACCGTTGGAACAATTGCTTTAGATAATATCAAAACTGCAGCCGGAGAAAGAAAGGATATGCTGGGCGGATCAGTGTCGCATTTTGCGATGAGCGCGCGGCTTTTTACGAAAGTTCATTTGGCGGGCGTGATCGGTAAAGATTTTCCGGCACATCATATTTCATTCTTCAAGAAGAAAGGGATCGATGTTAATTCTGTTATCGAAAGTGAAGGTAACAGCTTTCGATGGACGGGGGAATATAAAAAGGGTGATTTTAATACAGCGATCACGATCGCTACAGAATTAGGCGCGCTGTCAAATTATGTTCCGCAGATCCATGTCAGTCAGCGGGATATTCCCAATGTTTTTCTGGCGAATATTGATCCGGATATCCAGTCTCATTTTTTGACGCTTTTAAAGAAACCAAAATTCATCGGGCTTGACAGTATGAATTTGTGGATCGATATCAAACGGCCGTCGTTGATCAATTTAATGAAAAAGGTCCACTTGTTCGTTGCTAATGATGGGGAAGCTAAAGCTTTAACTGGAGAGACGAATCTCATCAAGGCTGCTAAAACGTTGCGGAAAATGGGCCCGTCTTTTATTGTTATCAAGAAAGGTGAGCATGGCGTTTTGTTCTATAGTGATAAATTTATGTTCTCGTTCCCGGCGTTTCCTGTTGAGGAAGTTGTTGACCCGACGGGGGCGGGTGATACGTTTGCCGGTGCGATTATGGGATATCTTGCAAAGGTTGATCGCATTAATGAAAAAAGCTTGAAACAAGCTCTTCTTTACGCCACGACACTTTCCTCGTATAATGTCGAAAGTTTCGGGACGGAGAAGACATCAAAGTTAACGTTAGCTCAGGTCCATCAGAGGATGAGAAAATATATTAAGTTTTTTTCAATAAAATAGACAGGGTTGTGAAACACTAAATCCTAAACTCTAAACAAACTCAAAAGAAATAAACTCAAAACCAAAAAGAGAGTGGTAGTTTTGTTTTTTTGTGTTTTGTATTTGTTTAGGATTTAGAGTCTAGGGTTTAGAGTTTCAGTCAAGAGAGTGAGCATGCATGCAAAAATTCTTTGAGGTTTTAGGTGTCATTTGTGCTATTGTTTTACCGTTATTTAATATCCCTCTTATTATGAAGGTTATTGAGCGCAAATCGTCTAAAGATTTCAGCCTTGTTTGGATCTTTGGGGTTTGGGTTTGCATCATTTTAATGCTGCCGTCAGGGTTGACGTCGAAAGATGTCGTTTGGCGGACGTTTAATATTTCTAATTTTTTTTTATTTACAGCAGTTGTCATTGTCGTTATGAAGTATAGAAAGTCTTAAAG
>CAYGEE010000079.1:0-10251 GCA_964348765.1 uncultured Planctomycetales bacterium | reverse complement strand
AAGTTTTTAGTATAACATGAAAATTTTCATTTGCAAGAAAGGAAAAATTCAGACGCATTGCGTAATTTAACTTTCTCTTATATAATGGGCGCTATGAAAGCACCAACAAAAAAGAAGATCTTCATTATCGGTGGCCTTTTTTTATTAGCCTGCCTGATCGCCCTTATCTATGTTAACGTTGTCCTTCTTCCGGTCAAAGCAAAGAACTTCCTTGTCAAGAAAAGCGAAGAATTCCTGCATCGGAAAATATCCATCGGCGAGATCCAATTCATCCCGGTCAAAGGGATCGTCATAAGAAATATTATCATCTCGGAGAAAGATGATCCGACAAAAACATTCTTAACGCTCGATGAACTTAACTGCAATGTCCTGATCACCGCGATCTTAAGGAATAAACAGATCATCATCCCGACATTCCGCGTAGCTCATCCAACCATTACGGTATCGAGGAATGCGGATAATTCGTGGAATTTTTCTGATCTTTTAGAACAAAAACAAAATACCAGCGAAGATCCTGCGCATAAAAACCCATATCAACTCTGGGTCAGAAAGATCATCCTTGAAGGAGCAACCATTAATTTTACGGATCGATCTTTACCGGAAGAGTTCAACGAAACCATCACCGATCTTAATGCCAGTGCTGAGATATCGCTCGACACCAACATCAGCTATGATCTTTCCTTTAAAACACAAAAAAGCCAATCATCGGGAAAATTAAACGGAACATTTGCGCTTAAAGATAAAAGCGTATTAGCCAAGGCAACCCTTGAGAACATCCCTCTTGCCCAATATTTAAAACTGGTCAAAACATCTCTTCCTGTTGATCTGACCAGTGGAAAGCTCTCAAAAGCCGATTTGACCATCGAATATAAAAATAGCGATATCAGTGTCAGTGGAAACGTAGGATTAGTCGATCTTAAGATCACAAAAGAAGCATTGCTCGACATCGCCGGAAATCTCAACGCCGAGAACATTTCTCTTTCATTGAAAAATAATGTCCTCGAAGGCAAAGGAACAATAAAAAGCGACACACTGAAAATAACATCAAATGGCCGCACCGTCGATACCGACATTGCTCTTCAGGTCGATTCACTGCGTTATGAAAATCAGAATTTAACCTTAGGTGCAAGCCTCTCTTCAATAAAAACACTGATAACGATTGATCCGCAAAGATCGATCCAGACCGACTTAACCGCTCCGAATCTTTTATTGACCTACAGCAGCGGCATTGCCACACTCAAAGGAAACATTTCCACACAAAATAGTCATATCATGATCGATCAGACCTTAGATCTCATAAGCGCCATAAATTTCAAAAATCTAAGTTTCACAAAAAAAGACCAGAACATCCTTCTTGAAGGCAACATCGATCTGACCAGCGCTTCAATAAAGTCTGGCAGCGATAAAACATTTACAGGTACTATTGCCGCTTCAGAGATCAGCCTCTCCCATGATGGAACAAATCTCAACTTTAAAAGCAAGCTCGCCGCGCATAATGCCACGATCACGCTCGGCGCTGATAAAAAGATCACAGCAGATTTTACTTCAGAGAATGCTCATCTTTCTCTGACCGACAAAACACTGCATTTCGACGGACTTCAAACACTTAAAAAAGCTCTTGTCGAAATTGGGGCAGACATGAAATTCCGAGGGGACTACGACGTTAATCTAGCTTACGACCTCGATCTTGAAAGCAAGCAATCCACATATAAAGGAACATTAGGAATATCAGAAGCCTTATTCAGCGGCTTGCCGCAGATCAATGAATTAAAGATCGCCGTCGGAGAAGTCGCATTCGATCAAAATTCCCTTTCAGCGAACAATTTAACATTAAACACTCAAAACACCAATCTGACAATTACAGGCACAGTCAAAGACTTTGAAAACCCTTCAGCAGATTTACACATCACGACCTCAGACGTCAATCTGGCACTGATCAAAGCCTTTGCATCACGAGCACTCCTTAAAGCAAACATTGATGTTTCCGGACATGCCGCGCTTGATTGCTACTTAAAAGGCCCCATCAGTTCCCCAGTCGATTCCATTGTTAATCTAAAAGCAACACTAACCGATACAAACTTAAGTCTTCAATCCATCCATCAAACGATCCAAAATATCGCCGGGATCGTAAATTATGAAGCAAGTAAACTATCGTGGCAGGACCTTAAAGGGACTTTTCAAGGAGAGAATTACACGCTCAATGGCCAACTCAACGATTTCAAATCACCCTTAATATCAACAACCGTAGAATCCGCGAATATTTCCGCATCAACACAATTGCAAGTCTTAAATCAGAAGATCAAGATCACATCCCTTTCAGGGAAATACTACAAAAGCTCTTTCGATATTAAAGGCGATGTTCTACTGGCAGAAAACGCAGATCCGTCGCTTGATGTGAACTCAAGTTTTAATATCAATCTTGCAGACCTTCGATCGATCGCGCCGCAATTTAAGGACACTCTTGCCTCCGCCGAACC
Organism: uncultured Planctomycetales bacterium; assembly: GCA_964348765.1. Taxonomy (GTDB): domain Bacteria; phylum Omnitrophota; class Gorgyraeia; order Zapsychrales; family Zapsychraceae; genus CAYGEE01. The sequence goes on along the minus strand of CAYGEE010000079.1, from coordinate 7,774 downwards.
AAAAGGGCAATTGGCGGTCGAAGGATTTCTAAAAGGGCCCTTGAACAATTGGCCGGAATGGCAATTAAGCATGCGGATCAAAAGTGATTACATCTCTATTTTTCAAACTCCCATCCAAAATCTCTCGATCCAGTACTCACAGCGCGATAAAAAAATAACTGAGAATAATATTTTGGCGAATATTTACAACGGCAACATTGTCATCTCATCGACATCTGATCTAACGACTGAAGGATTTCCGGCTAAAATAGATATTCGTTTAGATAACATGAAATTGGAAGATCTCGCCAAGGACCGAAAACTTGAATACAAGAATTTATCAGGAAATGTTGCCGCCGTCATAAAAGCAGAAGCTCCTCTTTTGAATATCAAGAGCATAACAGGACAAGGATCTTTCGCGATCACCGATGCGAATTTGGGAGAATTCAAGCTTATTGAAGAGATCGCGAAATTCGCCACGATCAAAGAGATCCACAGCATCATCTTTAATGGCGCCCAAGGGACGTTCTTAATTGCAAATGAGAAGATCCAATCTCAAAAAACCGAGATCTTTGGGAACACTGTTAATATCCGCGTTAAAGGCTGGCTTGATTTCAACAAAAACCTTGATATTGAAGCCAATCCCGATGTCAGTGAGATCGTCATGAATCAGTCCGATTCATTAAAACGGATCCCGACGGGACTCATTGGCCAAGCTCTTGTTGTAAAAATAACCGGAACGATCGACCACCCCAAAGTCACATCTACATTCTCACCATTAAAACCCATCGAAAATGTAAAAGACCTGCTGCAAGAAGGCGTGAAGGGGATTTTAGAAAATATTTTTTAGAATGAGTTTTGAGTTATGGGTCGGGTTATGTGGAGTTCGTTATGAGTTAACTTTCTTATTAAAACTCACAACTCAACCCCACAACTCGACTCATAACTCATAACCCATCCTTGTTCGTCATTTCCAATAATTCTCAAGAATTCTACGAACTTTCTGGAAGGCTTTCGCACGATGGCTTATTTTAGCTTTAATGGCAGGGTCAAGTTCACCGAAGGTTTTATTATATTTCTCGATCAAGAATAACGGATCATAACCGAATCCATTTTTCCCGCGATATTCATCAATAATAAGCCCCGAACAACTTCCTGAGCAGACATCAATAATCTCTTTCCCGTCAACGATCGCCGCGAAACAACGATAACGCGCTTGACGTTTTTTCTGCGGAACACTCTTTAAAGATCGAATGAGCTTTAGATTATTCTTCCGATCGGTGGCATTCTCTCCGGAAAAACGAGCTGAAAATATTCCCGGTGCATTTTTAAGGGCCTTAACTTCCAATCCGGAATCTTCACCAAGAGTAAGTTTTCCCGTGAAGATCGCGATCGTTGCCGCTTTCTTTAAAGCGTTTTGCGCAAAAGTCTTTCCATCTTCAATGACTTTCGGAGCGTCGGGATAATCCTTTAAAGATGTGATCTTAATATCAAGATCTTTTAAAAGACCCCGGATCTCCCGCATTTTTCCTTCGTTGGTTGTGGCAATGACAAGTTCGCGCATGGAATGATAAAATAATAATGTAGAGATGAGCCGAAGACTCGTCTCTACGCGATTACTCTTTTTTACAATTTTATACCATTCAAGATTTTTCGTTGAATTTTAATCAATTCCGCAATCCCCTTCCCCGCCAGATCCATCAACCCATCCATCTGCTTCTTTGTAAACGGAGATTTTTCGGCTGTCCCTTGAACTTCGACAAATTCACCCTGACCCGTCATAACAACATTCATATCCATTTGAGCATTAGAATCTTCTTCATAATTAAGATCAAGGATCAAATGATCCTTATAGATCCCGATGCTGACAGCAGCCAAATAACCTGATAAAGGGATCTCATCGATCGAGCCTTCCTTCTTTAATTTCATAAACGCAAGCGCCAAAGCGATAAATCCTCCCGTGATCGATGCCGTGCGCGTCCCGCCATCAGCCTGGATCACGTCACAATCAACCTTGACAGTTCGCTCGCCAAGCTTTTCCATATCAACGACACTTCTAAGCGACCGGCCGACAAGCCGCTGAATTTCCATCGTCCGTCCGCCGGAAGACTTCTCACGATTCATTCTAGTATGCGTTGACCGAGGAAGCATTCCGTATTCGCCAGTCACCCAGCCTTTGCCGGAACCACGCAAAAATGACGGAACAGTATCTTCCACACTCGCCGTGCAGATCACTTTTGTCCCGCCAAATTCAATCAAGCAAGAGCCTTCCGCGTGTTTTAAATAATTTTTTGTTACTTTAACTTTCCGTAATTCATTTTCTGATCGGCCATCTGATCTTTTCATATTTTCATCCTTATTTTTATTGCTGTGTCATTGCGAGCGACCAACGGGAGCGCGGCAATCTTTTTAAAAGATTGCTTCGTCGCCAATGTTAAAAAACGATTATTGCTCCTCGCAATGACACAGAAAAACTATTAATATGTAACCCTGATACGATATTTAAGAACCACCTCTTTATCCTTAGGAACATTCACATCAAAACGAACCGTGAACGCATCGACCTTGACATGCGGCTGGCTTTCCTGCACGACATCCCAATCGCCGATCAAAGGTTCCACAACACCGACAGTTACATCCTGGTCTTTATGATTGCGCAATTTCACTTCCCATTCTGTTTCAAACACACGATTCGAAATGACTTTATAATCCGTCTGCTTGCGTTCGACAACGACATCAAACGCTTCGCCGATCTTTAATTTCACTTCTTCATCCTTCGGTGTATGCTTGATCGAATCTTCGCCGATGAATTGCAACTTTTTATCTTTATCTTCCTTATACAACCGCATGATCCCCGCCGGCAACGGCATGCCTAAATTATTTTCTTTCGAATTCTTGAACTTCACATAAACATTCACGGGCTGTTTCATATCCTGATCACGGTAAAGCCCAGTAAAATAATAACTCTGGCCGTACGTTAAAAGCTCTTTCTGAACTTTCGCATTATTGGCTTCTAAAAGATTGATCTGTTTGGTTTGATTATCCTTGATCGTTGTCTTTCTCTGCAGGTCATAAATATGATATTCGAAAAACCCTTGTTCTTCGAATTGAGAAGTTTTCGCTTCCAATCTCACGCCAGATCTTTTCATCAAACCAAATTCAAGATCATTTTGCTGTTCAACACGATTAACTTCACCGGCAACAAGCTTTAATGAAGCATCTTTATAAGCCGCACCGCTTTTATTATCGATCGTGACCCAGCCGGAGAGGTTTCCCGACGTGTCATCTTGATTTAAGACAACAATATAATCCGCTTTCCAGGTGATATTATTCGTCAGATACGACACTTCCAGCTGATGCGCGTCTTTTGCCGTATTCTCATACATCCACATAAGCGTAGGCTTCGCGATCAAATTTTCAGGCAATGACGGCAGGATCTTTGTTCCCGTGTATCCCAAATAGATCTCATTATTGATCTCATAGATCGGCCCGTTGTTATTGCTTAATAATTTCGCATCAACAATGTCTTTTTTATCCTGATATGGATTCCAATTCTGGATCTTTAAAGTTTTTCCGACGTATTTATCAAGAAGCTTCTGCTCATTCATGAGATCATATTCATAATTCTGTTCAAGAATGGAAAGGTCATTCGGATGGTTTAAAGATTTCACGTGGACTGTTTCCGGGATGATCGACGCGGCGACATCCATAAAACGCAATTCTCCCGTTGCGACTGGCAATTTCAAGCTTCTGACATCTTTGATCAAACCCATATTGCTGTTATAAACCGTGACCTCGACCTGCGATTGGTCGTTGTCGGTGCTTTGAATAACATCCGAGGCGAGAACCATGGAAGGAATAAGCATCAAAAACATCAAGCTGATCACAATTTTTTGCATTTTAAGCTCCTTGTCCGTCGAGGTTACTTCTTACGTTTATACTCCGCCGTCGCCGTTGTCTGGATCCCGCCGCGCGGACTGACGACGCCTTCGACTTTTGCATAACGAGGCTTACAAGCTTTCACAATATCATCAAGGATCCGATTAACAATGTGTTCATGAAAGATCCCGACGTTGCGGTAAGAAACGATATAAAGCTTAAAGGATTTGAGCTCCAAACAAACTTTATCCGGAATATAAGTCAGATTGATCGTCATAAAATCCGGCAGGCCAGTTTTGGGGCAGATGCAGGTGCATTCGGGAATGCTTAACGTGATCGTATAATCGCGATCGGGATATTGATTCTCCCAAACTTCAATTTCAGGAGTTTTCATGGTGCGGACATTTTTTTGTAAATTTTCGTAAGTAGATTGTTTTGTCATTTTAGCCTCATTGTAAAAATTTAAGTTTATTTAAGTTCGAATATCAAATTTCGAAACCCAAAACAAGGACCAAATCATCAAAATCTTAAAGACCAAAACGTTTACACAATTAAATCATTTTAAAATTCAAATTTGTTTCGAAATTCGAATTTCGGAATTCGAATTTATTACTACCGGACCTTAAGAAACTTATGCATTTGAGGAACAATTCTAACATCTTTTAAGACCTGCAAACAATCTTTTTGATACTCCGCGCATTTGGCGATAACGCCATGTTTCATGTCAAAAAAATTCGGCTGTAAAATAAACAAAAGATTTTTATCTATTTTAGCAACCATTTTAGCAGCTTTGACCACATCGTCTTTCGTGGTTTCATTGGAGATGACCGTCTTAATAAAAAGTTCTTTCTTTCTGGCAACCTTTAAAAATTTCAAGTGCTCTTTCCAATAATCCTGGCACTTCGTCGAGCTCGGCAACTTGATGTCCATCGCAACGATATCGATATTTTTAATGATCTCGCTTAGCTCGTTATAAAAAATGCCGTTCGTGTCCAAATACGTCCTTAATTTCCTCTTTTTAAGTTCCGGCAACAACGCCTTGATAAAATCTTTCTGTACAAGCGGCTCACCGCCGGTCAAACTGACCGAATGGACATCGTCGGATAATTCAAAGATCTTTTTCTTAACATCTTCCAAACTCATTTCCTTATAATGCCGAGTCGTATCTCCAATAGAATGCGGCGTGTCACACCACGTGCAGTGCATATTGCATTCAAAGAACCGCACAAAGACCTGACGCGTCCCGGCATAAGGGCCTTCGCCTTGAATAGATTGAAAAATCTCTAGGATCTTAGCCTTCATCTTTTAATCCGATCTCCTCAAAACCTTTTTGACGCAACAAACAACTATCGCAAACTCCGCACGCTTTCTTCGCGCCAGCGTAACAAGACCAAGTCAAATCAATCGGAACCTTTAATGTTTTCGCTAATTTAATAATTTGCGCTTTTGTTTTATATAGCAGCGGTGCTTCAATTTTAATAACATTTCCTTCCGTTCCAGTTTTCATTCCCGATCTCAAAGCTTTTTGAAACGCCTCAAAGAATTCCGGCCGGCAATCAGGGTAACCGGAATAATCGATCGCGTTGGCTCCGATAAAGATCCTTTTCGCGCCAACAGCCTCAGCGAACGACGCGGCAAAACTTAAAAAAATGATATTTCTCGCCGGAACGTAAGTACTTGGGATCTCTTTAGGATCGATCGTCATCCGTTGAGGTAACGGGATATTCTTATCAAGCAGTGATGACCCCTGCCAGGGCAGCGTGAATGTCACGATCTTAAACGGGCATTTCGCGCGCTTGGCGATCTTTACAGCTTGGATGATCTCTTTCTTATGGCGCTGGCCGTAATCGAAGATCAGGCAATGAGCTTCATGCCCTTTTGACAAGGAATAAGAAAGCGTCGTCGCGGAATCAAGACCGCCGGATAGAAGGATGATTGATTTATGTCTTATCATATTAAAGAAAATTAGAAGTTAGAGGTTAGAAGTTAGAAGTTAGAAGTTAGAAGTTAGAACAATCATTTGATCTTTTCATTCTAGCCTCTGACTTCTATCTTCTAACTTCTTCTAAATTCAAGACCTAATGATCTCCAAGAATTTGACATAATTTATCACTCTGCCAGTTGATATACAAGAAATTATATTGCCTGCGATTTTCTCGTATGGTAGTATGATGCCCTTATGTTAGAACAATTACGCGAAAAGATAGATCAAAGCTTAGCCGGCTTCATGGACAAAGTCAAAGATGACTACAAACTTGAACTTGTCAGCCCCATCCTTTATGAAAGTATCCGCGAGTTCTCGCTGCGTAAAGGCAAACGCATCCGGCCTTTATTATTAATATTAAGTTATCTCGGTTACTCCAAGAAAAAGAAGATCCCTCAGTCACTCTATTACGCCTCCACCTGTATTGAGCTGCTTCACAACTTTATGCTCATTCATGATGACATCATTGACCGCTCAAACTTACGTCGCGGAAAACCAACACTGCATCGGCTTTTAGGAAAAATCGTTCCAGTGAAGAATCAAGAACGCCTCGGATCAGATCTGGGGATCATTGCCGGTGATATTGTTTATGCACTTGCTATTGATGCATTTTTAACAATGCAAGAAAACCCAGCACGAAAAGAACGGGCCTTAAAATATTTCATTCAAACAGCCGCTTTTACTGCGATGGGAGAATTCATCGACACTATCCACGGTGTTGAAACAATCAAGAAGATCACAGAGAATGATGTCTTCTTAAACTATACACTTAAAACCGCACGTTATACTTTCGACTGTCCATTAGTAACGGGCGCGATCTTAGCGGGCGCAAGTGAAGCCGACATCAAAAAACTTTCACAATTAGGGATCCTTATTGGACAGGCTTTTCAGATCCAGGATGATATTATCGGAATATTCGGAACGCAGAAAAATATCGGAAAATCGATCCTAAGCGACTTGGCAGAATCTAAAAAGACCCTTTTGGTCTGCCATGCTTATCATAAGTTGGAATCTAAGCAGAAAAAAGAATTTGAGATCTTCTTTAACAAACCAAAGAAGAACTATAAAGACCTTGTTACGATCCGCAAGATCTTTACCGATGCGGGGAGCTTGCAATATAGTTTAGAAAAGATCCAAACACGCCTCGAAGAAACTCTCACCATCCTCAAAAGCCTTAAAATGAAATCTCAACATCGCAAGATCATTGAAAGTGTCATCCATACTCTTTTCGGACAAAGCCAAGAGATCGCCAAAGAACACGAAATGGCATTTCTTATTAATTCTTGAAGATTATTTCTGTAGTTTAAGATCCTGCGCTTGTTTAATAAGGTCAGCAAATCGTGAATCTTCCGGATGCGCTTGCCGCCCCTTTTCCCATATCAAGATCGCCGAATCAAGATCTTCAGAATTTCCATAAATCTTCCCAAGTTCCAAATACCCTAAAGGCTCCTTAGGATCAAGCTTAAGAACTTTCTTAAAACACATCGATGCTAATTCCAAGAAACCATTCTGCGTCAACAGATTGCCGGCAGACAAAAGATCAGGAACTTGATCATCGTTCTCAATGAATTTATTCGAATATATTTTTATTTCCGAGACATTCTTTTCTGCAAGTACGACTTTTAATAAGAGCAAAAGCGTCTGCTCATCATGCGGATCAATTTCAAGATTCTCTAAACACAGCTTCTTAGCCTCAGCGATGTTATGCTGTTCTAAAGCGATCAAAACAAGGTTTAACCGAGGCTCCATCGCAAAATAATCACACCGCAAAGCCTTTAAGAACATCTCTTTGGCTTTTTCAAGGTCATTCTTCTTTAAATAAACCAACCCTAAATTATTAAATGTAAACTTTGAATAGGGTTTCTTATCTAAAGCTTTAAGAAAATTCTCTTCTGCCCCATCAAAATTATTCTCTCTATAATCCATTAATCC
>CAYGEE010000078.1:0-10645 GCA_964348765.1 uncultured Planctomycetales bacterium | reverse complement strand
AAGGTTAGAGTTATTGATTTTTTAGCTGAAATGATGCGACGAATGAAAAGGATGCCAGATGGGAAGAATACCACGAGAGTTTTATTTAAGCGGTCTGTATCATGTTTATAATCGCGGGAACAACCGGATCAATGTTTTCCCTGACAGTGAAGATAAAGAGATCTTTCTAAATCTGATCAATTTTTATCGAGAGCGTTTTGGTTTTAAGGTGTATGCGGTCTGTTTGATGGACAATCATTATCATATGATTGTCGAGACAAACCGAACGCGAAGAAATCAGCCGGCAGGAAAACGTAGTACCGGGTACCCAGAAGTGATTGATAGATAATGAGATATGTAAGGTAAGCAGACGTTCTACATAACACATTAAGGGTCAGATTGTTACGAAAGAAATAGGAGGCAAGATATGCTATGCCAGGGTGCGCGCGAAGACATCAATTATCAGAAAGTTTGACGTATCATGTTTACAGTCGAAGCAATGGGCGGGTGAGGATTTTTCACGACGGCGATGATTTTAAGTATTTCCGCGGGTTGTTGACAAAATATGCTTCGATCTTTTGCTTAAAGGTCTATCATTGGGTGATCATGTCGAATCATTATCATCTTCTTTTGGAGATCGAGATCCCGGAAGAAATTTCAAGCTGCATGTCGGGATTGGCCCGGTCATACACGTATTATTATCACAAGAAATATAAAACGAACGGTTTTCTTTGGCAGGGCCGATTTAAGATGCAGGCGATCGAAAAGGAGAATTATCTTTTAGCGTGTGGGCGATATATTGAGAGAAATCCTGTGCGGGCGAGAATGGTCAGTGACCCGGCGAAATATGCCTATAGCAGTTCTGGATTTTATTGTCTAGGAACAGAAGATGGGTTGACGATCGAGGATCCGTATTTTGAAACATTTGGAACCGATGTTTTAGGCCGGCGTCAAGGGTATGCGCGGTTCTTGCAGGATTTTGATGTTGAAGAGGAACAATCTTTTCACAATATAGAAGAACCACAAGGAAGTCTTGAATTTAAACGGCGATTGATCAAAGATCATGGTAGACATATGCCGAGGAGAAAAGGGCGAGCAGGCCATCGATTTGTTGTGTAACTTCTTTTACGGTAGGAGGATATGTAGAACGTCTACATGTTCTTTCGAACTCTTCCTTGACATTATTTTAGGCGCATCTTAATCTAAACTCATGCTTTGTGCGCGGAATTTTCTATCAAAAATATTCTGTGTTTGTTTTGTGTTTGTTCTGGCCGAGGCCTCTTTTCTCTGTCCCGCACCCACCTACGGCAGTGAACCGCTTAAAGTTCATTTTATGAACGTAGGTTACGGTGATGCTGTTCTTCTGCAGCTGCCAAACCGCCTCGCGTTTCTGGTTGACGCGGGAGGACAAGAGACATTTTCCAGGTTAAGAAAATATTTTAAGAAATATAAAATCAGTCATTTGGAAGGTGCGGTTATTACGCACCCGCATAAAAATCATTTTGGCGGATTTTTTCCACTTATCCATCAATATCCCGTGAAGCAATTTTTCATTAACGGGGATGATCAAAAAGAAGAAGGATATCAAGAGATTCTTGGCATCCTTCAAAGGAAATCCATTCCGGTCAAAACTCTTAAGCAGGGAGACCTTTTAAATGAATTATCGCCCGGCGTTGAAATTGTTGTTTTAAATCCAAATAACCTTGAAGGCTCGGTCAATGCCAATGCCATCGTGCTTTGGATAAAATACGGAAAGGTATCAATTTTGTTGTTATCGGATATTGACCCGCAAAGATGTGATGAGATCATTAAAGAATTTCCTTTTATTCAAGAATCATCCGTTGTGCAGATTCCGCATCACGGCGATGGCGTGAGCGAATTGTTCTTAAAGACATTTCGTGATAAAATTTTTCTTATTTCAACCGGAAAAAATCCCTGGGGGCTTCCACGCGGGGATGACGTTAAAAAATTGCAGGGCACGGTTTTTCGAACGGACCGGGATGGAACGGTCGGATTTGAAACCGACGGCCGCGCCCTAAAGCGAATTCAATGATAACATTAAGCCGGCGCTGGAAATCCTGGGGATATGTTTTAGTGTGGACTCTGACGATTTATTCGACTCTTTCCTTGGCGCGTCCCGTCTGCGAATTTTTAAGGGAAAGAATTGCTCTTGGATTTTTTATCAATGCCGCCGTTATTTTAAGTTTTTTAGGATTATCCGTAGTCGTTTTATCACACTCAAAAGGGTTTTTTGCGCGCGCCGTCTTTGTCTTGGCGGGACTTGGATACGGATTGGGCCTGATAACATTAGAATTGCCAGAGGAGAAAATCCATTTTTTTGAATACGGATTTTTAGCCTTTCTGGTTTTTAAAGCCTTCAGGGTGGATTGTTCCCGTTTGTCCAGTTTTTATCTTTCCTTGATCCTGACAACGGCTTTGGGTTTTATTGATGAAGTGATACAAGGCATCCTGCCGAACCGGTATTTTCAGTGGTCGGATGTTTTTTTAAATATGGCAAGCGCACTCTTGGGGCTTTTGATTGTTTATTCTCAAAGGGAAGAGAACGTGCTGAATAATTAAATAATTGGGTCTGACCCCAGTTATTCACGCTTTGTTATCCTAAAACTAATGAAACCACAAAGATCATTTTTATATTTTGTAATTCTGCTCTGGTTCGCTGTTGGTGCTTATTTTCAATTCTATCAATTGCAAAATCAGCATCAGGCGCAAAAGTTGAGGCGCTTATCCGGTGTTGACCTCGCAGGGAAACATGAAATTATTTTAGGACCCGAACTTTATCGCTTTCTTACATTCTGTCAAAAAGAACTGCCGCCATACGCAACGTATCAGCTTTCTGGTCTTGAAAAAGGATCGATTGAAGATGTGCGCTTTCGTTATTACCTGTACCCTCGAGTACAAAAACCCAACGGAGAATTTCTTTTGTATTATCACAGCAGTGTAGACAATCCTAATAAGGAAGATACACTTTATGCTTCTTTAGACAGTGACATCAATATATTTCAAAGGAAAAGATGATCTTATTAAAATTATTCTTTTGGCTTGTTTTTATTTATGGGACAGGATTTTTTGTAATCAAAATGCTGTCCGACAGATCATCTCGTGTTTTAACGCTCGAGCAGTTGGGGCTGATTTTTCCTTTAGGTTGCGGCGTTATCTCTTTGTATATGGTTATATTGTCACTTTTTCATATTTCTTTTAGCGTCAGTTCATTCATCGGCTTATGGATACCGTTATTGCTGTTGTTAATGTGGCTAAAGAGATTGGAACCTGGTGTTATTTTTTTGCCGCAAAAGATAACGTCGTTAACCTTTTTAGAGAAATTTTTACTGGCTGTTATTTTGATCCAAACGATCTATGTTTTTCTGCGCGCGCTGATCATCCCAATGGAAGCCTTTGACTCAATTCTCAATTTTGGAATGAGGGCAAAAGTTTTTTATTTTAATCAAGGGATCCCTGCAAATTATTTTTCTGAGTTTAAAGATGTCATTTATAACATTGAATATCCACTTTTACTGTCGTTAACGGAAACTTGCGGATACATTTTCTTAGGACAATTTCACGATGGATTGATCAAGATTATTTTCCCTTTATATTATCTTTCGATCTTGATGTTTACTTTTGGATTTTTCCGGCGCTTCTTTAGCCGGGAAAACAGTCTTTTATTTTTATTCTTTTTAGCGACTGTCCCTCAGTTTGTTGAATTTGCCACCAATGGCTACGCAGAGATCTTAGTTTCTTTCTATTTTACCGTGAGCGCTTTCTATATTATCCTCTGGATGACCACAAAAAAGCCTGAAGCGTTGATCGTATCTGCAGTCTGCTGTGCTTTAATGTTATGGACAAAGACCGAGGGGCTTATGTTGATCTGCGCTAATATCGCACTGGTTATTGTTTATGGCATTCTAGAGAAGAGCTCACATTGGAGAACTTTATTAAAATACATTGCCTTTTGTTCGCTGCTTTTGATGCTATATTGGGTGGTGATCCATGCGATGGGCGTGAATGTGCACGGGATGTTCAAAGCCCAGAAAAACCCACCACATTTGTGGGAATATTTAAGCCGAACCGGGCCGATCCTTTATGAATATCAAATGCATATTTTTGGCCCCAAAAAGTGGAACTTGATCTGGATCTTATGGATAGGATTGGTTATTTTCCGTCTGAAAAGATCGTGGGAAGTTGGCGTTCGTTACGTGACGATGTTGCTTGGCACAGTTTTTTTGGGATATTTCATTGTTTTTATGATGGCCGATAGTTATGAATGGGTGCTTGAAAAGACAGCTAGCCGTTTTATCCTGCATTTCTTGCCGCTGCTTGTTTTTCATGGGGCACTTTTATTTAGCGAAGAGACGTAGAAGGGATGTCATCGTGGGAATAACCAGATGAAGTGAGGATTTGTTTATTTTTCGTTTCTGGTGACAATGTGACGAACATTAATATCTATTTTTTTCATGTTTTTTAAAATGCTGTTCAAATTGTCATAATATATTAATAATGTTGTAGTTAGCGCGCGCTATTTCTCTGAAAAGGGTTTCTCCCCGTTTTAAGACTGGTCTTGTTTTTGATCGTGCCCCGTTTATACTTCCACTAAGGGTTTGTGTTACCTTTTTTTAACGACGAAAAACCTATCCGTCGGACGATAGGTCTGATGAACCGTAGGTCCATCAGAGGCAAACCATCCGTAAGGATGGGACCTCTGCTTCGCTCGAAAACTTTACTTTGTTGCGTGTTCGAGCTACGCAGAGTTCTACGAAGCTTAAACACGAAGCGTCCGCCTGAGGCGGATCCGCCTTTGGCGGAAAGCGTAGTTTTTAAGCGAAGTAGAAGCAAAGCCACAGGTCCTTTCCAAAGGACAGCTGGGTTGCCGAAATCATATGGCCAAGACTGGGTTTTACATAATTATTTTAAGTCTTGTCGTGCCGTCTGCTCTTTTTGCACAAGAGCCGTCCGCGCCGTTTTCTGCTTCATCTAACCTCTCGAGCCAGATCGATTTTAAGTTCATGTATTACCACGATATCCTGGAAAATGCCCCGCATTCTCCGAAGCGTTCTCTGGCGCTCTTTGCGAACGCTGAATATTATTTCCTTAATCACGACTACATTCACGCCGAAGAATACTTTAAAAAATATTTAACTGAGGCCAAGAACTCTAACGGACATCTTTTCGCTTATTTTTATTTGTGGCAGATCGCCAAATCCAATCATGATCAGAAGGGAATATCGTATTGGTCCGAAAAGATCATCACATTCCAGCAGCAGGTTTTTATTTTTCGTGATAAAAGGGAAATAACATTTCATTCTCCATTAAACCGCGCGCACCGAGCCGTGTGCCGGGTGGACCGTATCGAATTTAATATCGCAGGAAAGGTGGCTGATGAGATCATTTATTAAAAAAAGAATAATCGTGTACCCGGCGCTTTTGATCTTCTTTGTGGTTATGAACAATGTCTTATTGAACACGCAGATCAACCGCATGAAATCTTCTTTAGAGGATGATCTGAGCATGTTTTTAAAAGCGAGAGTTCAAATAGGGAAGATCCTGTATATTCTCCCCGCTTATATTGTCATCCAAGATCTTCGCCTTATCGACGAGCATGGCGGAGTGCCGCATGTGATCTTTTCTGCCGATAAGCTGCGATCACAATTTACGGTTAAAAAAGGTCAAGCGGCTTTAAGCTACGCGCGCATTGACGGGGTTTATTTTGATAAAGAATATTTAACGGCCTTTTTGCAGGAGCATCAAACAGCACTCCTGCAATATTTAAGCCAAATAAAGAGTGCCGATATTCAATTGCAATTGGCTAATGGAACGGCTATTACCGTCGATCAGAAGACGCATCAGCAAACCGCCTGGCAATATGAGGGCGAGTTTAATGTCGCATCGAGCAATCTTTTTGCCCGGGGAGTCTGCCGAGAGGTTGATCCCTTTACAGCAGAGAAGAAGCCGCCTTTGGAATTTCAGCTCAATGGAAAATTTATTGGCAAGCAATTATCGATCTCTCAGTTAAAAGTAGGGCAGGATCATTTTTATATAAGTTTTTGGGGCGAAATGTATCAGAACGTCGCACAATTAAAAGGATATACTTTCGTGGGGAATAATTTGTCTTCTGTTTTTCATCATGCTGACCCTCAGGCCGGCTTTTCGCGGGATGCTGTTGGCTCCTTAAATGTTCCCGCCGGGACGATCAATCAGGACCCGGCGGTTAATTATTATATTTTAGATATTGATACGCGGCTGGAATTTACGGCGCAGGCGCTGGAGGTGAAATATTTAGGATTAATGCTTAATCATGATCCGCTGCGGTTAAAAGGCAAGTTGACATGGGAGGATCATTTAAAATTTGACCTAAACGGCTATTACCAAATGGATGACTGGGCCGGACGGAACAAGAATATCGTAAAACTTGACCTGGGGCTTTCTGGAAGTTATCAAAACCAGCGGATATCAGCGTCGGGAAATGTGGGCGTGGACATGCCGCAAGTTGGAGGCGAAGTCAATTTAAGAAAGATTAATTTTAGTTTTGATAATGGTTGGTGTTTGCTGTCGGAATTCCCGAAGATGAGCGGCCAGATCAATAACCCGCAGATAAATTATACGATCAATGACGAGAAACAAGTTGTGTCCTGTGATCATTTGCGATGGAAGGCTTATTGGACCAAAGATACATGGCGTAAGGTTGAATTTTTATTTCCGTACAATTTAGGGACCGTGCACGGGCGAATGTGGGTGGGAGTCAACCAGCCGCTGCCGAAAGTGATCGCTTATTTTTTGGTCAAGAACGTCGGGCTTGATTATATGGACCTCAAGGAAAATAAAAATCAGATCCGGGGGAGAGTGAATGGGAGTGTTAGCCTTAAGCTTAATCCGCAATTTTCCGTTAAAAGCCGCATGAGCCTGGAACAGGGGAATTTCAGCCACATGCCGGTCCTTGATCAGATATCCGAAGCGCTGGCCATGCCTTCGTTGAAAGACCTGGATTTTGAAAAGCTTTCGTCGGAGATATCCTGGGACCTGCGGCAATGGCATTTTAAAAGGATCGCGCTCTCGAATGCTCAAGTCACATTGCGAGGCGATGTTGATATCAAAAGCGCGAATATGTTAAATAGTCATTTTACTGTCAGTTTGAGCCGTCAACTGGTCAAGAATTCTAGGAAATTCCGCAGATTGCTCGCGATGGTGGATAAAAAAGTGGATCCCTTGACCTTGGATTTTGCGCTGGCTGGTACATTTAACAGCCTCAACATTCAATGGCTCGAATCGGACCTTAAAAAGAGCATTGAACGAAGGCTGCCTATCTTTATTGAGAATTTTATTCAAGACCGTATTGAAGAGTCTCTGCAGCGCACCTCGCTTAGAATAAAGTAATAAAGGGGTCAACTCCCTTTTTGAAGATCAAGTCAGCTCTTTGACAGTTTTTCTATGTGAATGATCCTTGAGATGTTCAAGCAATATCATCTATTTCAGATATTGATATTTGATAAGATATTGATAAGATATTGATTAAATCTTAGTTGATAAAATATAAGCATTGGTCAGCTTTTGAAAAAAGACGAAAATAACATCCTTTCCAAATTCAAGAATTTTCTTTTTCCGATCCAAAAGGATAAGGTTTCTCTAAAGTTCTTCCTCATTTTTTTCTTAAGTGGTTTTGTTCTGCTTTATTTTTTGCTTTCCGCGGCGATAGTTATTCCTTATGCTCATCATGATCAGATCAGATACTTTACTAAGAAATATAATCCATTATTTAAGAATGAAATTGGCAACGATCCGCAAGCTCCGTGGCAGTATGCTTTGGGCCGTCCTGTATCGGCTAAAGTTGAGAACTTTCTTTTTCATCATATTCACTCTTTAACAGATCTTGCCCGCATTCGATTGATCATCCTGGTTGTTTTAGGTTTAAGCATGGCTTTGCTGGCTTCTTTTCTTTTTTCTCTAAGGTTGAGCCCGCTGCAGTCATTTTGTATCAGTGCCGCTATATTCTTACTTCCAGGGCCGCAGAATATCGTTTTTACGACGATTTTACCCAATGCCCTAGCGATCTTGTTCGCTCTTTTAAGTTATTTACTGCTGCGGCTTTGTGAAGGGATGACAATCGCAAAATATGTTTTAAGACTGTTACTTTCTTTTATTCTTTTATTGACGGCAATGTTTACTTACGCGGCTTACGCATTCTTTTTTCTGATCCCAACGATCGCGGTGGTTATGTTTAGCGATAGAGCACAATGGTCTAACGTTAAGAGGATCGTTTTCCGAGATCTTCTTTTTGTCGCCCTAGCGGCAGGCGCCTATTTTATTTTTACCAAGCTTTATATCCTTCCTCAATATACCGCTATCATTAATTCAACAGCGCCGCAATATCACTTTCAGTTTAGCCTGGCAACGCTGTGGGAAAAAATAAATATATTCTTGATCAAAGTCATTCCGATCGTTTTTAATTTGTGGAATGTGTATGAAAATCAATTCATCGCGGTTGTTCTTATCCTGTTTAGCCTAGGAGCTTTTTTTGTGAAAGCTTTTGACGATGATGGAAGCTTCAAAAATACTTCAGGGAATTCATTTTATTTCACAGCCCAGAAACTGGTCGTTATTTTTATTTTGTTCCTGGGCGTTAATTGTGTCTGGCTGTTGAGCCCGATGATGATAATACTTTATCGATTGTTCTTTGGGGCGAGTGCTGCCGCGATATTGCTTATCTTTTGGGCCGGGAATTCTTATATCATTTCCTTCTTAAAGAATCAAAGATGGCGAGAGAGGATCTTGACCGGATGGGCTGTTTTTTTTCTAGTCGTCTCCGGTGGGATAGCTGGTTTTAACACGACAAAAAATGTTTTAAATTCTAATATGGAGTTAATGTTCGTCCGCAGTGTGATCGCGTCACATGCAGGAAAACCGATATCACGTATTCATGTTGTTTTGCCGGTAGAGAATAATTTGGGTTACAATGGATTTCCGTCTCTTGATGACAATTTAAATAGAAAAACGACAGAGTTCTCAGCAGATATTGCTGATTACTTGCGGTTGGCGATAATGAACGTCGCTGATATCAAAAGGGCGACTTTCTTTCCCTGTGAGGTTAATCAGTGGGTGTGCACAAAAGTTTGTCCGCCAGATCAGATCCTGATAACAAAATCTGCCAATGGCAGCCCAATATATCCGTCCCCGAACATGGTTTTGATAGATATGAATCAATTAATTCGTGCCACAGGGACGTCTGTGAGATAATTTAAAATAATTGAGAAAAAGGGAGTTGACCCCTTTTTGAGTATTATGTCTTTTTTAAAACGTTTTCTTTTTTATGTTCTTGCCATCATCGTCGTCATTGCGGTGTTTTTTACCCTTGGTGAGATCGGGATCAATTGTTATTATTCTTTTCCGCAGGCGAAGAGGCCGCTTTTTATTCCGCATCCGTTCTTGGGTTGTCTTCATCCGCGGCATACGCATTTGACTTATACGTTTGATGAATCAGAGAAGATCCGTATCCCGCATCAGACTAATTCTTGGGGATTGATGGGGAAGGAATTTGCCCGCGTAAAAGATCCTGGGACATTTCGGATCTTGGTCATGGGGGATTCTTTCACGGAAGCCTTGCAGGTTCCCGACGATCAGAATTATTGTGTCCTTTTAGAAAAACAGCTCAATCAAAGATTCGCTTCAACCGGGAAACGTATCGAGGTCATTAACGCCGGGATCTCGGGGTTTTCTCCGATCAGTTATTATTTGTTGTATAAAAAAATGCTCGCAGGATTTAACAGCGATCTTGTGATCGTTCAACTTTTTGCCAATGATGTGTATGAAGATAACAAATTAACCGCGACGAGTTTTCTGGACGATCAAGGCTATCCTGCGCGGATCAGGTCGTACTTTACAAAACCTTCAACAGGCTTAAGTAAGGCTGTTGTGGTTACGAATGCTGACAATCCGTTATTCGATTATTTATTGACCAACAGCCGCTGGATGGAATTCCTTTATACGAAGTATTGTCAGGTCCGCAAAAAATCAAAATATAACAAGGAAATGATGGACAAGGAAGAATATTTTATCGGGCATCAATTTTTTATTTTGTATAACAAAGGCGGATTCGCGGAAGAAAAAACATTTCGGGAAAGAGTTGCCGGATTGAGCGAGAAATATCTTTTGGGTTTAAAAGATTTGGTTGAACATAATGGCGCGAAGTTCCTGGCGTTTTATATCCCGATGGAAGGCCAGCTTAAACGTGATCAGTACAGCGATCATGTCAGAGTTTATACAGACCGGCAAATGGGGCATTATTGGAATGACCGCTTGGAGGAATTAACCCGAACTAAAGGACTGAGATTCTTTGATCTGCTTCCTATTTTGCAAACGCATAGCGAAGAAGGTTTATATTTTAATCAGGACGGCCATTTGACGGTTAAAGGGCAAGCTTTGGTTGCAGATAGTCTTTCCCAATATCTTGATGAGCAGAAGATCATCAGCGATCGCTCATACTAAAATATGTAGGATCAGTTTGAAGGACCCGCAATAATTCCCAGCCGGCAGTATCTTAAACCCAAATTTTGCGTTAGGAACGATGAACCGTCGAGACACCCAACACAAAATGCTGCATCGCCCCGGCCTGCTTGCGCCTACGATTGCCGGGACAGGCAAAAGGTGGGTTTTACCCCGA
>CAYGEE010000077.1:0-10715 GCA_964348765.1 uncultured Planctomycetales bacterium | reverse complement strand
TATTTTTTGGTTTTTGGTTTTAAGCTTTTTCCCGAATCAAAACAATTCAAAGAAGGCGCCATGAGGATCTCGCGTCGGCTTGAGATGTCAGCGTAAAATTCTGTTGCCTTCATCAATAAATTTAATTTCCCGCGGATTTTTTTCCACTTTTATTGAAATTGTTTTAGTTGCAGTGAATATCCCATCGGAAGTTTGGAATTTTATCGAATAAATCCCCACTTGATTCATCGTCGGCGTCCAGTTGAAAGTTCCCGTTCCGTTGTTGTGATCCGTAAATTGAGCTCCGATCGTACTAAGCGCTGAGCCGTTATCTAAAGTTGCTGATAATGTTAATGGATCAGAATCAGCATCACTCACCTGAACATCAATTGATAAATTTTGATTTGTAAGGATATGCTGATCGATAATTTCTGAATTGAAAATGGGTTTGTGGAATGTTTTACTTAACCGTCCGCTGGCTTTGAAGCGGTCGACAGCTTCGACGGTCATGGTGAAATCATTGTCGGGGATTTGATCAAAAGAAAATACTTCAGTACAGCCGTATAGTCCGCGATATTTTGAATCAGGGGTACGAAATTCCCAAATATTATCGTTT
Organism: uncultured Planctomycetales bacterium; assembly: GCA_964348765.1. Lineage (GTDB taxonomy): Bacteria > Omnitrophota > Gorgyraeia > Zapsychrales > Zapsychraceae > CAYGEE01. Next base: position 10,120 of record CAYGEE010000077.1, on the reverse strand, counting down.
TCCAGGTCCACCTGGCATTGGAGTATCCCGTCCCAGTTTTTAAGACTGTCAGGGTCTTGGACGCCAAAATTTTGAATCTTAAAGCCACTGGGAATATTGGCTAACGTGTAAATAGTAATTTCTCCAGTAGAAGCATCGACAGCGTAAATATTTGACTCATCAGCAATAGCATCCCCATAGGCACCGGCTTTAATCTCCGAAAGCAATGTTGGGAAAGAGGGGTTGGTGACATCAATGACCTTAAGATTTTGAGAGGTCAGATAGGCAGTTGTACCATTTACAAAAATAGATGTGCAATTTGCAGTTGTTGTAAATGTGCTAATTGAATGAGGTGCCGAAGGGTTATTTACATCAATGAGCAATAAATCTTTTGCAATCAATAAATAGGCAATGTTTCCTGAAACATAGAGTTCATTTACATAATTATAAAGAGAAATGCTGGATAATTGGATTGGTGAGGATGGATTGTCGACATTAAAAATACGTAAATTATGTTGAGCGATAAAATTCTGGTCAGTCACATAAAGGTAAGACCCTGACGCAAAGATGTGGGTGAAATAAGTTTTATATAATGGGTCGCTTGCCGTAAATTGGCCGGCTAAGGTCGGAAGACTATTTGGGTTTGAAGTATCATAAATATCGAAACCATAAGTAGTTGATTGGGTAGTAATGAGATGCGTACTCACATAGAGCCAGGGTTTGTCATCGGTCGTAGAAAGATCGTCAAATGTTAGACTATTTGAACTAGATATGGAACCTAAATCGCGAGGATTGGAAGGATTTGAAACATCGATTACTTGAACTGAAGAATAATAAAGAACATAAAGGGTTGTATTCTTTAATACGAAAGTTTTTGCGTATAAAGCAAGCGGGTATTTATTTAAGAGAATGGGATTTTTAGGGTCAGAGACGTTATAGATTTCTAATCCATTACTTCTTGTAAGGATATATAGAGTTTTTCCTTGAAGGATTATTTTAATTATTGATGCGTCACTTGGAGTTATTACTCCTAGTGAAGAGGCAGTATAGTCTTGCGAAAGTTTGAAATCCGTAATCGTCGGCGGATGATTATAAGTGTTCGCCCAGACATCGCGTGTGGCCGTGCTTGTGGCGCCGTTTGAATCCGTTAATTCCATTTTGATCCGCCATTTATAAGTTGATGGATCAGCGACTAGGTTTTGAATTTGATTATCAAAAATATTAAAACCAGCAAACCCATTTGTTGCTAAGACAAGATTCTCGGAGATGAATACATCTTGAATTGTTGACATATTATATCGGGCGATCTGGGTAACCGCCGATGGATTACTGACATCCAGCATTTTTAATCCTTTATTAAAATCAGCGACAAAAGCGGTTGTGCCATTGATCGCGACTCGATTGGCGGTGCCATCCGTGTCGTAAGTTCCCAGCAGATTTGGTTTTGCAGGATTACTGACATTGATGATTTGTAAACCAGATCCTCCGTCGGCAACATAAGCAGTTGTGCCGGATAAGGTTACGCCATTGGCTGAGCCCGGCGTATTATAGATACCTTTTCGAAATGGATTCTCTGGGTCACTGACATCAATGATCCTTAATCCTGATGATCCGTCGGCCAAATAAATATAATTTCCTGAAACAACAAGCGATTGAGCCGCTGTTGTGCCGTCATAACTTCCTAAGAATGTTGGATTATGAGGATCAGTCACGTTAATAATTTGTAATGAATTATAATCCGCAACATACATAGTTGTTCCAGAAACAGCCACACCCCAGGCATAAGTAGGAGTTGCGTAAGTGCTTAATAGGGAAGGCGAGGAAGGATTGCTGACATCAATAATATAAACTCCGTCAGTATCATCAGCGACATAAGCGATTTGGTTCTGAACATAAACATCTTTAGCCGTTGCTTGTGTGTCATAACTTCCTAACAGAACAGAGTTGGCCGTGTTGCTGATATCATAAATTTGTAATCCATAGCTTCCGGCGGCGATGTAAGCGTAATTATTGACTATGAAGATCCCGGAAGCGTAGCCGGTTGTTGCTTTTGATCCTAGAAAAAGTGGTTCTTGGATATCCTTTAATGAATAAGAGTGTGTAATTGGATCGGTAATACTGATCGGACCTAAATCCCAAAGGCCATCATTATCAAAATCAAACTTAGCCTGCAATTCTAATAAAGAATCCAGATCGTCAAATGATTTGGAGGCATCTAAGGAGATGTTAAAACTGTTTTGCTGCGGGCCATGAACTTGTTCTGGAGTAACGGATAAAGAAATAGTCGGCGGTTGATTATCCGGCGCCACGAAAATATCTTGGGTCGCTGTTGAGATACCTCCGGCGGAATTTTTGACTTGCATTGTTACGGTGTAAAGGAAAGATTCGGTAAATTTATGATTAATGATCTTGCTCGTCGAAAAATCGGTGCTCCAGGTCCCGTGGTCGCCGAAATCCCAACGGACAGTTAGATCTTCAGGTTTATCTTTTAGATCCGTTACCATGCTTGCGTCAAAAGTATAGTTTGAACCAGTATTGCCTGTTTTGGGTGAAATTGAGAATGCCGCAAACGGTGCGGGAGTGACTGAAGTGTTGGAATCAACAGTTAATGTTTGTTTGGCATAAGAAATCTCAGTGTTGCCTTGTGAGTTGATTGCGCGGATTTCGATCGTATATATTTCAGAAGGAAGCGAAAGAAGGTTAATTGTAAATTCTTCATAAGCACTGTCATAATTACCGTCGAGTGCTGGAACGGAAACCCAAGTCAGGCCGTTGACGCGATATTGGATTTCGTTGATCGTGTTGACCGTTACAGAATGATGCAGAGTATCATTAACAAGTTGAGTGCCAAGGGCCTGGTCTTCCGTGTGCCCCGAGATAAGAAGTTCATTGTTCGTTATTTTAGAGGACGTGATTGTTGTGTCCGGATAGGTATCTAAAACATCAAAGACTCCATTCTCATCTTTATCCGTCCAGCCGATAGATTGACGGGTGTAGACACCGATCGGATTGATGATCCCTGTTCCGCTTAACATGATATCGTCTTGACCTTCGCCGGCACCGCTAAAGTATCCGTTGCCGTCGCTTGCTTGACAATTCGCGTTTGTTGCTGAAAGATATCCGGAGGTCATGTTAGGCGAACAGCTGGAAGTAAAGCTTTTATATTGATCCATGGCCCCGAAAATATGCATGGTTTCATGGCGGGGTGTGTAACCGTCACGCAGGTCATCTTTATAAAGCCGCAGGCTCGGGCCTTGTAGATATGCGTCGGCGTTACCGGTTGTATTTCGTACTTCAATGATGTAGGCCCAGTTAGTGTTGTAGAGATTTCGCAAATCATTAGCGAGAGTATAATCACCATTTTTATCGGTATCATGATCTTCTCCGCCGTTAATGTAGAAAAATGTTAAGTGGGCATTCGGTTCATCGAGGATGAATTGATTTAATCCTGTTTCGATCGTTGATAAAACCGTATCTTTGTCATTCTGAGTCCAACCGCCTTTGGTAAAGAAGATCTCAACAGCGATTTCTCCGGTAAAGAATAAACTGGTGTCATAAAATCCGGCTCCATAAGTTTTGCCGAAAGAATCTATATTGTTTCCCGGCAATGCCTTGGTGTCCCCGCAGCGGAATTGAACGCAAAGGCCGTTTTTCTTTTCTTGCCAATGTTTTTTATAGTTTGCTTCAGCTTGTGTTGATCCATCATTCGTTCTGATAGCCTCAGAGGAGGCTTTATTAGATTCTATAAATGGTTCGTCGGCATTAAAGCCCGGGTTAATAGCAGGAGATCTTTTAACGAAGGAATTATTCCAAACCGTTAAAGCTGTTTTAATGTCTTTAGAAGCGTACGCATAGGCAGCAAGGTTAACACTACTGTATTCGATAGATTTTACATTTGGCAATTCTTTTAAGAGAAGATCGCGCAAGGTTGGAGAGATCTTTCCAAATAATACAGAATTCGGGAAGACATGGTGGATTTTTCCTCCGAATTTCTTGATAGTATCAATAGTGTTTCGCAATTCACTGATGGTATCAGTCGAAAGGATAATCAAAGCAATTGAATTATCTTTGTATGATCTTTCTGCAGGGATAGACATTTTGGTGTCTAGTTTGATTTTGGCGTATGCGTTGTTATTGAAAACCAAGGCAAGACCAAAGCAAAACAAGAAGAACAGTGTGGTTTTTTTGTTATAAATCATTTTATTCTTTAGGGTTAGAGCTTGGTTTATTAGTATCAGAAAGTATATAATATAGTATTACTGAAAACAAGGTGGGGCATCTTAACGCTTGAAAATTTAGAATTCTTTGGTAATATGTATGAAATATTAAAGGATTATCTTTATGAGTAAACGACCTGATTGGGATCAATATTTTCTGAAATTAGCGATGTTAGCTTCCGAGCGCGCTACCTGTCCGAGGATGCATTGCGGCTGTGTGCTTGTTAAGAGTAAAAATGTGGTCGCGACCGGTTATAATGGTTCGATCCCCGGTGATGAGCATTGTGAGGATGTCGGATGCATGGTTGTTGATAATCACTGTGTTCGCACTGTCCATGCCGAGATGAACGCGCTTATTCAGGCGGCTAAACGAGGGCATTCGATCGAAGGGGCAACGGCATATGTAACGAACATGCCATGCACTTCTTGCGCGAAAGCTCTTATTACGGCCGGGATCAAGCGGGTTGTTGTTTTCTCGGATTATCACGATACGCTGGCAACACAGTTTTTTGGCATCTCAAAAGTGAAAATTGATAAGATCGATATGCCTTCAACGCAGATCATCTATAATTTAAAAGAATATTCATCTGCAAAACTTTAGTGTCTTATAAGTGGTGTCTTAATTTAGGCAACCTTTAGCGGTTGCCTATTGTTTTTAGTGTGAAGTTTTGCAGTTGTGTCATTGCGAGGAGCTCAATTCTTTATTATTAGCGACGAGGCAATCTTTTAAAAGATCGCCTCGTTATCGATAGGGAAATACATCTCGCGATGACACAGAGAAAGTATTCAAATGCAAAAATCTTATAATGAGTTGGCTCTGTTATGCGAGTGATTTTCTCGATTTGCCTGGCTTTTGTTCTCGTCATCGGTTATGTGCGCCATCTGGAGCAGAAAACATTGTTTGTCCCATCAAAGATCGTTAAACAAACGCCGCAGGCGGTAGGGCTTTCATATGAAGATGTGACACTCCAAACAGCGGACGGTCTTAAGCTTTACGGTTGGTTCATTCCGTCGCATGACATGTTAAGGACCATGATCTTTTTGCATGGCAATGCAGGAAACATTGGCAATCGATTGGATAAGATCAAGATCTTTCATGATATGGGTTTGAATGTTCTGATCATGGATTATCGAGGGTTTGGTCAAAGCGAAGGATCGCCGACGGAAAACGGGATGTATAAGGATGCGGAAGCGATCTATGATTATCTAGTTTTGCGAAAAGATATTGATCCTCAAGGAATGATTGGTTATGGAGAATCATTGGGCGGTGTGGCGGTTATTGATTTGGCAACAAAAAGAAAGTTTAAGGAATTGATCATCGATTCATCGTTTACGAACGCGCTCGATATGGCGAAGGTCATTTATCCTATGATCCCGCCGTTTTTGGTTCATTTGAAGTTGGATTCGGAAATGAAAGTCAGATCGATCACGATCCCAAAATTATTCATTCATTCGACGGAGGATACTTTGGTCCCGTTTTGGATCGGCCGAAAATTATATGATGCGGCCGCAGAGCCCAAAAAGTTTTTGCAGCTTAAAGGCAGTCATAATCATGGATATTCTTTTGATCATGATAAATTTGTTGGGGGAATTGAAGAGTTTTTAAATATTCAATATTCGGTAAAATAATGCAGATCACAAGTTTGACAAATTCTAGGATCAAAGAGGTCTTGCGGCTTCGTAAGAGTAATGAGCGTCTTAAGAACGATCAGACGATCGTCGAAGGCGATAAAGAGATCCTGTGTGCGTTAAAGTCGGAAGCGGCTTTTCAGGATGTTTTTGTTTGTCCGATGTTAGTGAAAGATCATTTACATCATCCCATTATCAAAGAGTTCGTAAAAAGAAATTTGCCGATCCATGAGATCGGAAAAGATGTTCTTGAGAAGATCTCCTACGGCAATCGGCGGGATGGATTTCTGGCATTGTGCCGTCCGAAATGGTATACATTAAATGTTTTCGGCGAGAGTAAGCATCCTGAATTATTTGTTGTCTTGGAGGCGGTTGAAAAGCCGGGGAATTTGGGCGCTGTCTTACGAACGACCGATGCGGTTGGTGCTGACGGGATCATCGTGTGCGATCAGAAAACGGATCTTTTTAATCCTAATATTATCCGCTCGAGTATTGGAACGGTTTTTACGCAGAAAGTGGTGAGTGCGTCGAATGCGGATGTTCTAAAATTCTTTCAAGAACGTAAAGTAAAGATCTATGCTGCTTTGCCGGAATCATCGGAGAATTATACGAAAATGAATTTTAAAGAAAGCGCGGCGATCATTTTGGGAAGCGAAGATAAGGGTTTAAGTGTGTTTTGGAAAAAGAATGCGGACAGAAGCATCAAGTTGCCTATGAAAGGTTTGGCGGATTCGTTGAATGTTTCGATCACGGCTGCGGTTGTTTTGTATGAAGCTTTTAGGCAAAGAGAGCATTAATGCGTTTACAGGTTTTTTTATCACGCAATGGTGTCTGTTCCAGGCGCAATGCTTTTGATCTGGTGCAAAATGGTTCTGTGTCTGTCAATGGCAGAAGGATCCTCGAACCATCCTTTGTCGTTGATCCGGCTATCGATAAGATCTCAGTTGACGGGCGTGTTGTTGATGTGAAAAGTTATGAATATATCCTTTTGAATAAGCCGCAAGGATATGTGACGACGAATTTTGATCCGCATGTTGAAAAGACGGTTTATGAATGTTTGCCGCAAAAGTTCCAGCATCTTTCTTTTGTCGGAAGGCTTGATCAGGATACGGAAGGATTATTGTTATTTACCAATGACGGCGACTTGACGCAGAAATTAACGCATCCGAGTTTTTTAGTTGATAAGAGATATTTTGTTCGCGTTGTCGGTGTTTTAACAAAAGAGAAGCAGACAACGATCGAAACAGGAGTTGTCTTTGAAGGTCAAAAGACTTCGCCGGCTAAGATCGAGAATGTTAAGATCTTTGAAGGCCAAACAGAATGTTTTATCACGATCCACGAGGGAAGAAAACGCCAGGTGCGCTTTATGTTTGGCGAACTTGATCTGAAGGTCGTCTATCTAAAACGCGTTGCGCAAGGTCCTTTAGTTTTAGGAGACCTAAAAGTAGGTGAGTGGCGGAGCTTGAGTGACGGGGAAGTTAAATTATTAAAAAACAATAAGTGAAAATAAGAAGTTAGAAGGTAGATGTTAGAAGCTAGAAGGTGAATTGAAACAAAGAGAGGTTTTTTTCTAACTTCTAACTTCTAGCCTCTACCTTCTTCTCCAGGAGCATCATTATGATATCAATCAATAATCTATCCATGGGCTTTACAAAGCGGACATTATTCAAGAATGTCAGTTTTAGTATTTTTCCAAATGAGAAGATCGGTCTGACCGGACCTAATGGCGCCGGGAAAACGACATTATTCTCGATCATTCAAGGCGACATGCAACCGCTGGAAGGGCAGATCGTTCTTCAGAAGAATTTGAATATCGGAAGTCTTCCTCAGGAAGCAAAATTCAATTCAACAAAAACTGTCATTGAAGAAATCGTCGAGGGTGATCAGCGTATTCAGGCATTGGCCCAAGAGAAACACAAACTTGAGGATCAAAACAAGGCTGATTCTGATCGGTACGGTGAAGTTCTGCATGAGCTGGAAGTTCTAGGAATCTATGAGATCGAGCATAAGGCGGAAAAGATCTTGATGGGTTTGGGATTTAAGGTGAGCGATTTTGATAAGCCTATTTCGCATTTAAGCGGCGGCTGGCAGATGCGGGCACTTCTTGCGAAACTTTTAACTTATCAATATGACTTGCTTTTACTCGACGAGCCTACGAATCATTTGGACCTTGCGGCGACACTTTGGCTTAAGGATTTTATGGCAACGTATCCGGGGGCTTTTGTTGTGATCTCCCATGATCGCGTTTTCTTAAATGATGTTACGAATTATACGATCATCTTAGAAGGTATGCAGATGACGAAGATCAAGGGAAATTATGAAGCCTATGAGATGCAAAAGGATATTCAATTCAAAACATTAGAAAAGCAGCAGAAAGTTAATGAAAAAAAACGCGAACAGTTGGAACGTTTTACGCAGCGTTTTCATGCTCAGCCTAACAAGGCGTCTGCTGTACGAAATAAGCAAAAAATGCTTGAGCGTTTGGAAGAGATCGAACTTCCTCAAGATATGAAAAGTATCAAGCAGTTTGAATTCAATAATATCAGACCTAGCGGTTATGTTGTTGCGCATGCTCGTGATCTTTGTAAATCTTATGGCGAATTAAAAGTTTATGAGAATTTGAGCTTTGAGATCATCACGGGACAAAAGGTTTGTTTGGTCGGGGCTAACGGCGCCGGGAAGTCGACACTTTTAAAAATGCTTGCAGGAGTTATGGATCCAGACAGCGGCCAGGTGAAATACGGCCATAATGTTGATGTCGGATATTTTTCCCAGAAACGTTTGGATGTTTTGGACCCGCATAAGAATGCTTTGGAAGAAGTTTATGCCGCTGCCCCCGCCGGGACATCGACCGTTCAGATCAGGACATTATTAGGCCTCTTTAATTTTCATGGAGATGATGTTTTTAAGACAGTCAATGTTCTCTCCGGCGGTGAAAAAAGCCGATTGATCTTGGCGAAACTTCTTATTAATCCTCCGAATTTTATGCTTTTAGACGAGCCGACGACACATTTAGATATTGATGGTGTTCGTGCGTTAACAAATGCTTTTAAGGAATTCCCCGGGACATTGTGTTTTATTAGCCATGATCTGTATTTTATTAAAGAGATCGCAGATACGATCATTGAGGTTAATAGTGGTCAAATATCAAACTATGCGGGCGGCCTCGATTATTATTTGGAAAAAAAGAATGAAAAAGACGCTGTTCTTAAAGAGCAGAAGCGTTTAGAGAAACAAGATGAGCAGAAGCATAAAAAAAAGGATGTTAAAACGAGTTCTAATCCGCACTTGGATGATCTTCAGCAAAAACATAATCAGGCTTTAAAACGGATCAATGAGATCAAGAATTCCATTAAAAAATTAAATGATGAGCAGAAAGAACTAGAAACAGAAAGTTATGTGAAGGCGCGTTTTTTGTCACAGTCTTTTGGTGACGGAGAAAAAGCCAAAGAATATGGCGCACGTTTAAAAGATATTCAATCACGGTTAAGAGAGATCGAGAGCACGTTAAAGGCGTTGGAGGAGGAGAAGATAAGGATTAGTAAATAACACCACATGTAAATTTTTATTCATTTTTATATTCTTTGTCATTCCAGATTCCTTGCGTGTTAAGAAAATATTTTCTGATTGTATTCTTTGGAGTGATTGCCGTTTCTGCGCACGCAGAAGATCTCCCCTACCCCATTTCTTTTGATCGATTTGTGAAGATCTATGATCAGCTAGATAAGATCTTTGTTTCTAACATGATCTTTCAAAATAAGGCGGATGAGCTTTTGATCCAATTCCCGCTGGTAAGTTTGGATAATCCAGATTATGTGTTAACATCAGTGCGTGCTTATATCGCGGGGATCTCTTTGGAGTCAACAGCTTGGAGGATATTAAAATTGGAGCATTCTAATGCGGGAAAATAATATCATTATCCGAAAGTATCTGCCGTCGGATAGGGATACGGTTCGCGCTATTAGTGTTCAGACTTCTTTTTTGGAAGATCCGCATCTTTATCTCGATGATCAATCATTGATCGCGGATGCGTTGACGCTGTATTTTACTGATTATGAATCGGAGTCAAGTTTTGTGGCTGTCTTTGCAGGCCGTGTTGTCGGGTATTTAATAGGAACAACGAGTTCTGATCGGATGGATAAGATCTTGCATGAGAAGATTTTGCCGTTTTTAATTTTTAAAATAATTCAAGAAAGATTATTCATGAATAAATCTTTTTTGACGTTAGGTTGGAACTCTTTTTTAAGTGCGCTGAAAGGAGAATTCCGATTTCCTGATCTCAATAAAGAGTACCC
>CAYGEE010000076.1:0-10739 GCA_964348765.1 uncultured Planctomycetales bacterium | reverse complement strand
TTTTTCTGGATAAAACCAGTCACATCAGCGGAAAAATCCTTAAAATTTTCAACATAACTATAAAGACGGCGATTGATCCCGGCCGAAAAAACGATCGCGGAATGAAGAGTGCTTTGCGCGTAACCGCGCAGAGCGGCCAGCGCATCAGAGAATTCCGACGTCAGTTCAGCGCCTTTTAGATCATAATTCGTCCGGTCGAGTTTGGTCATGATGTTGACGTTGATAAATCCAGGACGGATACTTTCACGGAGTTCCGCCTGCATTTTTTGTTTCAAGTTCGCGTCAACGGTCGCAAGCATTTTAAGATATGTTTTTTTGACAGGAGAAGAGTCGGGAAGAAGTTCGAAATACTTTGTGATCTCAGTTCCAGTCTCAAACGCAGAAGCTTTAAGTTCGGCAAATTGTTTTTTAATGATCCTGTCTAAAAGATTTAAATATTCCGTAATGCGTCGAGCACGGAAGTCATGATCATACTTTGTGATCGGCGTGTAGGCTTCACCCGCCTTCTCGCAATAGAATTTTCGCATTTGTTCGATCAAAGTGTCATCGACAAGGGAAATAACGGAAGAAATGCCGTAACGGGCAACCTTGACGGGAGTATCGATCGAAAAGCCGGTTCCCATAACGGGAATGTGAACTGTATGTAATTTACTCATATTTTTCATTTAGTATACAACCTCAAACCTCACTTACAAGTTTTATTTCAGGAATTAAAAAAATTTGATATTTGCTTTATGGAACTGCTTATACTAGAATACAACTCAATTCGAGAACACCTGACAACGAGGAAAATATAAGAATATGAATAGAAACTATTACCATCAACTGGCTGACTTAAGTATACAACAAAGGGAACTTTCGCGCAATCAATCTCTGGAGGTCCTTAATTCTCCAGAAGTTGAGATCTTGCCGCTTTTAAATGCCGCGTATGAAGTTCGAAAAACTTTCACCGGCAAGGATGTGATGATCCATATCATCAATAATGCCCAGAACGGGTCCTGCCAGGAAGATTGCCATTACTGCGCACAGGCAAAAACATCAAAAGCCGACATCGAAGAATATCCTTTAAAATCTGACGACGAATTCCTGGCGGAAGCGAAGAACGCTTACGAAAAAGGCGCATTCCGTTACTGCATGGTCTTTGCCGGCCGCGGCCCATCACAAAGCCGGACAGAGCATCTAGCTAATTTGATCCGAAAAATAAAATCACAATATCCGATCGAGATCTGTGTTTCGACCGGACTTCTTGACGATAACAAAGCCAAACAACTAAAAGCCGCTGGGCTTGACCGATTAAATCATAATTTAAACACCTCAGAACGCAATTATCCGAACATTTGCACAACACACACATTCGAAGACAGGTTGAACACCCTGCGAGCAGCCAAAAACGCAGGGATCGGGCTGTGTTCGGGAATCATCATCGGGATGAATGAAACCGTTGCCGATATCATTGATGTGGCTTATACGCTTCGGAATATGGGAGTTATTTCGATTCCTGTTAATTTGCTCATTCCGATCGAAGGCAATGTCCTTAATCAGCATACGATCTCATCGCCGGAATTTTGCCTGCGCGTTCTCTGCCTGTTTCGATTTTTAAATCCCAAATCAGAACTACGCATTGCCGCCGGCCGCGAGTTTCATTTAAGAAGTATGGAAGCGCTAGCGCTTTATCCGGCAAATTCCCTCTTTTTGGACGGCTATTTGAACACCAAAGGAGCGGAAAGACGGCGGACTTTGCAAATGATTAAAGACCTAGGGTTTACGATAAAATCAGAAATCCCTTTAGATGACGTTCTAGAGAACGAATCGATCGAAATGCCGACGAAAAGAGATTCTACAATTTCCAAACTGCTCATGAAAACAGTCGAAGATCTACGCCCCACAAGAAAGAGTTAAAACCGCTTCATAAAATCACAAAATTTTATTGCGGTCAAATCAAGTAGTGCTATAGTAATACAATTAAACTTATCACTTATCTTCTCAAGGAATATATATGTCCACGCACAAAGTAAAAGTCACCCGATTTGAATTGCTTATGGATGCTGGTTTCGGCGCTCAGAAAGCCGGTGATATTTTGATCAGCGCCTTTGCACATACCGGCCGGCACGTCTACATTGAACCCATGATCCCCGCGGAAATCAGCCCGCCGCCACGAACAAGCGCCGCTCTTTCAGGCGTTATCATCCGTGTCGCTGAATTTGACCTTAAAAACATTGGTAATAATACCGATATTATTTTAGCAGCGCATGAAATCGTTTTAAATCGCCGGCTCGACGATGACGAGCATAATCCCAATTGCCGTGTCCTTCTTGACATGAGCGATAAAAGCAGCAACGAAGAATCCTTTGAAAAAGTCTGCAAGCGCGTCACCAAATTAGGGTTGAGCATTTATCCCATTGAAACAACTCCTGCAGCTCAGGAAATTCTGAAATTTTTAGGCGGTAAAGGAAAAAACATGTATTACCTTGGCATGCTCGCCCAGATCTACAACATGTCGGAGGAAGCCGTCATCAATGAGATTAAATCGACCTTTGGTAAGAAATTAAAAGAAGAAGTCTTAAACAAAAACATTGAACTGTTCCATTGCGGCCACGCTTATGCCAAAGAAACGATCCATTTTACTTACGAGATCAAGCCCACACCGATCCAAGAAAAAGAACAGATCCTGATCGACGGCAATTCCGCTTTAAGTTTAGGCGTAATTGACGCCGGATTTAAATTATTTAGCGGTTATCCGATCACACCTGCGACATCCATTATGCATACGCTCGCCAAAATATTCCCATCATACGGCGGGATGGTCCATCAGGCAGAAGATGAAATTTCCGCCATAGGTGCCGCCATCGGTTCCTATTACAGTGGCGTTCCGGCAATGACGGCCAGTTCAGGCCCGGGGATATCTTTAAAACAGGAATTTATCGGTTACGCAGCAGCCGCTGAGATCCCGATCGTGATCACCGACGTCCAACGCTCAGGTCCGTCGACCGGGATGCCTACAAAAACAGAACAATCGGATCTTTTAAGTGTTCTTTTTGGCAGCCATGGCGATTACACAAAAATCATCGTGAGCGTCGGAAATATCCTGGATTGTTTTTATGCGCCGCACATTGCCCGTTACCTAGCAGAAAAATTGCGTTTGCCAGTTTTTATCATGAGCGATTTTCAGACGGCAAACTGCTACAAAGTCATTGATAAACCGCAAACACACGAACTTAAAAATATTAATGACATCCCGGATTTCATTTTAAATCATTTCTGGATCAATCGATTGCCGGATAAAATTGAAATGGTCCGCACCGTTCAATCGGATCCCGGAACTCCCAATATGATGAGGCGTGTCACTGGCCTTAACACCGATTCTAAGGGATCGATCAATTATTTCGCCGGAACCAATCAGCATTCGCATGAAGTCCGCAATGAAAAAGTCCATGTTGTCCGACGAGCTCTAAAGAAACCGGAAATGTTCGGAAAAATCACCGAAGGCGACGTTTTGGTCGTCGGATGGGGCAGCACGCGCGGAGTTATCGCGGAGGCTGTTCACGCCTGTCAGGATGAGGGATTAAAAGTCGGAGGTATGTGTTTTAGGATCATTTATCCGCTTCCTTTAATGCTTAAAGAAATATTCAATAAATTTAGAAAAGTTGTTGTTGTGGAATCAGCTTACGGGGACGATCTAAAGCCAAGCCCTCTGACGTTGTTATTGCGTGCTGAAACACTGATGGATATTAAGCCCATCGTGTCTCGAGCCACCGGACGGCCGATTCCGCCTAATTTGATCCGTGCTAAAGTTAAGGAGCTGTTATAATGTCTACTCCCACTGATACTCAAGTGCCTCAGACTGTACCACTAACGATAAAAGACCTTCATACGGAAAATCCACGCTGGTGCGCCGGTTGCGGAGATTTCGGCGTCATTATGGCCGTCAAAAAATTTATGGTTGACAGTCAGATCGTCGCTCATAACACCGTCAACGTATCAGGGATCGGCTGTTCAGGACGCGCGCCGAACTATATCAACGCTTACGGCGTTCACTCGATCCACGGTCGCGCGATCACCGTCGCAACGGGAATCCGTTTAGCAAGGCCCGACCTCAATTTATTCATCCACTCCGGCGATGGAGATGCGATGAGCATTGGAGGCAACCATCTTCTCCACGGGATCAATAAGAACTTTAAGTGCGTCTTTTTAATGTATGACAATGAGCTTTATGCGCTGACAAAAAATCAAACATCACCGACGACACGTAAAGAACACAAAACCATGACACAGCCAACCGGAACATATTTGGACCCCTTAAATCCTGTTCGGTTAGCATTAGGAATCGGCGGATCATTTATCGCTAGTACCGCCGACTGGATCCCTGATCATATGGTCAGCACTTTAAAAGCGGCGTTTGCTCATAATGGATTTGCTTTTGTGCATATCTCACAAAGATGCCCGCATTTTGATCCGAATAATTTTGATCATAAGAGCTCAGCGTGGTTTTCCTTTTTGTCGCATGACAAAGGCGTTCCAATCGATAAACGTTTAGAAGGCAAAGTGGAGGTTGTGGCACATGATCCATCAAACCTTCAGGACGCATTTAAATTTGCGGATGCGGAGCGGCGTTATTTCGGATTGTTTTATCACAACCCAAATAAACCACGTTATGATGAGATCATGCAAAAGCAACTCACTGACGCGCCAAAAAGGCCGATCGCGGATATCTTCAACGAATATAGAATCTAATTCCGATGGAAAATGTCGTAATCATTGGCTCCGGCCCAGCCGCACATACTGCGGCGATCTACGCCGGAAGAGCCAAATTAAATCCCCTGATTTTTGAAGGCCTCATAGCCGGTGGTGTTGCCGCTGGTGGACAACTCACAACGACCACCGAGGTCGAAAACTTCCCCGGATTTCCAGAAGGTATCGATGGGCCAAAGCTTATGGAACTCATGCGCGCCCAATCGATAAAATGCGGTACTCGCATTAAGACATTAACTGTTGATAAAGTAGATCTTAAAAATCGCCCTTTCAAAATTTTTACGGAAGAAGGGATGATCGAATCAAAAGCGGTCATTATCGCGACCGGTGCCACAGCCAAACGAATGGGTGTGGCTGGTGAAGAGCGATTGTGGCAACGTGGCGTTTCCGCTTGCGCTGTTTGTGATGGCGCTTTGCCGATCTTTCGAAATAAAGTCTTAGCTGTTGTTGGCGGCGGAGATTCCGCCGTTGAAGAAACGACCTATTTGACAAAATTCGCCAGTAAAGTCCATCTTTTGATCCGCCGCGACCAGATGCGCGCCTCAAAAGCCAGCCAAGATCGAGTTCTAAACAATCCAAAGATCGAATTACATTGGAATACTGTCCTGCTAGAGATTTTGGGCGAATCAGTAGTTTCCGGGGTTAAAGTTAAAAATATTAAAACGAACATGGAATCCGTTTTATCCGCAAACGGCCTATTTTATGCGATCGGACATCTTCCCAACACATCCTTTTTAGACGGCCAGGTCGAATTGGATGAGTCCCAATACATCAAAACCAAACCTGGAACGACCAAAACGAGCGTCGAAGGCGTTTTTGCCTGCGGAGATGTGCAAGATAAGATCTACCGCCAAGCGGTCACCGCCGCCGGCTCGGGTTGCATGGCAGCACTTGAAGCGGAACAATTTCTTTCCCATCATTCTTAATTTTCTTAATTCAAATTTAATGTATTTGTGTCATTACGAACGACCAACGGGAATGAAGCAATCTTTTTAGATAATCTCAAAAGATTGCTTCGTGACTTTTGTTTGCCGGCAGGCAGGGCGTTCCTCGCAAAGACACAAAGCAGACAGTTCCTTCTGTTGATATTCCAAATAAAATATGCTACGATGTTTCAAGTTTTTAACGGAAATCCCTATGAAAAGTGAAACGTTAGTCCTCAATAAAAATGAATCCTGGAAGATCTTTGACGAGATCGCTCCGCGTTATGACCTACTAAACGACATGCTGTCTTTAGGGATGCACATGTCTTGGAAACGGCTGCTTAAAAGCTTCTTTAAAAAGCGCCAGAACCAGCAGGTTTTAGATATCGCCACAGGCACCGCGGATTGTTTACTCGCGTCAGTTTGTCAAAATCCGAATATTTCTCAAGCCTTCGGGATCGATCTTTCTCAAAAGATGTTAGAAGAGGGGAAAATAAAGGTCAAGAAACGCGAATGCGCGCATAAGATCACGCTTTCTTTAGGTGATGCGAATCACCTCCCGTTTAACAGCAATAAATTCGACCAAACCATGATCGCCTTCGGCATCAGAAATCTGCAGGATCCTTTGATCGCCTTAAAAGAAATGTACCGCGTCCTTAAGCCCGACGGACGGTCGCTCATCCTGGAATTCTCTCTTCCCAAAAACCCCGGTCTTAAATTCCTTTACCTTATTTATTTGCGGAACTTTGTTCCTTTGATCGGATTGATCTTTTCAGGACAATTTGAAGCCTACAAATATCTCAACAAAACGATCGAAACATTCCCTTACGGCGAAAATTTTTGCCGGCTGATGAAAGAAGCTGGTTTTGACAATATCCACGCGACAATGCTCTGTTTTGGGGTAGCGACGATTTATCAGGGGGATAAGTATTTTACTTTAAAAGAATCTAAAGCGTGAAAAGTGAAGCGATTAAATAAAGCGCTTCACGCTTCCCTGGCCTGCCAGTTGCGCTTGCCAGGGCAGGCACGAACGACGCTTCACAATTACTTGTATTTCGTTTTTAATAATTGCATTCTACATAATGATCACTCTCTTTAAATCCGACAAAAAATACTCTCTCTGCGAAATCAAGCCGGCCTTATCGAAAATTGTTGCTAAACTCATAAATAGCATCGAGCCCATTGGAACACATTTAAAGATCATCCGCTACGAATTCCCTTGTGAGGCGTGTGATATTTCAAGCTGGATGCAAAATCAGACGCTTTCGCACAAATTTTATTTCTCCAGCCGCGATAGAAGTTTTGAAATTGCCGCACTCGGCCAGGCTCAATCGATCAAAAGCGATAAACCGGCGGATCTTAAAGAGCTCTTTGAATATTGTGAAGATCATCTCTCTGATGACAATCACCATTTGCGTTTTTACGGTGGAATTTCTTTCTCACCCGAGCCTTCCGGTGAGGAATGGAAGGCCTTCGGCCAATATCATTTCTTTGTCCCGCGTTTTGAGTTACTCAAAAACAATAATGAATATTTTTTCGCCTTTAACATTAATTTTAATGACATCAAAAAAGAAATTATTGAGGGAATCCTCAAAGACATTGAAAAGATCCAGTTTGAAATAACTCCAAAAGCCTTTTCCATTCCAAAATTGACTTCTTCAAAAAATATCCCCAATAAAACAGAGTGGGACGAGCTTTTTAAAAAGACATTAACCGCAATTGAGACAAAGGCAGTTGAGAAAATCGTTTTGGCGCGAAAATCAGAATTTGTTTACGATGCGGCCTTCGATGCGCTGGGGCTTTTGAAGAAATTAAAAGAAAAAACACCGCAATGTTTTCATTTTTATTACGAACCAATTCCCAACATTTCTTTTTTGGGAGCCTCTCCGGAACGGCTTTTCCGACGAGGGAAGGGGCGTCTTGAGAGTGAAGCGATTGCGGGAACAACGACGCGGGGCAAAAATCCCGCTGAGGATGAAAAATTACGCCAAGAGCTTTTACATTCACAAAAAGACAACAAAGAACACGCGATCGTGGTCGAATCGATCAACACTAATTTAAAGCCGTTGTGTTTGCAAATTACTGTTGATTCAGCCGCGCAGATCCTTGAACTTTCCACAGGCCATCATTTGTTAACACAATTTAACGGAACACCACGTCCAACGACGGAAAACTATCATATCTTGCAAGCGCTTCACCCAACACCCGCCGTTGCCGGAAAACCGACGCAAGAGGCTTTAAAATTTATCACAAACAATGAACCGTTCAGCCGAGGCTGGTACGCCGGCCCTATTGGCTACATCGGTCACGACGGCTCAGGATTCATCGTCGCCATCCGCTGCGGGCTCGTTGAAAAGAATAAACTTTCTTTGTTTGCCGGTGCGGGGATCGTAAAGGGATCCGAATGTGATAGTGAGTGGGGGGAGATCGAGAATAAGTTGAGTGCGTTTTTGCAAATATTAAATAATGGAACATAAAAAAGGGTTTTGGTGTTGATGCGTGTATGGTGAGGAGGTTGGGGTTTGGTTTAGGTTTTGATTAGCACCAAAACCTAAACCCCTAAACCATACTCGCTTCCACACCCAAACCCATAAATCACTAATATTATAAAAATGAACAAATCCCCCAACATCAACTATCTTTGGTCACAACTCATCATCGAAGAACTCATCCGTAACGGTGTAGATTATTTCTGCGTGGCACCCGGTTCACGTTCAGCTCCGTTGACTGTTTCAGTTGCGCGTAATCCAAAAGCAAAAACATTTGTCCATTTTGACGAGCGCGGCTTAGGATTTCACGCTTTAGGTTATGTTTCCGCGACAAAAAAGCCTTGCGTGATCATTACAACATCAGGAACGGCTGTCGCAAATCTTTTACCGGCGATTATTGAAGCTTCAAAGAAAAAATTACCTTTAATTGTCTTATCCGCCGACCGTCCACCGGAATTGCGTAATACCGGAGCAGACCAGACGATCGATCAGGTCAATATTTTCGGCAAATACGCCAAATGGTTTTTTGATTTTCCATGCCCGACGACCGACATAAAACCGGAAGTTATTTTAACCACAATCGATCAAGCCGTTTATCAAGCCAAAAGCGGAATGGCTGGGGTTGTGCATTTGAATTGTATGTTTCGTGAACCACTTATTCCAATTGAAACTAACGAAAATTTCACACAATATTTAAAGGGACTAGGGGCTTGGGGCGAGGGGTTAGAGCCATGGACGACGTATGTTGAGACGAAACCTAAACTCAATTCCTTAAATCTAGAACTTCTTAAATCTTTATCAGACATTAAACAAGGCCTGATTGTCGTCGGAAAGATCGGCGGCAAAGAGGAGCAGGATATTGTTTTAAAACTTTCTGAACGATTAAATTTTCCGATTTTTCCTGATATTACGTCGGGACTACGTCTTGGGAATAATCACAAAAACGTTATTCATTATTTCGATCAACTTTTATTATCGGACAAATTGAAAAAAGACTTTAAGCCCAACACAATTATCCATTTAGGCGGACGGATGACGTCCAAGCGCTATTATCAATTTATCGATGCCGTTAAACCTGCGCAATATATCAGCGTCTTAAATCATCCGTTAAGAAACGATCCGTTGCATCAAGTGACGCTGCGTTTTCAAACGTCTGTCCTGGATTTCTGTGAAAATGTTTTAGCTGTGAGCAAAGCCCGGTTAGATGATGTTTGGGTTAAACGGTTAAAAATTTTATCTGACAAGGCGCATCACACAATCGAGAAAGAAAAAGCATTAAGCGAGATCACCATCGCGCGGACGATCTCAAAATTAATCCCAAAAGACAGCGCGTTATTTTTAGCCAGCTCCATGCCGATCCGGGATATGGATTGGTACGCGACCAATGACGGAAATCCGGTTGTTGTGGGTTCTAATCGCGGGGCGTCTGGCATCGATGGGATTATTGCGACTGCATGTGGATTTGCTAATGGACTTAGTGGGATTAGTGGCGTTAGTGGTAAAGATCGCGACCCTGTTACCACTAATTCCACTAACCCCACTAAACCCACTACTCTGGTCATCGGCGACCTCGCGTTCCTCCATGATCTCAATTCCTTATCAATGCTCAAATCGCTGAAATCACCTTTTGTCATCGTGGTAATCAACAACAACGGCGGCGGGATCTTTAATTTCCTCCCGATCGCCGGATACACCGACATCTTCGAAAAATTCTTCGGAACACCGCATGGGTTGAATTTTAAGGAAGCAGCAAGAATGTTTGGGATCAAACATGCGCTGGTAGGGAATAGGCATGCCTATTCCCAATTATCGAATGTGTACAAAAAAGCGATCAAACAGAAAATCCCAACAATCATTGAAATTAAAATTGATCGGAGCGACAATTTAAAACAGCATAAGAAATTACAAAAGGTTTTCAATAATACGGAATAGCAGAGCATTTTGTTGGCGCCAACAAAATGCTCACAATTTCTGGAGAAAAATCATGAAATTAAAAAATGCAGCTGTGACCCTAGCACGCTTTGCACTTGCCATAGGATTTTTATCCGCCGTCGCTGATCGTTTTGGTTTTTGGGGCCCGGCCGGCGCGCCGGGTATCGCCTGGGGGAATTTTGCTAAATTTTTAGACTACACCGCCATCCTTAATCCCTGGGTGCCGAAATCGCTGATCCCGGCTATCGGAGGGATAGCCACATTTTTAGAAATTGTGTTTGCGATCGCTCTTATGATTGGATTTCGAGTCAAAGAAACAGCCCTTGCAAGTGCGATTCTCCTTTTTATTTTTGCGTTATCCATGACCCTAACTGTTGGAATCAAAGCTCCCTTAGACTACAGCGTCTTTAGTGCAGCATCAGCGGCGTTTTTACTTTACGTGATCAAGAATGAAGAAACTTAACACCCTGGATCAAGAAACTCATGACGGGAAAGAGTCTATGAGTGACTTGTCCCTTTTATTAAATTTTTAAAGTGCCTGACACTTTAAACTCAATTTTGGGAAGCGAACAAAAGCAATGGATGATAATACGAAAATAATATTAAGTGAAGCGCTAGACAAAGCACATGGCATCATGCTCGTTTT
>CAYGEE010000075.1:0-10745 GCA_964348765.1 uncultured Planctomycetales bacterium | reverse complement strand
GTATTACATCCACGAATTGTAACTCATAGTGCGACAACTTTAGATCTTTTTCCAAAGCCGTGTCAACCTCTATTTTTCTGGACCAAAATGACTATAAAATAGTGTAATTTTTAACTTGATCTAAGTCTATAAAAAACTTTCCAGTTAATTCAACGAACTAACAGCTATTAAATCTGTTGATTGGCTTGGTTCAGCAAGAAGCAACAATAGACTTGTGGGAGGGGTGATATTGATAATTATTGGAACGAAACCATTGGTTTTAAAATTCTGCCAGCCTGAAGGATCGATTGGAATCCAAGATTTTATCTTGTCACCTTACTCCTCTAATGTTTTTTCATTAACATTTAAATCAATACCACCCGGTGATTGAACCAGCATGGCTTCATCCGAATAGATCGTTGACCAAAATTGTTCAGAATAAATATCCCTTACATGGACTCCCCTCATCCTGATATTCTCTCAATCTAAGGAGCTAACAGAGTTTTTAATATGTTGAATTGATAAAAAACTATAATCTCTTACCAAATCCTCTATCAACGGCTCAAATGATAGATCCTTTTGCATATGCCGCCCATCTTCAAATAATTCCACAAGAAGCGAAAATAAATCATCCACTCGATCTTCATCATATTCGCCAAGAATTTCTTCTAGCTGCTGCGTGCTCATTTTAAGTTCAAACACTCTTTCTGTGCCCATAGTTTCCACAGCATCCCAAATTTCTCGCTTTTTACCTGCTCGTGTTCTCCCCAAAGATAATACGGACCCATAATGTTCTAAAATCAAATCCATCCCACCTAAAGATCCATTCCGTTGCAAAGTTATTTGAGCTTTACGCTTAAAACTTATGACCTTCGCGTGTTGATAAAACACGGAACTCGCTAGCATATAATCATTGCGTACATCCGCCAACGTCATGTCCTTAAACTCTTCGTTCGCCACCAACAGCTCATGGATTTCCGTTAGCGTCTTCGCCTCGCTCAATTGATCCGCGATCTCTTTTAAAACTTCCCGCCGGATACGCTCAACGACTTTCCAATAAAGCATTGTAAGTTCCGCGTTGATATATTGAACCGTCCGGTAACGCGCCGATTCAATGAGCCGACGGATATCCTGCAGAACCAGCATGCCAGAATTCTTACGTTTAGCAGCTTTACGTGATTCTCGACGGAACAATTGATTATTAGTCAAAACATTGATTCTGCGCCTGGCGGAAAATTTATAAAAAAAACAACCCCACATCCAATAAAGGATATAGGGTTGTTTTTATTTGCTATTTGACTTAATGAATTATTTTTTGCCTTTTTTCTTTTTCTTGCCGCCTCTGACCATCTTGGCGCAGGAAATGTCACCTTGTTTGTCGATGAAATAAAGATGACCGGCTTCTTTTTTGATACCAACTTTTGCGACTTTCTTGATAGCTCCGCCTTTTTTGTCTCCGCGAGCCATTTTTGCGCAGGATACATCGCCTTGTTTATCGACGAAATAAAGGTACCCTTTTTCTTTTTTTACTCCGACTTTCGTAACTTTCTTAGCCATTTGTTCCTCCTCCTTGTGGTTGTTGTGGATTACGTTTATTTCTAGCTTCTAACTTCTAATATAAGTGAAGTTAGTCAACTAAGTCCCGATCATGATCCCCGTGCAAAATTGTTTTAAAGTTTGTATCCCTGAAAGGACTGCAAGATAGCTTGTTTTTGGATTATCTGGACAGACCACATTCTCGGTGGATGTCACGATCCGCCCGAAATCGCCGATAATTTCAATTTCATGAGTATTTGTTTTATAGTCAGGAGAAGTCATGATCCTGACCATCACTTTCCCTTCCGCGCCTGATGCTAAAGCTAAAGTAGCTGCGACATTGATATTTTGCGGGAATATTTTGACTGCCCGGTCGACTTTACCTTCAAAAAGGATCGTTTCTTTTTTTATTTTTGAGAGATCAATGCCTTTATTGATGAAATAAGAATTATTTCGAAATCCGGATGGTGGTTTTCGGGTCGTTAGTTTAATGGACTTAATGCTCGCAAGGCTTGCAGCTTTAACCGCATCGATCCCCGCGACAGCTCCCGATGGGAGCAGCAATTGGCATTTATTTTTTTTGGCTAATTCAAATAGATCAGGCGAATTTAAGAGTTTTCCAACGCTCATCGCCAGAACATTCTTACCAGATGATAAGGCTTCTTTGATGATAGGATGTGTTTCTTTCGCGTTGACCGCTTCAACGATGCAGTTGGAATTTTTGATCAGGCTCTTGAGGGTCGGATGCACGATGTTCTTGAGTCCTAAGGTTTGAGCTAGGTCAAAGGCTTTTGATTCATCAATATCATAAACACCACTTAACTGACAATGGTGTTTTAATTCGTTTGTCGTGCTTTTGGCGATCCGAGAACCGATCGCGCCGCAGCCAACAATGCCTATTTTTAACTTCTTAAAAGTCATGAAACCTTGAAGATAATATTATCGATCAACCGGGCTTTCCCAAATTTAACGGCCAGCGCCAGCAGGATCTTTCCTTGAATTATTGAAAGTTCTTTTAAATCCTCTGCATCGACACATGCAATATAATCGATAACCCCGGAACTGTTCTTGGTGATCATTGTTGATATGAATTCAATGACCTTTTTGGGGTTTTTCTCTTTTGCGAGGATCTTTTTTCTTGCTTCTTGCAAAGAATGATAAAGAACAGCTGCTTCTTTTTTTTCAATTTCCGTTAAATATTTGTTCCGCGAACTTAATGCGAGTCCGTTTTTTTCTCGTACCGTCGGACATGTTTTAATTCTAACTGGAAAATTTAAATTGGCAACCATTATTTTTATCACTTGCACTTGCTGTGCGTCCTTTTCTCCGAGATAAAGTGAGTTGGGCCAAACAATATTCAATAATTTTGCGACGACCGTCGATACTCCACGGAAATGTCCCGGCCGAGTTTTGCCGCAGAGCACATTGCTTAACTCTGGAACATCAACATAGGTTTGCATTCTTTGCGGATAAATCTCATTAATTGTTGGGGAAAAGATAATATCAGTCCCTTCTTTTTTTGCAAGACGGACGTCTTCTTTAAATGTTCTGGGATATTTCTTGAAGTCTTCTTTTGGTCCAAATTGTGAGGGGTTGACAAAAATACTTAAAACAACAATGTCATTTTCTTTTTTTGCGCGGCGAAGAAGTGACGCATGGCCTTCATGAAGGCAGCCCATGGTTGGAACAAAACCGATGGATCTTTTTCGATCCCTAAGTTTAGCAAGCTCCTGACCAAGAATAGGGATCGATCTAATGATTCGCATGTAAAAAAGATTTCGGTAGATCTAATGAAAGATCCTTCAATGGGATCATCACAAAATCTCGTTCCCACATTCGAGGATGCGGAATGGTTAATTTTTCTGTTTTGATCTTTAGATCATTGTAAAGAAGAATATCAAGATCGATCGTACGCGGGCCGTCTTTGACAACTTTCTTTCTTTTGAGCTTTTTTTCAATGGATTTAAGTTCTGCAAGAAGATCTTCCGGAGAAAATTTTGTACGAATCTTCACGACCGCGTTAAGGAATTTTCCTTGTTTCGGCCCGCCGATTGGCTCTGTTTCTCGAACGGCAGAGCACTGGACGATTTCAGCGCCTGTTGCCCTTAAATGATCGATCGCTGACTCAATATTTTTTAATCGGTCGCCTAGGTTGCTGCCAAGGCCGATGAAGACCGTAGACATTGTTGCCTCCTGTTTAGTCGTAAGTTGTAAGTTTTAAGTTGTAAGAAAAGTTTTGTTTTGCACGCTTATAACTTACAACTTACAACTTATAACTTATAGCTTTTATAAGATTTTTCTCAATCGCTCCACCGCTTCGTTGATCCGCTCTTTGGTCACTGTCAGTGCTAAGCGAACGTAGCCTTCTCCTGCTTCGCCAAAGCCATTTCCTGGCGTGACAACGATATTGGCTTCATCTAAGAATTTCTTTGACGTTTCCATCGATGTATCAAATCCTTTTGGGATCTTCGCCCATACATAATATGCTGCTTTTGGCGGAGTGATCTTCCATCCAACACTTCGTAAACCATTAATAAGATAATCACGGCGTTGTTGATAGAGTTGCCGCATATCTTCAATGATTTCCGGATCAGTTCTTAATGCCGCGATCGCTGCGACTTGGATCGCTTGAAAGATCCCGGAATCATAATTGGTTTTGACTTTCGCCAAAGCTGCGATCAAAGTTTGATTCCCGCACGCCCAGCCGATCCGCCAGCCGGTCATGTAATAGGTTTTCGAGAACGAATGAAATTCGATCGCGATGTCTTTTGCCCCATCGATCTCAAAAATGCTGATCGGTTTCTGTCCGTCGAAATAAACTTCCGAATACGCCATGTCTGAAACAATGATAATGTTCTTTTCAAGGCAAATACGTACAAGTTCGGTATAAAATTCTTTTGTCGCTGTTGTTGCCGTCGGATTATTCGGATAATTGATAACGACTGCTTTCGCGCCATTGGATTCTTCGATCTTTTTTAGATCCGGCAAAAAATCATTGCTGGCTTTCAAGGGAATGTTGACGATCTTCCCGCCCGCGAACTGGATCGTCGGCCGATACGCCGGATACGCCGGGTCCGTCAATAAAACTTTATCTTTCGGATTTATAATTCCCAAAGGCAAATGCGCCAATCCTTCTTTGGAACCGATCAAAGGATAAATTTCATTATCTGGATTAAGCTCAACATTAAACCGATTCTTAAACCAAACTCCGATCTCTTTTCGCAACTCCGGCAAACCAGCATCGAACGCGTAATGATGATTATTCCCATTATCCAAAGCCTTCTTCATCGCCTCAATAATATGCGGATGTGTCGGGTAATCCGGATCTCCGACGCCCAAATTGATCACATCCCGCCCCTCGGCAAGCGCCGCACGCTTGGCTTTGTCGATCTCAACGAATAAATACGGCGGAAGTTCTTTTAATCTATCAGCAAATTCGATCTGCATTTTCTGGTGCTCCTTGGTTAAAGTACTATTAGAATTATTCATAGAGATAGTGAAGCTCCTATGTTCATCTTAGATCTTAAACGCCACATCGACCCACAGCATCTTTTTCCACTTGGCGTTGGCTTTTTTGTCGAACAAGTACTCTCATTCAACGGTAGTAAAATAATCAAGTAGAAAATTTTTGATTCCTTGCATAAACCGCCAATGCCAAAAAATAATTGTCCAATAAAGGTAGTGAGGTCGTATTTTCACCGCTATCCGTGTAGCATCCGCAGACAACTTCTCTTAAACGCGTAATCTCTTTTGTCCTATGATGCAACTTAACATTGTTTAAAACTAGATCCATAAGGTCGATCGCCCGCTCAAGCGCGTTGTTACGGCTTGTTTTGTCTTTCTTTTGTTCCCAATTATTTGCACGGTGGATTTCGGCTCCAACGTGACCGAGCTGTTCCAGTAACGGCAATTTTGCCCAGCGTGATTGCTCGATCATGTTCCCTCAACAAAAAGGCTCACTACTAATTGAATCTGTTCTTGGATCTTTAGGTCTTTAATTTCTATTGACTTGTTTCCCAACGTAGGTTTGATGTTAATTAATGAAGTAAATTCAATGCATTCTTCCTTAGGTTTCTCTGGGTAAATGTTAAAGCCCCATAAATCCTGAGAAATGGATCCGTCCTCAATGAGGACAGCTTCGGCATCGGCATGCAGCTCGCCACCAAGCGCGATTAGTTTTCGTTTTATGTCGCAAACGCCTTTGACCATGTCCCCGTAGTTATCTTTGACAATTCTTTTAAGCTCAGCAGAATTGATCTTCGATCTTATGATCTTAATTTCCATTTAGCTCATCCCCAGGACATCCTGCATCGTAAATAAACCCGATTTCTTTTCCGCAACAAATTTCGCGGCGACGAGTGAGCCTTTGGCGAAAATATCGCGTGTTTTAGCATGATGAGTGATCGTGATAATGTCTTCATCGCTTTCAAAAACAATGTCATGGTCTCCGATAATCTCGCCTTCTCTTATTGATTTAATATCCTGAACTTTTCTTTTTGATGCTTGTTCAGCAATTTCAGCGATTGTTTTCGCTGTTCCGCTTGGCGCGTCTTTTTTGTGAATGTGATGCGCCTCTGTTAAATTCATCGTATAGTTTTTCCCGCATTTCTGTGCTGCCATTTGGGTTAGTTTGAACATAATGTTTACGCCGACCGACATATTCGATGAAAAAACAATGGCAATATCTTTAGAAGCGTTTTTAATCTCTCTGATCTGTCCAAAGGTCATCCCCGTCGTGCCGATCACCATGTTCACGCCATTTTTCCGGCAGGCTTTGACGTGATTGACCGTCGCTTCTGGCGCTGTGAATTCAATTAAGACGTCGTTTCCGGCGAGTTTTGAAATATCAGTTGTGACATTCAAACCTTCGACTTTATTAGAAACTTCCGGATGATTTTCTCGTTCTAAAAGTGTTTTAACGGAAAAATTTTTATCTTTAAGCGCGTAATACGTGATACGCTGGCCCATTCGTCCTTGGGCGCCGGAGATGGCAAGTTTGATCATCGTGACTCCTTGACGGTTTGATGAGATAATCCGTAAACTTCTAGAGCGTTCTTTAATTTGATCGCATTCTCGTCAGAGATCTCGCATAAGGGCAAGCGCAATTCTCCGGAGCAAAGGCCGAGAATTTCTACCGCTTTTTTTATTGGAATAGGATTTGTTTCAGTAAACATAGCCTTTGCCAAAGGAAGGATCTTTGCGTGCAGATCTTGCGCCGCTTTTAAATTTCCTTGAAAAAAAAGTTGAATAACTTTTGCGATATCCGCCGGAATAATATTCGCTAAAACGGAAATAACACCGACTCCGCCGATACTAAGAATCGGTAACGTCAATGTGTCGTCACCGGAGATGAGTAGAAAATCTTTCGGGCAAAGGTTTTTGATGACCTGCATCTGCTCAAGCGATCCGGATGCCTCTTTGACACCAATGATATTCTTACAATCAACTGCTAATTTCGCGATCGTTGGCGGTTCAATATTTACAGCCGTTCGTCCGGCGACATTATAAAGGATGATAGGTATCTTTACGCTGTCAGCGATAGTTTTAAAATGCAAATATAATCCTTTTTGCGTCGGCCTATTGTAATAAGGAGACACAACTAAAGCGCCCTTGGCGCCGGATTTTTCAGCCTGACGGGTCAGCTCGACGGCTTCGGCGGTTGAATTGGATCCAGTTCCCGCGATGATCGGAACTCGGCCTTTTGCGGCATCGATACAGATCTTGATCACGTGATGATGTTCTTCATTATTTAAAGTCGGCGATTCGCCCGTTGTGCCGCATGGAACGATCGCGCTTGTGCCGTTCTTAATTTGGAATTCAACGAGATCACGCAGTGTTTTTTCATCAACTTTTCCATTTATAAAAGGTGTGACGATCGCCACAATTGAACCCTTAAACATGATAAAACTCTCCTTTGGCAATAAGCTTCACTTTGCCGGTTAACCACACATTGGTGACTTTCTTTTCAAGGACATCAAATTTAACTTCGAGGATCTCTCCGCCGGAAGTTTGGACTTTCATAGCGATATTTTTTTTCGTTTTAATATCCGGATTCGCTTTTAAGAACGTGACGATCGCCGATGCGACGCTTCCTGTCCCACACGCAAGTGTCTCACCTTCCACTCCGCGTTCGAAGGTGCGGACTTTAATAAAATCATCTTTGATTTGTTCAACAAAATTTGCGTTCGTTCCTCGAGGCGCGAATTCTTTATGAGTGCGGATCAGTAACCCTAACTTTTCGACATTGATCTTTTCAATTTCCGAAACAAAAACGATCGTATGCGGAACGCCCGTATCAATATATGTCACATGAAGTTTTCTGCTGTTAATATCGATGGCAATGTTATCTCGAAAATCTTTTGGGTCGCTTAAACATGAGGAGGCAATATTACCTTCGACTTCATTTTGAATGGTTCCAGCGAGCGTTTCGATCGTAAATCTTTTTTTCTTAGGACTTTTATTTTGAACAATATACGTTGCCAAGCAGCGCACGCCGTTGCCGCACATCTCGGCTTCGGAACTGTCGGAATTAATAATGCGCATCCGATAATCGCAGGTTTTCGATTTATCCAAAACAAGGATCCCATCAGCACCAACGCCAGTTTTGCGGTCGCACGCCGCAATGGTCAGTTTCTTAACATCTGTTTTTAAATTTTCCACAACGAGAAAATCATTTCCAGCCGCGGCATATTTTATAAAGGGGATCTTTTTCATTTTAAAAATTCCGGAATTTGTTCATGTTTAATTAAATCTTCAAAATTTTCCCGGTCCCTGATCGTATAAAATTGATTGCCTTTAACCATAACCTCCGGCACACGAGGCCGCGCATTGTAATTGCTCGACATGGCAAAGCCGTACGCTCCGGCGCTCATGATGGCTAAAAGTTCGCCATTTTTAACTTTAGGAAGTTTTCTTTCTTTTGCGAAATAATCTCCGCTTTCACACACCGGCCCAACGACATCCGCCGTGATCATGCTCGTCTTCGTCTTTTTAACCGGAACGATCTCGTGATATGCTTCATAGAGAGATGGACGGATCAAATCGTTCATCCCACCATCGACTATGATGAATTTTTTATATCCATTATCTTTCAAATACAATGCTTTTGTGACAAAGATCCCAGCGTTTCCGACTATAAAACGGCCCGGCTCCATGATGATCTTAAGCCCGCTTTTGATCAAATACGGCAAAATAAGTTCTGCGTATTGCGCTGCGGTCTGTGGATTTTCATCCTTATAAATGATCCCCATCCCGCCGCCTATATCAAGATATTCTAAAGTGATGCCTTCTTTTTTTAAGCTGTCGATAAATTCCAAAACTTTTTTGATCGCCGTAACAAAAGGTTTTCCTGAAGTTATCTGGGAACCGATATGAACATGTAATCCGCTGATCCTTACGTGTTTGAATCTCTTTTGCGACTTATAGATGCTTCGAGCGCTTTTAAGATCGATCCCGAATTTCTTCTTCAAAGTTCCGGTCGTTATCGCTTCGTGTGTTGCGGCAGCGACATCGGGGTTTACTCGAAGTGCGGCTTGTGCTTTTTTATTGAGCTTTCCGGCAATACGGTTGATCTCTTCTAATTCTGGCAATGATTCAACATTAAAAAGTAATATCCCGGTATTTAAAGCAAGTGTAATCTCTTCTTCTGTTTTGCCGACGGATGCAAAGACGATCTTTTTTGGATCTGCGCCAAGTCGTAACGCTTTTTTTAGTTCTCCTCCGGAAACGATATCAAGTCCAGAGCCTTCGTTTAGCAACGTTTTCATGATCGACAAATTATCATTGGCCTTCATCGCGTAGCAGATGATAGGGTTTGCTTTTGCAAAAGCGATTTTTATCTTTGTGAAGTGATCCACAAGTGTTTTGTAGCTGTAAAGATAAAACGGCGTCCCAACGGCATGAGCGACATCTGTTACCGTTGTCTTTTCACAATACAATTCGTTATTCTTAAAATGAAAATCGTGCATTATTTTCTCTCAATGGATTTTTTAGATTCAACGGAAATTTCTGGGTCAAAAAGTTTAACGATCTCCTTCTTTACAATGCTTCTCGAGAATTTCTTTAATAAACTCTCCGGCATTGCTTTGATCTCCAAATGATGATCGGCCGAGTATTTTACGATCTCTCCAACAACCGTGTGCGCGTCTTTAAAGGCAACGCCTTTTTTGACGAGATAATAAACGATGTCGGTTGCGTATAACGATTCATCTTTAAGATGAGTGTTAATATTGTCTTTCTTAAAGACGATTGTTTTAATGATGCCTTTTAAGAGATCCAAACTTTTTTCCATAATTTCAACGGACTCAAAAAGCGGTTCTTTATCAAGCTGCATGTCGCGATTGTAAGATAACGGCAGCCCTTTCATGATCGTCAGGACACTGACGAGATTTCCATTAAGCCGTCCGGCGTATCCGCGGATCAATTCTAAACAGTCTGGATTTTTTTTCTGCGGCATTAAGGAACTTCCTGTGCAATACGCGTCATCAAGTTCGACGAAGTCAAATTCTTTTGTGGACCACAGAATGAGATCTTCACACAGCCGTGATAAATGCATCGCCATAATGGCTAACGCGCTTAAGAATTCAATGACAAAATCCCGATCGCTAACGGCATCAACGGAGTTTACTGTTGGTAAAACTTTAAAAGGTGTTGGTCCCAAATGGGATTTTGAGAATTCTGCCGCCGCTTTTTTGTAGGTTTGCACGCTAATCGGCGTTCCCGCGAGCGAACCAGCGCCCAAAGTGATCCTTAAATTCTGATCCATATTTCTAAGCCGTAAAAAATCGCGCTTTAACATCTCAACATA
This sequence comes from uncultured Planctomycetales bacterium, assembly GCA_964348765.1. GTDB lineage: Bacteria > Omnitrophota > Gorgyraeia > Zapsychrales > Zapsychraceae > CAYGEE01. The sequence continues at coordinate 424 of CAYGEE010000075.1, read as the reverse complement.
GCTTCCTAAATAATCACTCAAATAAATCGGCTGAGCATGCTGAAGGTGCGTGAACCCGGGAATAATAAGTGATTTATTTTGCTCCGCGGTCATCCGGATGCAATCGATAAACTGATCGACGGATGCCATCAAACGGTGACTTTCTTCGTTGCAATACAGTTTTGTCGCAAACGCAACCTGATCGTTTCGCGAGCGGGCGGTTTGTAGTTTTAAGACGAGCTTGCCAACTTTTCTTTCTAAAAGATCCTGGATGTTTGAATGAATGTCTTCTGCGTTGGGATCAAACTTAAACGTATTTTTCTCAAAACTATCATAAATGCCTTCAAGCGCTTTTGACAGACGACTTGCTTCAGCCGGTGTTAAATAGCCAGCATTTCTTAAGATCTCAACGTGGATAAGTGATCCCAGACAGTCGAATTTTCCC